>DJMI01000117.1 GCA_002435335.1 Nitrosomonas sp. UBA6494
CCGCAGGCGGGATCGAACACCTTGCCGCCGTGCGGTTCGATGATCTCGACCATCAGCCGCACCACCGAGCGCGGCGTGAAAAATTCGCCGCCTTTCTGGCCTTCGCTGCGCGCGAATTCGGACAGGAAGTATTCGTAAATCTGCCCGAACAGGTCGCCGGTCGCGTTGGCGGGAATATCCGCGAACGTTCTCAGCAATTGTTGCGGAATGGTTTTGTCGGTGCGCGTCAGCGCGGCGTATTCGTCCTTCGGCAGCACGCCTTCGAGTTCCGGCTTGTATTCCTCGATGGCCTTCATCGCCTCCTTGAGCGCCTTGGCAATGTCCTTTTCTTCCGGCAGATTCAGCAGATAATCGTAGCGGGTATGGTCGGGCAGGTAAAAACCGCATTGCTCGATGGCGATCTCGGAAACCGGTTTCTCGCGCCGCGTACCCTGCAACTGCTGATATTCGGCGAGAATGGCCTTCTCATGACGGCGGTAATTGTTGTCGGCAAATTTGAGGAAAATCAGTCCCAGCACCGGTGTCGCATATTCGCTCGACTTCAGATCGGAATTCGCGCGCAGTTTGTCGGCGGCGCTCCACAGATCGGCTTCCAGTTTTTTCAGTTGCTCTTTGTTCATGAACTATTGAAGAAATTCCAGAAATGATTTTCTTGTTGAGAATAGTAATTTTAATTGTATTTTGATACTTGTGGCCCGTAATTGCTACATCATCACGCCGGCCAATTTATGAATATCTGCTTCCGGATTTTGTTGCGTAATAGCCAATAGCGAGGGAAATGCTTTTACTGGAACGGCCACCTCAGCAATCTGTGCTGACCGGCAACGATAGACTAAAAATCCCCAGGGCTGGGGATTTTTAGAGATGATTACTTCATTGCGATTTGATTGTCGACCTTCTTCACGCCTTCCGCCATCCAGGTGTGCATGTTAATTTTGGTCATTTGATTTTCATTCGACACTTTTCCCGTCAACGTAACATTCCCATCTTGGACTTTTACTTCAACATTCACACCGCGCAAATCGGGATCTGTTTGTATGGTTTGCATGATCCGTGCATAAATGGAGGAATCGTCATGCACGATGCCCGGAGTCGGCGCTACCCAGGACGGATGCGTTCTTTCCGCATAATTTTCGCAACCGGTTAACGCCAACAGGCACAACAACAGTGCCGGCAAAACAAAAAATTGAGAACGAGTTTGCATAATTTTTCCTATTATCGAATGAGTGAAAAAAGCCATTAAATAGAAATCATAACGCTTCAAGACGGAATTAGACAAGCAACCCTGTATTGCAGTCACATCTTATCGAGCACTTCGCGTACATAATTTCTGACTTGTACAACCAAATGATCATCCAGACAATCGAATTCACGCTTTGTTTCGGCGTTCATGCTGCGCAACCAGGTCAATTGCCGTTTGGCCAATTGGCGGGTTGCAAAAATGCCTTTATCGTGCAGTTCCATACGGCTTATTTGTCCGTCCAGATATAAGCACACCTGGCGGTATCCCACACAGCGCATTGCCGGAGATTCAGTAGACATTGTTGAAAAACGCTGACGTATCGATTGCACTTCATCGATCAAACCTGCCGCGAGCATGGCTTCAAACCGCAGCGCGATACGCTGATGCAATTGGCTGCGTTCACTGGGCAGCAAAGCGATATTGATCGGGTGAAACGGAAAATCGTTCTGCTTGGTTGTTTTCAGCAATTCGGACATGGATTGTTGCGTCAACAAACAAACTTCCAGCGCACGCTGAATTCGTTGACTGTCGGTCGGTTTGATACGCGTTGCGGTATCCGGGTCGAGCTCCGCCAATTCTTGATGCAATGCCGGCCATCCCAGCGTTTTTGCTTTGTTTTCCAGCTCAAGCCGCAAATTCGGATCAGCAGGCGGCAATGCCGACAACCCCTCTTGCAATGCCTTAACATACAACATGGTACCGCCAGCCAACAAAGGAATTTTATTGCGCTGCGTAATGTCCTGCATGATCCTCAAGGCGTCATCGCGAAACTGCGCCGCCGAATAATGTTGATCGGGATCGATCAAATCGACGAGGTGATGCGGTATCTCAGCTAGCGTTTCCCGATCCGGTTTGGCGGTTCCGATATTCATGTAGCGATATACCTGCGCGGAATCGACGCTGATGATTTCAAGCGGTAATTGTTCGACCAA
Source organism: Nitrosomonas sp. UBA6494 (assembly GCA_002435335.1). Classification (GTDB taxonomy): domain Bacteria; phylum Pseudomonadota; class Gammaproteobacteria; order Burkholderiales; family Nitrosomonadaceae; genus Nitrosomonas. The sequence continues at coordinate 2,176 of DJMI01000117.1, forward strand.
ATCCAATGCCACCCGGCTCTTGCCGCTGGCAGTTGGTCCTAGCAAAAAAACTGCCGGCGGCAGATGACTCGTCGTTGACATACTGATTGAATCAAAAAGCAATTCTGCGATTGCGGTTATAAAATAAAATTAAGTGCTTATCGTTAAATAAGCATTGGACAATCGATAAAACTCGGCTAAACTTTGCCAACATTAATTTACCGTAAAAATGCCCCATGAAAATCTTTGCTATCGCTTTATTCGTCATCATAATTTATAGCCTTGGATCTGCACTGTATTTCATGTTCAAGGATCAGGGCAATTCTACACGCATGGTCAAATCGCTGAGCATACGCATCGGCTTATCGCTGTTTTTGTTTATCGCCATGATGATTTCCGTGCGTTTGGATATGTTGGCCAACGAATAAAGAATTTTCCCATATCAGCATCCTCGCAGGGCATTGAAAAGACTGATTCAGGATGCCGTCATCATCGGCGCCGGTGCTGCCGGCATGATGTGCGCGATCGAAGCCGGGAAACGCGGGCGTCGGGTTTTATTGCTCGATCATGCCCGTAAATTAGCTGAGAAAATCCGTATCTCCGGCGGTGGTCGCTGTAACTTTACCAACCGCTTTGCCAAAGCGGAAAATTATTTATCCGGCAATCCCGATTTTTGCCGCTCGGCATTGGCGCGATTTACGCCGCAGGATTTTCTTGCATTGATAGAGAGTCATGGTATTCGCTATCACGAAAAGAAATTGGGGCAATTGTTTTGCGACGACAGTTCGCAGCAAATCATCAACATGTTGCGGCAGGAATGCGATTCGGCAGGCGTTCAATGGCAAATGCCTTCGCAGATCAAGCAAATTACTCAAGTCTCACCTCAAAAATTCCTGATTACTACTGATCGCAACGCCATTGAAACCGGCGCTTTGATCATTGCTACTGGCGGCTTATCGATTCCGCAAATCGGTGCAACGGCTTTCGGCTACCGAATCGCCAGTCAATTCGGCGTTCCGGTAACGCCGCTGCGCCCAGGCTTGGTGGGATTAACATTCAATTCCAACGACTTCGAAGGCTTTAAAGATCTTCCCGGCATTTCGCTGGATGTGGAAGTACGTTGTAGAAAGACAGTTTTTCGTGAAAATATGCTATTGACCCATCGCGGATTAAGCGGTCCGGCCATTTTACAAATTTCTTCCTACTGGGAACCCGATGCACCGTTGATTATCAATTTATTACCACAGCACGATGCACTGCAACTTTTCTTAACTAACCGGCATAGCGCTATATTACTAACAAACTTACTCGCCCGTTACTTGCCGAAGCGATTCATTCAGGCATGGTGCACCACATTACCGGCACGGTTATCCTCGATGGCAAAACCGCTGCGGCAATACCGCGAAAATGAATTACATGAAATTGCCGAGCATTTGCATAACTGGAAAATCACGCCGAGCGGTACCGCTGGCTACAAGAAAGCCGAAGTTACGTTGGGTGGCGTTGACACGCATGCATTGTCTTCTAAAACGATGGAATGCAAACAAGTACCGGGGCTTTACTTCATCGGGGAAGTCGTCGACGTAACCGGTCATTTGGGCGGATACAACTTTCAGTGGGCTTGGTCGTCAGGTTACGCAGCCGGACAAGCGGTTTAACCTACATTTGCATAAAATCAAAATGCAATCGGAATTTAATCACTGCAATTTTCATCGTTTCACACTGGTAATTGCCACCTGGTTGTCGATCGGCTCAACCGATGCAGGTGTATTTGAATTCGCCGGTGATAAATACGGCGCACAAATCATCACTCATCCCACCGGATATTACGGCAAAGGGGGTACTCTGACCGTAACCGTCGGTATCTCTCCTACTTCCCCTTTTATCAGTGAAATGGCAACGCCGCTGCAAAATGCCATCAAGACCTGGAACGAATTGATCCCAACCACCGGCAATGTAGTCGTTCCCGCAGGGGACATCCCGGATGATCATTATGATTTTGAATCGGTGGTATTGCATGAACTGGGACATTGCTTGGGGCTTTCCCACCCCAATTTGGCATCGGAATCGGGACTTTCCGAAGGCGACAAAGACTACACTGCAACCACCAAGGGAGCCAATAATCAATTCGATTTGAACAGCGGTCCCGATGGCATCATCGGATCACGCGACGACATTCGCGGCGACGATGTCAATTTGCATTGGTTTTACAAAGACAGTAATAATCCGTTCATTTTACCCGCCATTATCGACAAAACCACATACAGTCAGAATCTTGCCGATCTTCCCGCCAACGACCAATATGTCGCCAACGGCGACCGGGATGTTTCAGTGTTGTTCGGATTACCTAAAACCGAAGCGGTCATGCAGCAAGGCATACAAGAAAGAGAAGCGCGGCGCACGTTGACCGCCGATGATGTTGCCACATTACGGCTTGCCATGAGCGGATTGGATATGTTGCAGGATACCAAAGACGATTATAAAGTGCAGTTGCAGTATGTCGGTGTCACCGACAACGCCAATATCGTCATTGCATTCGACGACCAGACTGCCTTCGCAGCTTGCGCGATCAGCGGCCAATATATCGGCTTCAATACCACTCACCTTGAAGTTGTTTCCGGTCAGATTTCACTCAATACCGGCTTCCCATGGCATTTCAATCAACAGCCCACACCTGCTACCATGCAATTGCCGGCACTCGCCGTTTATGCCAATCATCAACCAAAATCCATCGTACTCACGCAGGGCGAGCATTTGACTTTGACCCTCTCACTCGATCCAACGACCAGCGGCGGCAATCTGGCCGATTATTGGGTTAAAGCGGAAACCCCGGTGGGTACCTTTTGGCTAAACGACCAGTTTCAGTTCGAAGCATCCGACAATCCTTTGCGTGCTTACGGCGGCCCTCTGGTGAACATCGACTCGTTTACGTTGTTCGATGCGTCAACCGCAAATTTACCGCCTGGTACCTATACCATCAGATTTGCTGTTGATAGTAATATCAATGCGATTTATGATGGCACCTACGAGCAATTGATCACCTTTACCATTAACCCTTAAGTATCTAACTTGATAACCGGCGCCATGAGCACACCTGACAATAAACCTGAAAATAAAAACGAAGACCGCGTTGAAAACATCAGCGACAATTCTACCGATCAACCAATTGAAACCACGGAAAAAACAGAGCCAGTCGCTACGGATAAAAAACCCAGCGTCCCTTTATGGGCTAACATCATGATTTATATCAGCACGATAGTTTTTCCACTCATCGGGATCGCCATGGGATTCACCTATTTCCGCAAAGCAGACCCGGAAATGCGAAGAGCCGGGCGCAATTGGCTCATCCTTGGTGTAGTTGTGTTACTGATCAACATCGCACTGGTCAGCACAATGAAAAAGGCAGAATCCGGGTTTTAGCTGCACCAATAAAGCCAGCAATAGCAATAGGTATGCTGGCTTTATTGCATTCGCCGATACGCTTTTTTTACCGCTGTTTTGCTGATCCAATCGATCAACTGCGGGCAAAGCAACTTCACCCAGCGACCAAGACGCCCGCGCAACGAAGTCAAAACCAAACGCTTTCTTTTCTCCATTGCGTTTATGATGATTAGTGCACAGTGCTCTGCGCTTAAAAAAGATGCATGATCTGGCAGCGGTTGGCCAAGCGGTTCACCCTGGGCATCAATACTGCGCTGATGAATTTCCGATTGCACGAAATCCGGCGCCACGATCGTAACGCTGACACCGCTATCGGCCAACTCGATACGCAGCGATTCAAAAAAACCGTTCAACGCATGTTTGCTGGCACTGTAAGCGGTATGCATCGGCAAACCCGTCAACCCAGCCAGACTGGAAATCGCCACGATACGCCCCTGAGATTGCCGCAAGTACGGTAACGCATGGCGTGTACAATAAACACTACCGTGAAAATTCACCGCGAGCACCCGCTCGAATTGCTGCAGATCGCTGATTTCATCGAATGCGCCCCACATCGAAATGCCCGCATTATTGATCAACACATCGATGCGCGAGAATCGTTCCACCGCCTGCTGCACCATTGTCCGGCAAGCCTCGGAATCGGCGACATCTGCAGCGACCGCCAACGTCTCAGCCCCTTGCGCTTCGCACTGATCAGCCACCGACTGTAACCGCTGTTGATCTCGCGCCACCAACACTAGCCTAGGAGAATGAGGAGCCAGTACCAGAGCCAAGGCACAGCCGATTCCACTCGATGCACCGGTAATGACGATGACTTTTCCCATCCAAGGTTGTGGCATGCTAACTCCCTATTGTAATTGCATTTCAAAACACGACAATCCGTAACCGAATACCACCGAATAGATTCAACGGTGGCCCCGGTTCATAATATCTGCCCAATGCGGCATTAATGCGAGTATTGGCATTATATTGTGCGTCGAACAGGTTATTGACACCGAAAAACACCGAACCTTCAATGCCGTTGCGTTTGACTTCCCAGCCTGCCAACAATTGTCCCAGGGTGTACGCCGGATTGGTTGCGGTATTGACGTCATTGACGTAAAACCCGCCGACGCGGTGCACGTGCAGTTGCCCGAAAAAACCGTAAGGATGTGAGTAGCGCACCAATCCCTCCCAACGGTGCTCCGGAATACCGGGAAAAACATTGCCTTTCAGGTTGGCGTCGTTAATCACGTATTTTTCGAAAGCAAAGTCGGAAAACGTATAGCTGATTTCACCGCGCAAACCTTTCCATTCCGGTGTCGCCAACCGCGTTTCGACGCCCACGCGTCGCGATTGCCCGGCATTGCGGAAAAACGCACGCCCCGGCGACGATGGCAACTCAAACGGGACGATTTCATCCCAGGTACGAATAAAAAACACGGCCGTATCGTACTGAAATCCGGCGGTGTTGCCGCGAAAACCAAGTTCGTTGCTGAGCGAAGTTTGTGCGTTCAGATTGGGATTGAATCCACCTCGTCCTGCTGGATTGTTAAGCAATTCGGTTGTCGTTGGTGCTTCGAATACCGTAGCGACATGTGCATAAAGCTGCTGCCGCTCAGTCAGATGATAAACCAATCCAGCGGAACCGCTGCCTTGCGATACCGTGCGCGAACCGGATTGATTGCCATCGGCTTTAAAGTGATCTTTTACCTGATAATTTAACCAATCCCAACGACCACCAATCACCAAATCCAACTTGTCGGCAATGTTCCATTCATTGCGCACGAACGGCCCGGTACTTTGCACGCGTTCGATCTGGCTTAAATTCAACGCGCCGCGCACACCGGAATTGTTGTTAAAGCGTTGCCGGTCGTCATTTTGTATGCCGTAATCGACACCAACCAAAAAACGATTGGGGCGATTGAACAGTTCGTGATCGTTGACAAAGTGCATCATCACGCCCCCCACTTGCCGGTCGAATTGTACTTGTCCGCCGTCGAAAAAAGGTTGCCGGCTTTGAAAATCGCGTTGCAGCCAATGCGCGGTCACGCTGAACTCCTTTCCGGCAACAGGCCGTTGGCGGAAGCGCATGCCCAGCTCCTCCTGGCGGATTTCCTCACCGGCGTTGTACTGCATATTGCGAGCGGACGCCTGGCGCGGATTGGTTTGCGTCTCCGCAAGCGTTAAAGCGCCCGGATCTTTCGACACTGGCGAATAAAATTCCCGAAATACCAGCATCAGATCGGATTTCTCGCTGGTTTGAAAATTCAATTTGGCCTGAGAAAACGTATTCTGCATCGCGCTATGATCGCGCCAGCCATGTTGTTGCGTATGCGAACCATAGAGGCTGTACGCGAAATTTCCGTGACGCCCCCCGGTAAACAACTCGGATTTTAAATAACCGTATTCCCCGAACACTTGCCGCGGCATGACCACAAATTTTTCCTGCGGCGCTTCGCGCGTGGTGATGTCGATCAAACCGCCGGATGCATTGCCGTACAATGCCGCCGAAGGTCCGCGCACAATATCCATGCGCTCGATCAACGAAGGATCGATTGAATCCAGTTGCGTCTGCCCGTCCGGCAGCGTCTGCGGAATACCATCCACACGCATTTGAATGCCGCGTACACCAAACGGCGAGCGTGCTCCGAAGCCGCGAATCGCGATGCGCAGATCCTGCGTGAAATTGAATTGATTCTGAAAGAATACGCCCGGCGTGCCGCGTGCGAATTCATCCAGTGTCGCTCCCGGTTGATAACCTTGCTGTGTATCGCGTCTGATCTGTGTGATACTGTTCGGGATTTGCGCCGGTGAACGCTCGCTGCGGGTAGCAGTGACGTTGATCAAATCCAGAATAACAGCTTGGGTAGTTTCAGGTTTCTGTGCCAAAACAGGCAGAATTGAAACAAAACCAGTCAGCGCTAGCATGCAATTAAGCAAACTACGATTGGAGAAAAGCGACCAAGGCATGCACGTGTAATCAAAGGCACGTTGATAAAAATGTGAAAGGAAAGTCTACCATTTTTAACGTTTTGATATTTTCGCCACACTATTTAGATCAGCATTTTTTTAGTTTTCATTCCGATCAAGATTTATTTCCTATAATATACGTGTCGAGAAAGCATCTTTAATGCATTGAATATTTTTAATATTCACAAAAATTTCATATGTTTTCCTAAAAAAAATGGTTTGCAAAACCGAATTTTTTATATATCCTGTCGAACAGTGTGGAAATACAAAAATACATATTGATGATTTTTAATAAAAAAATATACCTCGCTCTATTGATTTTTCTGGGATTTTATGTCGCAACATCGCTAAACGCGTCAGCCACCCCTTCGATTCAAGATAAATCACAGCAACAGTACTCGAATTTATGGGATCGTATTCGTAACGGATTTGCATTAGCGTTACCCCCCGATTCCAGAATCATACGAAAAATAGAACAAAGTTACACACAAAATCCAGTAGCGTTTGATCGCATGCTGGCCGATGGTGAACGTTATTTGTTTTATATCGTTGAAGAAGTCGAGCAGCGCGGCATGCCGATGGAAATCGCACTTATTCCGTTTATCGAGAGCGCTTACAATCCGCTGATTAAATCGAACAGTCAAACTGCCGGTTTATGGCAATTCATACCGCAAACTGGAAAGAACTTGGGATTGGTTCAGAATGTATGGCACGACGATCGCCGCGATGTAATTGCTTCAACTCAAGCCGCATTGGATTATCTGCAATACCTGTACAGCAAATTTGGCAATTGGAAACTTGCCATTGCAGCATACAATGTCGGAGAAGGTGTTGTCGCCAAGGTGCTGGCAAAAAACACGCATAGAGGAAAATCGATCGATTTTTACGAATTGGGACTTCCTAGCGAAGTAAGGTACTATCTCTATAAGTTGCTGGCAGTTAAGGATATTGTTGTCAATGCCAAAAAAAATCGCTTGCAGCTTCGATCGATACCTAATCGACCGTATTTTGATCAAGTTCTAATACATGATCATATCGACATCTCGCTAGTAACCCGCCTCGCCAATATCTCCCCAAACGAATTTTCCGCATTAAATCCAGCCTATAATCGCTACGTCATTAAGGTACTGGATCAGCCGCGCACACTATTATTACCTGCCGACAAAAAAGAGAACTTTCTCAAGAATCTTGAAACGTACCAAGATCCACGATTCTCATGGCGCTTTTATCAGGTAAAAAAAGGCGAAAAAATTAATGATATTGCAGCTCGCCACGGCACAACCGTACGACAGTTGCAAACCATTAATGGGATCACAAGAAACAAAAATTTGGTGTTGGGACAAAAAATATTGGTGCCGATTGAAACAGCATACACATCAAGACAGCAAGCCGATGTCCATATTGTAAAAAAAGGCGATACGCTATATCACATTGCTAAGCGATACGGCACCACCATCGATCAAATCAAGCTATGGAATAAAAGTGATGAAAATTTATCGATCGGACAAAAGCTTATGATTGTAAAAAGCTGAGCGCTGAATCCATTATTATACAACTGCACTATGATTTAGGAATCAATCAGACTCCTGAATACTTCGCAAAAACTCAATACCCCAACCAACCCCGAATCCGGTTATTTCACTGTCAACGGCACCCAAACCGCCTTTATGGCTGCTTGCGGACAAATCCATGTGAAGCCACGGTATATCGTCTACAAACCGGCGAAGAAAACAAGCTGCAAGTATGTGATCGAATTCTCCACCGATTTCACATTGTTTGATGTCTGCAATCGCGCTTTCCAGGCTTTCTTCGTAATCGACATCCATTGGAAAAGCACAAACGCGTTCGCCGCTGCTTCGGCCTGCCGCTATCGCTTGCATTATCAAATCGTCACGATTGCTAAAGATCCCGCTGTATCGCGACCCTAATGCCGTCTCCATGCTGCCTGTCAAGGTAGCAAAATCGATCATCAAAGCTGGTTTCAATTTGCCCGCCAATGTCAGCGTATCTGCGAGCACCATCCGGCCTTCGGCATCGGTATGCACAATTTCGATCGACAAGCCATTCAAAGCGGAAACGATATCATTTTGCTTATAGGCGCGAGGACTTATGTGATTTTGCGCAATTGCCAACCAGCAATCGATATTCACCGGAATTTCAGCACGTGTGGCCGCAAGCAAAACACCTAACGCGACAGCCGAACCATTCATATCTTTGTGCATCCCTTGCATGTAACGGGCCGGCTTTAGATTGTGCCCACCGGTATCGAAGCAAATTCCTTTGCCGATAACCGCTATATGTTTATTTTTATTTTTTTGCTTGCCGTAATGCTGTAAATGAACGATAGCAGCATCTTCAGTTTCACTACCTTGCGCGACTGCGACAAAAGCGCCAGCCCCCATTTGTTTTAATTTATTGAAATCGTATTCTTGGTATTTCCAGCCTTCATTGTCAGCTAATTTTTTGATTTGCTGGCGATAGGCTTTCGGTGTCAATTCATTAGCGGGCAATACTGTTAAACCTCGCACCAATAGATTTCCTTCCGCTGTGGCACGCTGAATAACGAAATTATCCGTAGCTTTATAACCGTACAGAAAAATTTTGGATAGTGACTTTGGTGCAGGTTTATTTTTGCGTACCGGCAAAATCGCTCCGTTCAACCATGCCGTATAAACAGCCAATTCGGCAAAATTACCCTTTTGCTGCACAGATCCGTTTACTTCGATATGTATCTCTGCAGGATTTTCGCTGAGCAGCAATTTAATCGCTTTACGCATTGCAGATTGCTGTTCAAAAATTGATTGATTCGTATCAATCATCACCCAGGCGCATAGTTCACCTTGCTGCAAATCTGCACTAACCGGTGTCTCAGCTAATGCCGCCAACTCCAGATCACGTCGCAACAATAGTTTTGCCAGCGTTTCTTCAGCGAAAAAATGAGATTTTTTGGATAATTTTTCTGATTTTGGAAGTACTACGAGGATATGCGAAGCTTTAATTGACGAATCAATAGGCGATATATCCTGGTGAAGTGAAGCCAGCATTACGAACTTTCCTGTCAAATATTATTTTTGTGGGTGACATATCAAGCGTCATTCAAGAATGATTACAGATAGCATTTGCTATTATATACGTGTTACGCTCGTTATGGCTGCGCGAACCTGGCACTGAGCACAACAAAATAAGTATCAATTCAAGGATAGAAATCTAAATGCATCAATATCTGGAATTAATGCAACATGTTATCGATCACGGCCAACAAAAGACCGATCGTACCGGTACCGGCACTTTATCCGTTTTCGGTTACCAGATGCGTTTCAATCTCGCCGACGGTTTTCCTTTGGTAACCACCAAAAAGTGCCACTTAAAATCGATCATTCATGAATTGCTGTGGTTTTTACGCGGAGACACCAATATCGATTATCTACACCAAAACGGCGTGACGATATGGGATGAATGGGCCGACGAGCACGGCAATCTTGGTCCGATTTACGGCCACCAGTGGCGCTCCTGGACAACGGCTGACAATCGACACATCGATCAATTACAGCAAGTCATCGACCAAATCAAACACACACCCGATTCACGGCGCTTGATCGTTTCCGCGTGGAATGTCGGCGATTTGCAGCAAATGCGCCTGCCACCGTGCCATGCTTTTTTTCAGTTTTATGTTGCCGACAATCGTTTGTCATGTCAGTTATATCAGCGCAGCGCGGACATTTTTCTCGGCGTGCCTTTCAACATTGCATCGTACGCTCTGCTGACCATGATGATCGCGCAAGTTTGCAATCTTGAATCTGGGGATTTCGTCCATACCTTCGGTGATGCACATCTATACTTGAACCATTTGCAGCAAGCTCGAGAGCAATTGACGCGCTCCCCCCGAACATTACCGGAGATGAAATTGAACCCTGAAATACGCGACATCCTGGATTTCCGCTATGAAGATTTTTCTCTGCAAAATTACGACCCGCATCCCGCCATTAAGGCACCGGTAGCCGTATGACACCATTACGCTTATCATTGCTAGTCGCCATGGCCAAAAACCGGGTCATCGGCCGTAACAATCAACTGCCTTGGCATTTACCGGCAGATTTGAAGCATTTTAAATTTTTGACCATGGGCCAGACGATCGTCATGGGAAGAAAAACCTTCGAATCAATCGGCAGGCCCTTACCTGGCCGCGCCAATATCATTATCACCCGGCAAACGGATTATGAAGCACCCGGTGCCATCGTGGTGAATTCTCTTGAAGATGCCTTGCTGATCTGCGAAGAAAACGGTTCACACGATAGTGAGCATTTCATCATCGGCGGCGAAAAACTCTACCGCCAAACAATCAAAATATGTCAGCGTATTTACATCACTGAAATTCAACGCGATTTCGAAGGGGACGTTTATTTCCCGGAATTCAATCGCGCCGATTGGGAAGAAGTACAACGTGACAAGCATGTTTCAGAAAAAGACGACGGCCTTGAATTTCACTTCGTCGTACTAGAGCGCAAAGGAGCCGTCAAATAAAACGTTGTTATTTCCGCAGCAACCAGAAAATTACCGTCAACACGACGGAAATCAGCAAACCGGTCATCAACGGAAAATGAAAACTGAAATTTTCACGCTCGATATGAATATCGCCCGGCAAACGACCCAGCGGCAATTGCGAGAGCCAAGGCCAAATCAACCCTACAACCAATAAAAAAATGCCAAGTGTGATGAGTAATTGCTGCATAAAGCTTTCACATTATTTATGTTCTTGTAATCATACCAAATTGTTTATGATCAAATCAGCTCGACTTAATATTCCTCTCAATCATCATGCATCCAGCATGCGATAAAACAAGTCGTGTATAGTACGGCATTTCACTACCTCAAAGGATTGAAATCTATGTCTCAAGAAGTAATCTCATGCGAACTTCACGATTTTGTCGAAGTTGTTTGTATGTATAACTACCGTCTCAAGCTTATCCTTAAAGACGGTCAAATTATTGAAGGAAAGGCTATTGATATTGTTAATTCGCCTGAGCGACGCGAATGCCTGGTAATTGATGGCGACACGCGACAACACATCGATTTAACACGACTTAGCAAGATGGAAGTACTGACACCCAATGCAAAATTCAGCGAAGTCATTTTTGAATAACTAAGCTTTTTGCCGCTGCCCTTCATCATGTCGTCTATCGCCGCGCAGCTGATTCGTTGGCATAATCAGCACGGTCGCCATTACCTTCCCTGGCAAGGAACGCACGATCCGTACGCAATTTGGTTATCAGAAATCATGTTGCAGCAAACCCAAGTATCCACTGTAATCCCTTATTACACGCGATTTCTGCAGCAATTTCCGACCATACAAAGTTTAGCAAAAGCACCGCTCGATACGGTATTGTCGCTTTGGAGCGGGCTTGGCTATTATTCTCGGGCGCGAAATCTGCACTCGGCGGCACAACAAATCGTACAGGACTTTAAAGGCCAATTTCCCAGTACACGAACGTTGATAGAGCAATTACCGGGAATCGGACGCTCAACGGCTGCCGCCATTGCGGTTTTTGCTTTCGGCAAGCGGGAAGCGATTCTTGACGGCAACGTGAAACGGGTTTTTGCACGCTACTTCGGCATCCACGGATTCACAAGTGAAGCAAACACTTTGCAGTTATTGTGGCAGGCTGCGGAAGCCGCTTTGCCTGCAGACAGCGGTTCAGGCGAAATCGAAACTTATACGCAAGCACTGATGGATCTGGGCGCAACTGTTTGCACCCGCAGTGCTCCGCGCTGCAATGCTTGTCCGTTACAGCAACAATGTATTGCCTGGCGACAGAAATGCGTCGATCAGTTACCGACCCCAAAACCGCGCAAATCATTGCCGCAAAAAGAAACCGTCATGTTGCTGATACATAGCAGCCAAAAATTGCTGCTGCAAAAACGTGCTGCGAAAGGTATCTGGGGAGCGCTATGGTGCCCACCCGAAATCGATACTGACGTCGATTCAGTCCAACATTGCCGATCCCATTGGGGGCTCAAGGTTCAACCGCCTATTGCCCTTCCCGCGCTGGATCACCAATTTACCCATTTCAAATTACGCATCTACCCGCAATTGCTGCACGTTGTTTCAGAACCTGAAGCTGAACAACCCCAATCGATCTGGATTAGCCCGGCAGATGCTCTGAAACAGGGTATCCCTGCGCCGGTGCGCAAATTGCTCGAGCGAAATTTTACTGCAAACCTTAAACCTAAAAGTCTCAGTTGACCGATTGCTTATTAGGTTAAAGCACTATGGCTTAAAAATGTTAAACAATTTACCTGAATGGAAAAAAAACCAACGCAAGCAATTGATCGCTGCGCGCGAAGCCATTCCACAATCGCAGCATCAACAATGGAGTCGGATTATTTCCGATTACCTGATGCAAGGATTTCCGCAATTACAAAATTTAACTATTGGATTATATTGGCCATTCCGAGGGGAGTACGACCCGCGTGTCGTAGCGCGACACCCGCTGACCCAAAGCGCCACTTTCGCGTTGCCTGAAGTCGTCGCCAAAAATGAGCCGCTGCATTTCCGTCAATGGTTACCAAATACGCCAATGAAAATCGGCGCATACGATATCCCGGTACCAGATGGCACACCAATTGTAAGACTAGATGCAATTATCGTTCCGATGGTCGGATTCGATAAACAAGGTTATCGATTGGGATACGGCAGCGGTTATTATGATCGTACGCTAGCGACCTACTCCCACCAGCCGCTCACTATCGGTGTCGCATTTGAAATCCAGAGACTGGAAAACATTTATCCGCAATCACATGATATTTCAATGCAGTTTATTGTCACCGAAGCCGGTATTTTTGAAACCAGAAATCATCATTTACGTGCAATATGAAATTCGCACAAACTCAAGAATGATCGGTATCACCCCAACGCGGAATCAACGAATGCTTAACCCCCAAGTGATCCAATATGCGTGCAACGACAAAATCCACCATATCTTGCACTGATTGCGGGTGATGATAAAAAGCAGGATTGGCTGGCAGCATAACCGCACCGCAACGTACCAGTTTCAGCATGTTTTCCAGATGAATCGCCGAAAACGGCATTTCCCTGGGCACGATAATGAGCGGACGGTTTTCCTTGAGCATGACATCGGCTGCTCGCTCGATCAAATTTTGACTCATTCCAGCTGCAATCGCCGCCAAGGTCCCCATAGTACAGGGACAAACCACCATCGCATCGGCCGGATTGGAACCGGAAGCAACCGGTGAAAACCATTCCTCGCGCCCGAACACACGCAACTGACCGCCAGGTAACTGGTACTGGTGATTAAAAAAGGCTTCTGCTTCTTTAGCGCTGGAAGGCAACGCCAAGTCCATTTCTTGCTGTGCAACGATTTGTGCAACTTTCGAATACAGCAAAAAAACCTGCTTACCTTCTTTCAACAACATTTCCAGTAAGCGAATGCCGTACGGCATACCGGACGCGCCGGTTAAGGCGAGTGTGATTGTATTAAAATGCGCCATCGCCTGAATACAATTCGATTAATTCCACATCTCGGAATCAGTGCGGATTTTTATTGTTCGGCGACTCTTGATCCATCATGCGCTCATGGCGTTCGATAAATTCCTTCATACTATCGATTCCTCTTAACTGGAGCACATAATTACGCACCGCGGCTTCCACCAGTACTGCCAAGTTACGACCGGCTGCAACCGGAATGATCACCTTCCGGATTTCGACATTCATAATTTTCTCGGTTAGATCGGAAATCGGTAAGCGTTCTAACGCCACGGACCCGGCACCGCCGCCGTTTTGTAAATGCACGATCAATTTCATATTCTTATGCCGCCGTACTGCGGTTTCACCAAAAATGGTGCGAATATTCAACATCCCCAAACCACGTACTTCCAGATAATCCCTAAGCATCGGCGGACAACGACCCTCCAATGTTTCCGGTGCAATGCGGCGCAGCTCGACAACATCGTCGGCAACCAAACCATGACCACGGCTGATCAATTCCAGAGCCAGCTCACTTTTACCGACACCGCTTTCACCGGTAATCATGACACCCATGCCAAGCACATCCAACAGAACACCGTGCAAACTGCATGAAGGTGCCAGAACACTGCCCAAATAGGTGCGTATCAACCAGATGACTTCCAGACTGGGTAAAGGCGAGTGCAGCAATGGGATATTGGAGCTATTGGCCATATCCAGAATTGCTGTAGGTATTTCTGCGTTATCCGCTACGATGATGCATGCCAGGATGCCCTGCACCAATTGGTTTATTTTTTTCTCCAACGAAGCCGCTTCAAGCTTATTCAAATAATGAATTTCATCGCTGCTGATAACTTGTATCCACTCCGGGTGAATGAAATTCAGATGCCCGATCAATCCCTGTCCGGACTGTGCGATTAATTCTTCGCTCAATATCGTATCGCCGCCACCTTGGCCTGCAATCCAGGTCAGCTTCAGCTTTTCTTTTTTATTCTCGAAAAGTTCTGCAATACTAATTTGCGACATTCGGTTCCCAGTCGGTGATAAGTTTATGTATTGCGTCGGCGTCCTTACATTGTAAGATGCCGTCACGAAATTGCTTGTCACTGAACATTTGCGCTAGCTCGCTTAAAATCTGCAAATGCTTGTCGGTTGCTTTCTCAGGTACCAGTAAAATACAGGCAATATTAACCGGTAGTCCATCCGGCGCATCAAAGGGAATAGCTTCTTTCATCGTCACCAAAGCGGCAACCGCCTCACGTAACCCTTTGATACGACCATGCGGAATGGCAATACCTTGCCCCAAGCCGGTAGAACCGAGCTTCTCACGCGCAAACAAGCTATCGAAAACCAGATTGCGCGCAATTTGGTTGGCATTCTCAAATAGCAGTCCGACTTGCTCAAAAACCCGTTTTTTGCTGGTAACGTCCAATCCAACTATGATGTTGGCGGAAGGTAATAATTGCGAAATTTGATTCATGAAAATTTTTTGTTACAACAATGACAAAATATTCGAGATCCTGCCATTACTGATAATCGAAAATGACAAATTTACTGCGAATGCAAATTATTCAAGTTCTTGATCCTTTAGTGCGCCATGATTGCGGCGTTCAAGATTTTTTTCTTTGTGTTTAAGAATCTGTCGATCCAATTTGTCTATTAGACTATCGATTGAGGCATACATATCCTCACTATCGGTTTCAACGAAAATATCTTTTCCCCGAATATGCACGTTGGCCTCGGCTTTTTGTTTCAGTTTTTCCACCGATAATATAACGCTGACATCGATTACATGATCGAAATGCCGCGTAATCTTACTGATTTTTGATACCACATATTCACGCATGGAATCAGTAATTTCAACATGGTTGCCGGTGAGTTTAAGATTCATTATTTTTCCTTTTATGCTAATTAAAATGATTTACGCAAATTGGCGGCAGGGATTTGCAACGCTTCCCGGTATTTCGCAACCGTTCTGCGTGCCACAACGATACCTTGCTGTTCTAAAATATCTGAAATTTTATTGTCACTGAGTGGTTTCTTAGGATTTTCTTCTTGTACCAATTGTTTGATCAACGCACGAATTGCCGTTGCCGAACAAGCCCCTCCCGTATCCGTGGCAACATGACTACCAAAAAAATACTTCAGTTCAAAAATACCCCGCGGAGTATACATAAATTTTTGCGTTGTTACTCGTGATACCGTCGATTCATGCAAATTCAGCGTATCCGCAATTTCGCGCAACACCAGCGGGCGCATCGCGACTTCACCATGTTCAAAAAATTGCTGCTGTCGCTGCACGATCGCGCCCGCCACCCTTAGAATAGTTTGCGCTCGTTGCTCTATATTCTTAATCAACCACTTAGCTTCATTTAATTGATCAACTAAACTGCGTGTGCAATGGTGATCCTGTTTTAACATGTTAACATAGAGATGGTTAATATTCAGACGCGGGAAGGCACTCATATTGAGCCTTGCCGTCCAAGTCCCTTTCTTTTTGCTGACAGTTATTTCAGGCACGATATAACGTTCGTTTTGTGTACTAAATTGCGCACCCGGCTTAGGATTCAAATGGGTAATTAACTTTTGTATCGCCCGCAAGCTTTCATCATCGCAAGCCAATTGTTTTTTTATCTGTGCAAAGTCACGCAACGCCAGTTTTTCGAGATAATCCTGCACAACCTTTATCGCTTGATCGCGATGACATACATCCACAGGCATCGCTTGCAGTTGCAGTAATAAACATTCTTTGAGACTACGAGCCCCCACACCCGGTGGATCAAAACATTGCAAACATTGCAATGCATGCTCCAGATCTACTAGAGAAATACCAAGCTCAGCGGGCAGCATCTCCTGTAGTTCAGTCAAATCCTGCATCAGATAACCGTTTTCGTCCAAGCTATCGATCAACAAACTGATGATTTTTTTTTCCTGCTCAGAAAGCTGACTCGAATTGGTCTGAAAATTCAAATGCTCTCGTAAACCGATCGGCTTATCCGGTATTTGCGGCGCCTCTCTATCATCGTCAAAGGAATTATCGGAAAAAACACCGTCCTGCTGCCACTCGGACTCTATTCCTGGATTTTCATCGGCCAATGCATCATCCTGAGACTCTGCTGCTGCCAAACCGTCCTCATTGGAGGAGAAATCAACAGGTTCTTCATTTGCATTAACATTCTCATCGTTTACTGAATCCCATTCCTCGCGCAATTCCAACAACGGATTCTCTTGCACGATGCGCTCGATCTCTTGATTTAGTTCTATTGTTGACAATTGCAGCAAGCGTATGGATTGCTGCAATTGAGGGGTCAGTTTGAGTTGTTGCGAAAGCTTTAATTGGAGTGTCGGCTTCATAATTTTAGGAAAATCATCATTACTAAATAATTCGGCCTCAATTCATGGCAATGCTATAAGCGGAAGTTTTCTCCCAAATAAACTTCTCTAACTTTCTCATTATCGATAATTTCTTCAGAGCGCCCCTGAGCCAGCACATGTCCTTCGCTGATAATATAGGCTCTATCGCAAATCCCTAATGTTTCCCTGACATTATGATCGGTAATCAAGACGCCTATACCTCGCTCTTTAAGAAATGCAATTACCTTTTGAATATCGACGACAGCAATCGGATCCACACCGGCGAAAGGCTCATCCAGCAAGATAAACCGAGGTTGTGACGCTAATGCACGAGCAATTTCGACACGACGCCTCTCACCACCCGATAGGCTTATTGCAGGATTATCTCGCAAATGACTGATATGCAAATCGTGTAATAGATCGTCTAAATGCCGTTGTTTTTCCTCTTCATCAAAATTCTGCAACTCCAATACCGAAAGGATATTCTCCTCCACCGTCAAACGACGAAAAATGGAGGCTTCTTGCGGCAAATAACTTAACCCGAGCTTTGCTCTCTGATGAATCGGCAATTGACCTAAATCTTGATCGTCCAGAAAAATGCCGCCCTCATCAAGCGACACCAGTCCGACAATCATATAAAAGCACGTCGTTTTCCCTGCTCCATTGGGACCCAGCAATCCTATCACTTCACCGCTGCTGATCGAAAACGAAACATCTTTGACTACAGTGCGCGATTTATAGCGCTTTTTCAAGTTATTGGCTTTTAGTTCACTCATACTTGGAATTTTGTTACCTAAAACAGCGTCACTCGGCTTTATTCTTAGGCTGTATCGTAATTCTTACCCGTTTATCCGGCCCCGATTCGACACCGCGTTCCTTACTGCCGATCACTTGAAAAAATTCGTTCCGCATATTGTAAGAAATATAATCGCCCTGCACTTCGTCAAAACCGCGCTTCAATCTAGCTCGCCTGTACAATTCGATTTTATCGGTTTTGCTATCATATTCCGCCTGTTCGCTCCATCCTTCGACATATTCATCCATACCATCCCGCTTTTGCCGGAAGCTCACTAGGTTTCCTGTTGCTGTTGCATGGCGAAAACCTTGCGCATCTTCTTTCATTACCACCTTATCCGCGAGAATACGTAGCGTTCCTTGGGTCAGAATCACATTTCCTATAAATGTACTGATTCGGCTCCCTTCCTTACGATTAACATCTTCTACTGTCGCGCGATCGGCTTCGAGGTGCATCGGCTTTTCGCGATCCGCTCGCTCAGCACTGGCCGTTTGCATCGACAACCCAACTACACACCCCACCACAAGCAATATCTTCATAATATCCAATTACCTACTATTAACAGCCTTCACCGAAGATAACAACTGCATTTCTCCGGTTCGATTATTAAACTCCAAACCTTTCGCCTCAATCTTCATTTTGTACCGAGATATGGATACAGCATGTTCCGTCATTACCAAATTCTCTTCCGGATAAAGATGCAATAAATCAGTAACCAGCGTTATTTTCGATTTTTCATCCTCGGCTCCGCGAACTGCAGTTACATTCTGCATCAAATCAATATCTCTGCCTTTTCTTTTTACAGTGGCACGTTCGGCAGATAACTGCATCAGCGGTTTTCCAGGATCCATATTAATAAAACTGACTTGTTCCAATTGAGTAATTTCCTCACCAAGATAATGCATCAGTTTTTGTGCTGAAAATTGCCGCTGAATACCTTGATCGTGATCGGCACGAACACCTATCAACTTTTCCGCAATATAATCCGGATTCCGATACAAATCATCGCTTTTAGCGTGTTCGGACGGACGGGTTGCATAATCCAACCAAAATGTCACTAATGCCAAAATAACAAGCAATATAAACGGAGAGCCAATTTTTGCGTAGGGACGTCGGATCATTGAAAAAACATACATCAGTTTGCTATACCTAATCGCAAATTATAACAGTTCGGTACAAATTGATCTCAATCACCCAATCGGATTACTCTTCACTCTTCAGCTTGAGTGCCTGCCATACGGTCCTAATGTCAGTATGCTTACGACGAATCAATAATGTAATCGCAATTTCCTCCGCTGCCGCATACAGACAAAAAAGTATTGCAATTCTGAACAATCCGTCGAATACACCGCTAAACAAAAGAACATAACCCGTCAGTGTCACAGCGACCGCTAATTTCACGCTCCATGTGTGATAGCCGATAATTGTGTGAAACTTAATCAATCCGACAACTACGGGTAACGTAAAACATAACGCAATGGTTATAAAATAATAATATTCGCGTTTTACGATTTCCGGCCATAGAATCCATGCACAGATCGCCAAAGTGGAATAAATGATAAAGTCACCCCAGCTATCCAGATACGATCCAAATTCTGTAATTTGATTCAGCATTCTGGCAAGAAAGCCATCCAAAACATCGGTAAATACAGCGAAGATCAATGTAATCATAAACCAGATTGGTTGCTGTTCCAGTGCAAAATAAAATAACACCGGCGCTGTTAAAATCCGAACGACGCTAACCAAGTTCGGCCAATTGATAATTGGGTTTATGCCATTGCTCATTCCGCACTCCCGTTGTATTTAATCTAAACCCTATACTTCCCCCATTTAATCGCTTTTTTAGCTTTTACGCGATTTCCGTAGCAACCTCCAATGATACAAATAGTAAGTCACTATGAGATCAATTATCGTAAAGCTTGTGACCAATACAGCCACTGCAAATAATTGCAAGTCAAAAAGATCCATCATCATTAATGCAGGAAAAAGAGACTCAGGTATTTGATCCAACAACGGCGCCTTAGAGCTCGGCTGTAACGACAATCTACGCTTGATGAAGCTGGATAGTAAATCGCCGGAAACGGCGAAGATTGCGATTTGCATTCCAATTGCCGCTGAATAACCAAAAAACAATGCACACATAGTGGTCGCCAGTAACGCTGCAAAAACCCCGCGCCAGGTCTTCGAGGCTCCAAAAAGCGGGGAATTGTCCACTAACACAGCCCCGCCATCGATTGCAGCGTTGAACTTGCTGCCAAGCAACAGTCGAGCTAATACCGGTGCACCATTTGCGATTATAATCAGCATTAACAAATGAAAAAATTCGATGCTCACTTAGAAAATCCAATTATTCCCAGATTAAAGTACGCACAGCCCGCAAATTTATTTTTGACTCACAGTGAACACATAGATTCGACAGCGTTATGTCCGAAACATCGCTAAAAGTTCTGACTTATAATATACATAAGGGATTCAATGCCACCAACTCCCGCTTTATACTGCACGACATTAAAGATGTACTGCGTCACGTCAATGCGGATATCGTTTTTTTACAAGAAGTTCACGGCGAGCGTAAAATATCCAACAACCAGTTTGAAGATTGGCCAAACAATCAACAGTTTGAATTTCTCGCCGATCAAGTTTGGCATCATTATGCCTATGGTAAGAATGCCATATACAAATCCGGTCACCATGGCAACGCCATTCTGAGCAAATACCCGTTTATCGAATGGGAAAATATCAATGTGTCATTATTTCGCAAGGCAAGCCGCAGTTTATTGCACGGCACGATACAGATTCCCAATTTAGGCACAAAAATTCATATCATTTGCGTGCATTTGGGACTATTGGGACACGAAAGAGAAGGTCAGCTCAGCACACTAGCAAAGCGAATCAGTTCTCATGTTCCTTTCGAGGAACCATTGATAATCGCTGGTGATTTTAACGATTGGCGAGGTCGCGCGGAGCATTATTTGCATCGAGATTTAGGGGTACAGGAGGTATTTAAGCACACTCGAGGCAGCTATGCGCGCACGTTTCCTGCCTGGATACCTCTACTTTCGATGGATCGAATTTACTATCGCGGCTTGGATGTCATCCATTGCAATCATTTGCATGGCAAGCCATGGCACAGACTCTCGGATCATATTCCACTGTTTGCTGAATTTAAACTTACCTAAAATCAATGCTTGATAACCGATTTAATGAGTTTTCCCTCGTTTCCCGGCGGCAGTGATGGCGCAATAGCTGTAGTTAACAATTCCGGCTTATGCTCCAGCGCTAAATCAATCACTTGATCAATCCACTTGACAGGATGAATTATCAGTTGATTCCTTACATTGGCCGGTATATCCGTGAGATCCTTCATGTTTTTCTCTGGAATTATGACCGATTTAATGCCGCCACGATGCGCCGCCAGAAGTTTTTCTTTTAAACCGCCGATCGGAAGCACTTCTCCTCTCAGCGTAATTTCTCCGGTCATTGCCACATCCGCTCTTACCGCGATTTTTGTCAACACTGAAATCATCGCGACACAGATACCAATACCTGCACTCGGGCCATCTTTAGGTGTCGCACCTTCAGGTAAATGAACGTGAATATCATTTTTTTGATAAAAATCTTCCGCTATTCCAAGCAGGTGAGAACGTCCGCGAACCACCGACAGCGCAGCCTGAATCGATTCCTGCATAACATCACCCAACTTGCCAGTTGTGATGGTCTTGCCTGTTCCTGGTAAGACCACAGCTTCTATCGTCAACAATTCCCCGCCGACCTCCGTCCATGCAAGACCGGTCACTTGTCCAATTTGATTTTTATCTTCTGCAATACCATAGTCATAGCGTCTAACCCCTAAAAATTTATCGAGATTGCGCGAAGTGACATTGACTTTCTGTTTTCCTTTTTTGAGCAGCATCATCTTTACTGCTTTGCGACATATTTTAGAAATTTCTCGCTCCATTGCTCGCACTCCGGCTTCTCGCGTGTAATAGCGAGCTACATCTTGCACGGCCGAATGTGAAACAGAAAGCTCTTCTGGTTTCAACCCATGATTCTTCATCTGCTTGGTCAAAAGATAGCGAGTTGCAATATTCAGCTTTTCATCATCGGTATACCCGGACAACTGGATAACTTCCATACGGTCTAGCAATGCCGGAGGAATATTCAACGTATTGGCTGTGGCCACAAACATCACATCCGATAAATCGTATTCCACTTCGATGTAGTGATCGACAAAGGTGTTATTTTGTTCCGGATCAAGAACTTCCAGGAGTGCTGATGATGGATCACCGCGAAAATCCATTCCCATCTTGTCGACTTCATCCAACAAAAACAGCGGATTCTTAACGCCAACTTTGCTCATGTTGTGCAAAATCTTACCGGGCATCGATCCGATATACGTACGCCGATGACCGCGAATTTCCGCTTCATCTCGCACACCACCAAGCGACATGCGCACGAATTTCCGATTCGTTGCATGAGCTATTGATTGCCCCAATGAAGTCTTACCCACTCCCGGTGGTCCAACCAAGCAAAGAATAGGGGCTTTCATTTTATCGACCCGCTGCTGAACAGCCAAATATTCGACTATTCGTTCCTTGACCTTCTCGAGACCGTAGTGATCCTTCTCAAGCATTTCCACTGCAGACTTAAGATTGGTATTGATTTTACTTTTTTTCTTCCACGGCAATGCAACCAGCGCGTCAATGTAATTACGAACCACGGTCGCTTCTGCTGACATAGGAGACATTAATCTCAGCTTCTTGAGTTCCGATTCGGCTCTGGCAAGCGCCTCCTTCGGCATTTGTGCAAGCTTAATTTTTTTCTCAATTTCTTCAATATCCGCGCCATCTTCGCCTTCGCCCAATTCTTTCTGGATCGCTTTGACTTGCTCATTGAGATAATAATCGCGCTGGCTTTTCTCCATCTGGCGCTTCACTCTGCCGCGGATACGTTTTTCTACTTGCAAGATATCCAGTTCGGTTTCAAGCAATCCAAACAAATGCTCCAGACGTTTGGAAACATCAAATATTTCAAGAACCTGCTGCTTCTGCTCAAGCTTCAGCGGCAAGTAAGCTGCGATGGTATCCGCCAAGCGACCTGCATCATCAATACCACCGAGCGAAGTAATGATTTCAGGGGGAATCTTTTTGTTCAGTTTCACATACTGATCAAATTGCGTCATAATTGCTCGGCGCAGTGCTTCCGCTTCCGGATTGTCGCTCAAATCTGCATCAATCTGCTCGGCTCTACCGACAAAATGGGTTTCGGAGTCAATTAATTCTTTTATACGAGCACGTTGATTACCCTCGACCAACACCTTAACGGTCCCATCCGGCAATTTCAGCATTTGCAGCAAGCTTGCAATACTACAAACCTCATACAAATCCTCAGGTTCCGGATCATCCTTGGATGCCACCTTCTGAGCAACCAACAATATATTTTTATTGGACTCCATTGCCAATTCAAGCGCTTTGATTGACTTCGGTCTCCCAACAAACAACGGTATTACCATGTGCGGAAAAACGACAACATCACGCAGCGGAAGAAGGGGCAATATCAACGGTTCAGAATTTTCATCCAATGAGGTCATAATTACTCTTTTTTAAGTTCCTAACAGTCAACTAGGTAGAGGCAAATCAGGCAATTTCAAGCGATTAAACCCCATTTATCCACAGCAACGGAAGAAGACAATCAAATCGCATTAATCTTTGCTTGCGCAATGAAAGAAACTGTCATTTAGAACGTTTAGCAACTTTCGGTTGATCTGAATAAATCAAAATCGGCTTTATATCTTCATTGCTGGAACTATAGTCGATGACTACTTTTGTAACATTCTCCAGCGATGGAAGATCGTACATAATATCAAGCAATATTTCCTCTAAGATCGAGCGCAGTCCGCGAGCACCCGTTTTTCGTGCCAGAGCTCTTTTCGCAATTGCTTTGAGCGCCGCCTCACGAAACTCAAGATCAACCCCGCCTTCCATATTGAACATTTTCCAATACTGCTTAACCAAAGCATTTTTCGGTTCGGTCAAAATCTGGATCAATGCGGTTTCATTCAGCTCGTCTAGTGTAGCCACAACCGGTAGTCGCCCGACAAATTCCGGTATTAAACCGAATTTCACCAAATCTTCTGGCTCTACTTGTTGTAGCATTTTATTAACGTCTTTACGTTCGTTGCTTCGGACATCGGCACCGAATCCGATACCGCTTTTTTCGGTACGCGCTCTGATTACCTTGTCAAGACCGTCAAACGCACCACCGCAAATAAACAGAATATTCGTCGTATCGACCTGAATAAATTCTTGATTTGGGTGCTTCCTGCCACCTTGCGGCGGTACCATCGCAATGGTACCCTCGATCAGCTTCAATAAGGCTTGTTGAACACCTTCTCCTGAAACATCCCGGGTTATGGACGGGTTATCCGATTTCCGAGAAATCTTATCGATTTCATCGATATATACAATACCGCGCTGTGCTTTCTCTGCATCATAGTTACATTTTTGCAGCAGCTTCTGAATAATGTTTTCCACATCTTCGCCAACATAGCCGGCTTCCGTCAGCGATGTCGCATCCGCCATGATAAAAGGAACATCCAATAATCGGGCAAGGGTTTGCGCCAATAAAGTTTTACCTGAGCCGGTTGGACCGACCAAAAGGATATTGCTTTTTGACAACTCTATATCATCGGCTTCATCGGATTTGTTTAGATTACGCAACCGCTTATAATGATTGTAAACTGCAACCGATAAGATTTTTTTCGCCGACTCTTGACCGATCACGTACTGATCAAGGATTTGGCATATTTCACGCGGTACCGGCAAAGTGGATTTGATTAACTTGGCTGCCTCATCGCCTTGCATTTCCTCACGAATGATGTCGTTACAAAGATCAATACATTCATCACAAATAAACACTGAAGGACCTGCAATCAGTTTTCTAACTTCATGCTGGCTCTTTCCGCAAAAAGAACAGTAAAGGAGTTTTTCGCTATTGGCTTTGTCTGGCATATTCGTATCCCACCGTCATCGAGTTTAAATATCCGTCACTTAAAATTACACTAGCATGCATTAGTTATTGCTTTCTTCTCTTCGGCTTAATACAGCATCTACTAAACCGTAATTTACCGATTCCGTTGCACTCATAAAATTATCACGATCGGTATCTTTTTCTATATCAGAAACGGAGCGCTCCGTATGCTTCGCCATAATTTCATTTAACCGTCCTTTCAGATACAGAATTTCCTTAGCATGAATTTCTATATCGGAAGCTTGTCCTTGAAATCCACCTAACGGTTGATGAATCATCACCCGAGAATTCGGCAAGCAATATCGCTTTCCTTTAGTACCGGCGGTCAGCAACAACGCTCCCATGCTAGCGGCCTGACCGATGCACAGTGTACTGACATCCGGCTTAATATACTGCATTGTGTCATAAATCGCTAATCCGGCTGATACCATACCACCGGGCGAATTAATATAAAAATGAATGTCTTTTTCCGAATTCTCAGACTCAAGAAACAGTAATTGCGCCACCACCAAGTTTGCAGTCACTTCGTTGACCGGACCGACTAGAAATACCACGCGTTCTTTCAATAAGCGTGAGTAAATATCGTATGCACGCTCACCTCGGCCACTGCTTTCGACAACCATTGGAATCAATCCCAGACCCCTTGGTTCCATTGCATGCATAGTATTGAATATTTGCGTCATCTTAAGATATCCCCATCAACTCATCGAATGTCACTTTCTTATCGGTGATTGTAACTTTACTCAACGCCCAATTGACCACGTTCTCCTCCAAAGCCAAGGCTTCGGCCTCTTTCAATCTATCTTCAGAAGCATAATGCCACTTCACAACTTGCTCCGGATTTTCATAACTTTGAGCCGCTTCTTCGATTAGAGTTCGAATTTGTCCTGACGTAGGTTTAAGGTTATGCGCATCAACCAATTCGGATAATATCAAACCCAGTTTAATACGATACACCGCTTTTTCCTGAAATGAATCGGCATTAAGCGGTATTTTATTGCTCTTTATTCCTCTTGATTCAAGATCGCTTTTAGCGCTTTGCAATAAACGCTCTTTTTCTTGATTAACCAAAACATTCGGTGCATCAAATTGCGTCGCATTCAACAGCGCTTGCATTACCTGCTCTTTCAGTTTCGTTCGAATCCGCCGCGAAACTTCACGTTCAAGATCATTACGAATGCCTTCACGTAATTTATTGAGATCGCCGTCAGGAACTCCCAATGATTTTGCAAGCTCTGCATTAACCTCCGGCAGTACCGGTTGCTCCAACTGCTTGAGCTTTACCTCAAATGTAGCGGTTTTTCCAGCCAGATCTTTGCCATGATAATCTTCAGGAAATACCACATCGAATGATTTTTGTTGGCCAATCTCCATACCAACTATAGGCGCCTCAAAATCTTTCAAATATTTTCCATCACCCAATATCAACTGAACATCATCGGCTTTGCCACCGGAAAATTCATTTCCATTGATCGTCCCGCGAAAATCAATTTGAACACGATCACCAATTTGCGCAGGGCGTTGCACATTCTTATAGGTAACACGTTGTTTGCAAATACGATCCAATGTACTATCAATATCGTTTTCATTAATTTCAACCACTGCTTTCTCAATACCTTGTTTACCCAAATCGCCTAAAACGATTTCCGGAAATACTTCAAATGTTGCAGTAACGGTATATTGAGAATTGCTATCGTCGGATGCTTTCACGTCGAAACGTGGATAGCCCGCTACTTGCAAATTATTCTCATTGATCTTCTCTTTAAATTCCTTGTGAACGGCATCATTTAAAACATCTTGCTGAACTTGCATGCCGTACATCTGCGTAACAATACCGAGCGGAACCTTTCCAGGTCTAAAACCATGCAGTTTTGTCGTTTTTGCTAATTTTTTTAATCGACCATCGATCTCTCCTTGCAATTGCTCGAGCGATATGATGATGTCGAAGCGGCGCTCTAATGCGCCAATGTTTTCTACATTTGATCCCATTAAAATTCCTGACCGATAAGTTGTTTTTTAATCGATTTGATATCTAAAGCAATTTAACCTGATGATCGGCTACTTCATAAGCATTTCGCCGATAACATCTGGTGCGAAAGGGGGGACTCGAACCCCCACACCTTTCGGCGCCAGAACCTAAATCTGGTGCGTCTACCAATTCCGCCACTTTCGCCTGCTCAATATAATGCGACGATTATACCGTGTAATCCGCGCAACCGCAGCCGGATCATCCAATACCTAACTATTCAGCGTTTCCTTAACAAAGGAACGTTTGACCACTTACTCCCTTACTGTCCGGTCCGATCAAGTAAAGATATGTGCTCATCAAATCTTCAGGATGCCGCATCGTTTGCTTAATTTCTCCGGGATGAGTGATTACGCGCTGGGGAGAATTTACGACTCCCGGCACAATCGAATTAATACGCAAATTAGGCATTAATTCCCATTCATCTGCCTGTATCTTCATTAGCGTATCCAATCCCGACTTAGCTACGGCAAATCCCCCCCAATATGCAGTTGGTTTAAGCGCATGAGAGCTTGACGTCATAATCACGCTGGCATCCGGAGAGTTCTTTAATAATGGCAAGCAAGCTTTGGTCAAAGCGAAAGGAGCAATCAAATTCACTTGCAACAAGGCGCGAAATTGCGCCACGGTTTGATGATCTAATGGACTTAAACCGGTCAACAAAGCCGCATTATGCAGAATCCCGTCCAACCTTCCCAATTGCTCTGCGATCGCTTCCGCAATAATTAAGAAATCCTTATCTTCTGCACGCTCCAGGTCCAGCGGATAAATAAGCGCTTGCGCTTTGCCGATCGCTTCAATTTCATCGTAAACCTGCTCCAGCTTTTTTACTTTGCGGCCATGCAAAATTACGGTAGCACCGTGCTTCGCATAAGCCAATGCCGCAGCACGACCCAAGCCTTGACCTGCCCCTGTGATAAGGATGACACGATTTTTCAACAAATCATCAGGTGCCAAATAGCTTTCCAGTTCATTCATCATTTGAAATCTATCATGAGAAAAATTTTTTATATAAAAACATAACGCCTGAAAAGCACTTTTATTCGTTCAATCAATCTCAAAGAAATATTGAATATTCGACATTTCCTTAAATAAAAAAACAGACTCCAACATAGATTGGAGTCTGTTTTTATACAAGAACAATAATAATTACCGATCTTTAAATAGTAATTACATATCCATACCGCCCATGCCGCCCATNNCCCATACCGCCTGCTGCAGGAGCATCTTCTTTAGGCAGCTCTGCGACCATCGCATCGGTGGTCAGCATCAATCCGGCAACAGATGCTGCATTTTGTAGTGCCGAGCGCGTTACCTTGGTTGGATCCAGCACGCCCATTGCAACCAAATCACCATATTCTCCAGTGGCAGCATTGTAACCAAAGTTTCCTTGACCTTCAGTAACTTTATTGACCACAACAGACGGTTCGTCGCCGCAATTGGTAACAATTTGACGCAGAGGCTCTTCCAGTGCACGCAGTACAATCTTGATACCGGCGTCTTGATCGTGATTATCACCTTTTGTGGTTCTAACTACTGGCGCAGTGCGCAACAGCGCAACACCTCCGCCCGGGATCACCCCTTCTTCCACAGCTGCACGGGTTGCATGCAATGCATCTTCAACGCGCGCTTTCTTCTCTTTCATTTCTACCTCAGTTGCCGCACCAACTTTAATAAGTGCAACACCACCGGCCAGCTTAGCCACACGTTCTTGCAGCTTTTCTTTGTCGTAATCGCTGGTAGCTTCTTCAATTTGCGTACGAATTTGTTTGACACGTGCTTCGATGTTTTTAGCATCACCAGCTCCATCAATGATCGTGGTATTTTCTTTACCGACTTCAATTCGTTTTGCTTGTCCCAAATCGCCTAAGGTTGCTTTTTCAAGTGTTAATCCGACTTCTTCAGCAATAACGGTACCGCCGGTCAGAATGGCAATATCTTCCAGCATTGCTTTACGGCGATCACCGAATCCAGGTGCTTTCACAGCACAGGTCTTCAGAATGCCGCGAATATTGTTGACCACCAGCGTTGCGAGCGCTTCGCCATCTACATCTTCAGCGATGATCAACAAAGGCTTGCCCGCTTTTGCCACTTGCTCCAATACTGGTAACAAATCGCGAATATTGGAAATCTTTTTGTCATGCAACAACACAAAAGGATTGTCCAATAAAGCAATTTGTTTTTCAGCACTGCTGACAAAATAGGGTGACAAATAACCGCGATCGAACTGCATACCTTCGACCACTTCCAATTCATTTTGCAAGCCTGATCCGTCCTCAACGGTAATAACACCTTCCTTACCGACTTTGTCCATTGCATCGGCAATAATCTTACCGATTTCAGTATCGGAATTTGCCGAAATACTACCCACTTGAGCGATTTCTTTAGCGGTCGCACACGGTTTGGAAAGCTTCTTCAACTCACCCACCGCGACTGAAACCGCTTTATCGATACCGCGCTTGAGATCCATTGGATTCATACCGGCAGCAACATATTTCATGCCTTCTTTAACAATCGATTGCGCCAAGACAGTCGCCGTTGTCGTACCGTCACCGGCAACATCCGATGTTTTGCTGGCAACTTCCTTTAACATCTGCGCGCCCATATTCTCGAACTTGTCTTTCAGCTCGATCTCTTTCGCAACTGAAACACCGTCCTTGGTGATCGTCGGCGCACCGTATGAACGATCCAGCACCACGTTGCGACCTTTGGGACCTAATGTAACCTTAACCGCATCAGCCAAAATATTGACACCTGCCACCATTCTGTGACGCGCCGAATCTCCAAACTTCACTTCTTTAGCTGCCATAACTTTTCTCCTAATCTTTCAACTGTATTTAATATTTACAAATAATCGAGTCAATCGGCGGCATTAGCCTTCAATCACGCCCATGATGTCTTCTTCGCGCATTACCAGAAGCTCTTCACCTTGTACTTTGACAGACTGTCCAGCATATTTGCCAAATAAAACCTTGTCCCCAACTTTGACTTCCATTGGACGCACTTTTCCGTCGTCACCGACTTTTCCATTACCTACCGCCAAAACCTCACCTTGGTCCGGTTTTTCTGCTGCGCTATCCGGGATAACGATTCCTGATGCGGTTTTACGCTCATCTTCCAATCGTTTAACAACCACGCGATCATGCAACGGACGAATTTTCATACTGTTTCTCCTATTGATAAAATTTTTACGGGACTAATTTCTATGACTTTTTTACCAGGCCGTTAAAAAACGTTTTCGAGGCAGTCGATGCAAGGCAAAAACAGGCGCAAAGCGCAGTTTTTGCCTAATAAATGAGCATTTGAACCTGTTTTTAACGTCGCAACGGCAACACAGATAGTTTTTCAACTGCCTGTTAACAGCTATCAGACTAATTATTTCAAAAATTAGCACTCACGAGCCTTGAGTGCTGATAGTATGATTTACCTATGCAAATTTCAAGTGCACACGTGTTAAAAAATTATTAACATACTGAATTAGAACATACAAATATATGAGGAAAAATCACTGTTAAATTTTTTTGATCCATATCAAAGTATTTTGAACCGGCCCTATGCAAAATATTGCTTCCTATTTGTAAACAGTAATAAGGAGTAAAAATATGAGCTCAGAAAATCATTCATCAGATTCAGAAACCATAAGAAGCATGGTTATTACTATGAGCGTAATAGCGAGTGTGATGGCTTGTTTGATCGTTGTTTCAATGAGTCTCGGTGGAAGTTGAGTCAATAGCGTTAAAAAATTGCGGGAAGTGCTGGTTAATTTACCGTACTTCCCAGTATATTTTGATTCGCGATGTAATCACATCAGTCTTGCAATAGCACAATAGAATCACACACAATAGATCACTTCTTGACATGCAACAGTCAAGAATATGATTGCAAAGAATTCCGAAATAATTCTTTATCTTTCTTCCATCCACCAACAACTTGACACCCCTAATCCAACCCGGTATGGTTGCGCCCTTACTTTAGGTGCCTTCGGAATTCAATCTCGAAGGTTAAACGGGAAGCCGGTGCGCTTGAATCACATTCTTGCCATGCCGACGCTGCCCCCGCAACGGTAGATGAGTCAATAGACCGCGATACGCCACTGTGCTTTTGCATGGGAAGGTGCGGTTGAGGAAAATTTTCCGCTCATAAGCCCGGAGACCGGCCTTAAGTCATCAACTGAGGTATTGCGGAGGGCAATATGCGGCGTTTTATGACCGGCGTTATTACCGGCAATTCACCGTTTTTTACCATCTCCCTTTGCAATCCTTATTTTTCCAATGAATAACGTGCGGGTGTGCACGAGGAAATAAGTGTATATGCAAAGAAATCAATTGGCAGCGCAAGCGCTGCTTTGGCTTGTTCTGATTAGCGCTAATATCGCATTCGCTACGGAACGGCAGGAAAAACCGATTATCGTCACGGCGACACGCACTCCGCAAACTGTCGATTCCGCACTGGCATCGGTTACCGTTATTTCCCGGCAGGATATCGAACGCCAACAGGCACGTTCGGTTCAGGATGTACTACGCGGCATTCCCGGGGTCAGCATTTCGAACAATGGCGGCATGGGAAAAACGTCGTTTGTATTCATGCGCGGCACCGAATCCGATCACGTATTGGTGCTGATCGACAATATCAAAGTCGGCTCGGCCACGTCCGGCACCACGGCGTTTGAAAATATCCCCATCGATCAAATCGAACGCATCGAAATCGTGCGCGGACCGCGTTCTAGCTTATACGGTTCAGAAGCCATCGGTGGCGTAATCCACATCATCACCCGCAAAGGCACAGGAAGCGGTTTTCGGCAGCATTTGAACTTCGGCGGCGGCAGTTTCGGCACGCTCGAAGGCTCGACCGGCATGTCGTACAACGGCACACAAGGATGGCTCAATTTGACCGCCAGCGGCATCGGCACGCAAGGCTTCAACGCTTGTAACGGCATCAGCAGCGCCGGATGTTTTGTCGATACCGCCGATTCCACGCTGTACGATCGTGACGGGTATCGCAATGTTGCCGGCAGCATGCGCGGCGGGTATCGTTTTCAGAACGGTTTGGAAATCGAAACCAACTTCATGCAATCATCCGGGAAATCTCAGTTCGATGGCAGCTTTGCCAACAAAACCGTTTTGATGCAACAAGTTGTCGGTGGCGTCATCCGCTATACGCCGACCGCTTTCTGGAACTTCAACTTGATCGCGGGCAGTAGCCGGGAAGATAGCGACAATTTCCTCGGAACGGCATTCCAAAGTCGCTTCAATACTACTCGCGACACGGTGTCGGTGCTGAACACGTTCACGGTCGCCAAGGATCAGCAACTCACTATTGGAATGGACTATCAGCGTGATCACGTGAAAAGCACCGAAGCTTATACAGTAATGTCACGTAACAATTGGGGCGTATTTGCGCAGCACCAAATGAATATCGCTTCGCATAACCTGCAATTTTCAGTCCGGCACGACGACAACCAGCAATTCGGCAGCCGCGTTACCGGCAATGCCGGATGGAGCTATCCGTTATCGGAAAAATTCGTGTTACTCGCTAATTTTGGTAGCGCTTTCAAGGCTCCGACGTTCAACGAATTGTATTATCCCGGTTTCAGCAATCCCAATCTCAAACCCGAAGATTCCCTCAGCTATGAATTCGGTACGCGCGGTCAAGCTAACTGGGGCAACTGGTCGATTAATGCATATGAAACACATATCGACAATTTAATCGCGTACGATGCACGGCGTTTTGCCCCGAACAATATCGATAAAGCCCGCATCCGCGGCATCGAAGGCGTATTGTCTACACAAATACTGTCATGGCAAATCAATACCAATGTCACGCTGATGGAGCCGCTGGATCGCGGATCAGGATCCGATCGTGGAAACATTCTACCGCGACGTGCCGAGCAATCTTTCAGATTGGATTTGAACCGTGAGTTCGGCAAATATGCGATTGGCAGTATCTTATTGGTGGAAGGTCAA
Source organism: Nitrosomonas sp. UBA6494 (assembly GCA_002435335.1). Classification (GTDB taxonomy): domain Bacteria; phylum Pseudomonadota; class Gammaproteobacteria; order Burkholderiales; family Nitrosomonadaceae; genus Nitrosomonas. Next base: position 35,196 of record DJMI01000117.1, read on the forward strand.
CGCTACGACGATTTGGCCAATACGCGTAAACTAGACGCCTACGCTAAGCTGGATTTACGTGCGGAATATCTGTTTGCGCCCAAATGGCGCTTGCAAGGCCGCATCGACAATGTATCTGACGAACACTACGAAACCGCGTCGTTTTATAATCAGGCCGGGCGAAGTTTCTTCGCCATGGTGCGCTATCAACCTTAACAGGAGTTACACATGCTGACTTTATCCCCTCGCCATCAAATCACTATCGCGATAGTATTGGCGCTGCTGATGATATTCACTCGCAGTCATCATTTTGCCTCGGTGCATCATCTGGCCGATGCTTCTTGGGCGATTTTCTTTCTTGCCGGTATTTATTTGCGCCCTATCTGGTCGTTACCCGCTTTCTTCGCACTGAGCTGGGCATTGGATTTCGCTGCATACACCTGGGGCGGCGTCAGCGATTTTTGCCTGACACCGGCTTATGTATTTTTGCTGCCCGCTTACGGCTCACTGTGGCTTGCCGGTCGCTGGTTCGCCAAGCAATATCAATTTAGCTGGCGCACCGCTGCACCGCTCGCTGCCAGTAGTTTTGCCGGTTTGGCGTTATGCGAATTGTTTTCCAGCGGTGGCTTCTATTTATTTTCCGGCCGGTTCGAAAACACCACTATTGCAGAATACGTTACGCGATCAGTCACTTATTTTCCGTTGTATGCGGAAACGTTCGTCACCTATCTCGGCATCGCCGCTGCAATACACATGCTGTTAGCATTCCTAGCAGCGCAGACCAATTCAAGCTCACCGCAGATACATTAAAACTCTATTCACGCTCCCATGACCGAATCAGACCGCGAACAACGCCACCGCCTGCGCATGCAACGCCAAAAAACCGTCGTCGATGCGGCAATCGCGCGCGCCGACCGGAAAAAAGGTCTATTACTGGTGTTCACCGGCAACGGCAAAGGCAAATCCACATCGGCTTTCGGCATGGTCGCGCGAGCACTGGGACATGGCATGCGCATCGGTGTCGCGCAATTCATCAAGGGAAGATCTGATACCGGTGAAGAAGCCTTTTTCCGTAAACAAGACAACGTAGTATGGCATGTACTGGGCGAAGGATTTACCTGGGACACGCAAGACCTCACACGCGACACCGAAACCGCACGCCGTGGCTGGACTGTGGCACAAGCGATGCTCAGTGACCCGTCTTTCGATTTGATCGTGCTCGACGAGCTGACTTATCCGATCAAATACGGCTGGTTGGATTTAAACACCGTGCTGCACGATTTGAAAAACCGCCCACCAATGCAACACGTCATCATCACCGGACGCGCCGCACCCGAAGCGCTATTCGATGCTGCCGATACCGTCACCGAAATGACCGACGTTAAACACGCCTTCCGCGCTGGAATACAAGCACAAGAAGGAATCGATTTATAACATCTACGACGCAAGGCACGATTGTAATTTGTAAACCGGAAAGACATAATTGCCGTCAAAGCAGTCAAGATAATTGACGCGAAACACTTAATTGCAGAATGAATAAACTGACAAAGTGTGGAGATAGGAAATCAGATGAATTTAAACAAAACAAGAAAATCAAACGAGTCTGACCCCATTGCCCTTCCCATTGTTCTTCCGATGTTCGTAATTGCGATGGAGTTTTACTTTAAATGCTGTTTAGCAGCAGGGTATTATTTACCCTATTGACAGAGGCAGGCTAATGGGTGACCCCATTGTTTTCAATTGGTTAAAGGGAGCGAGCAATTAAACCCAAAGAGGCAAAATAAACGCAATATGACACACAATCAAACGATGATTTTTATCATTTTGTTAGTCACAATGGTCATGTTTCTGTGGGGGCGCTGGCGCCACGATATGATCGCTGTCGGTTCTCTGCTAGCCTGCGTGCTTACCGGATTAATCGCAGCGCAGGATGCTTTTGCCGGTTTCGGCCATCCAGCTGTGATCACTGTAGCTTGTGTGCTGGTATTGAGTCGGGGGTTACAGACATCGGGGGCGATCAATGTGTTTGCCCGCTACACTTTACCGAAAAATGCTGGTCCAACGTTGAGTATGGCGGCTCTGGTTGGGCTGGGTGCAGTGCTTTCCGGCTTCATGAACAATGTTGGTGCGATGGCGCTTTTAATGCCGGTAGCGATTCAGCTGGCTAAACACCTTAATTTACCCTCCGGACGAATACTGATGCCGCTTGCTTTCGGCACCATTCTGGGAGGCATGACTACCATGATCGGAACACCACCCAACTTGATTGTGTCAAGTTTTCGCACGCAGAGCGGTGCAGGCGGCTTTGGTATGTTCGACTTCACACCAGTCGGTTTAGCCGTAGCTTTAAGTGGAGTAGCTTTCGTAGCCATTGCCGGCTGGCGGCTGGTTCCGATGCGGAAACAAACGGGCATAGAAGGATTTGAGACCGGAGTTTACGTTACCGAAATACGCGTGTCGCCCGATAGTAAAGCTGCTGGTATGCCCTTACGCAAACTTGAAGCGGTGTTCGATGAACATTCAGCTCAAATCATAGGTATAGTACGAAATGAAAAATATATAACGACATCAAGAACCGGATTCAAGATATTAGCAAATGATATTCTGATTATTGAAGCTGAAGCTGAAGCGCTGGCACATATACTATCGAATCTCGGGCTGAACCTGGAAGAAGCAGACATGCAACACGGCGATAAAGAGAAGAGTCAACATAGAACTGAGAATTCACAGCAGAACAATAGCATAACATCGAATAACGCAGTGCTTGGCGCGGTGAAATCAGATAAAGAAGAAAAAGAAGAAGAATCTTCGCAAAACGATGAGATCATTTTGATGGAATTCGTTGTTCGCCCGGAATCAGCGATATCAGGCCGGTCGGCTGCGGATATGCGGTTGCGCACCCGCTATGGGCTTAATCTCTTAGCGGTGTCACGTGAAGGCTCACGTGCAAAGACTCGGTTGAGAACGCTGAAAATTCAGCCTGGCGATCTGCTGCTGCTACAGGGTACCGCAGAAGTGTTGACCGAGTTTGCAGCTGACTTCGGATGTGTGCCATTGGCCAATCGCGAGCTACATATTCCGGATAAACGCAAAGCGCTAGTTGCTGGCGGCATCATGGTTGCCGTGGTCTGTGGTGCAGCTTTTGGTCTGTTGCCGGCAGCTATTTCATTTGCTATCGGCGTACTGGCATCAATGGTTTTGCACGTCGTCCCGCCACGAACGGTCTATGAAGCAATTGATTGGCCGGTAATTGTCTTACTCGGAGCACTTATTCCTGTGGCCGGCGTATTAGATTCTACTGGCATGGCTGATCTTCTCGCACGTTTTATGATCGATAACGTGGTGCAAGGCCATGCCATTATGGGACTAGTGCTCATTCTAGTTATTACAATGTTTCTATCCGATTTAATGAATAATGCTGCCACTGCAGCCGTGATGTGTCCTATCGCCATTGGCACTGCTACTGCACTTGGGGTGAATGTCGATTCTTTTTTGATGGCGGTGGCGATTGGTGCTTCCTGTGCTTTTCTGACTCCAATTGGGCATCAGAATAATACCCTTATTCTGGGCCCAGGGGGGTTTCGTTTCGGCGACTACTGGCAGCTTGGATTACCGCTCGAGATATTAGTAGTTATTGTTAGTATTCCACTGCTATTGATCTTTTGGCCACTCTAATTGATGGCAATAAACGAAACTGAATCAATCGCCCCGGGTTTTCGGGAGACTATTTACCTTGAGTCAAGCTGTATCGATTGACCCCCTGGTTGGCGATAACACGCCATAAGGGTCAAGTCTTGACATAATCCACCCCTGTCTCATCACTTATTAAAAGCAGCATTTAGACAGTTAACTGGTGTTTACCGACGACATCCCGGATGAATATTGCCGTATTGTCACTCAGCGAACTTCAAGCAATTTCATATTAGAGTGATATTAATTCTGAAAATCTGTTGTTTCGGTATGCTACAAAACTAGTTTTGGTAAAGATAAGAGGAGGTCAAGCAGTAAGAATTTCATGATACTATCAACCCCTTTCCAATTAGATGCTGCTTCGGAAAATGATGGATCTGAGATTGAAGTTGATTGTCTTCTGACCTGGGGATGATATTTTTCATCTAAAAACTGTAAATCCTTCATTAATTGCTGGCTCAATTCAATTTCTTTACGATTATAGGTGCCATAACTGATCAAGCCATTATTGAGATCGTTGAGATTATTCTGTTTTGAATGCAGGTGATTCGTAAAACGCTCCCCGAATTCGTCACCAATAAAAGAAGTGATAGTTTTGCTATACATATTCTGACAAAACTCAACAATTTGATGCAGTTTCTCTATTTCAGGCTTATCTTTTTCCTGAATAAAATTCTCGTCAGATTGCATCGCTACGGTGGGTTCGCTGAGTCCGGCCACCCAAAAGATTTTGCTCCGAGTATTCGAGAGTTTTGACATCTCAATACTTTTTCTACATTGAAGCGTATTTTCTTCTAAAGCTTGTTTGAAAGCGGTTTTTTGTGAATCCTGCCGGAGAGCAATATCGTGTGCGCACCCAATTAGAAAGCAAGGTATCGAGATTAACATTAAGAAGAATTTAAGTTTTCTCATAAGATATCAATATAAGAAAGCTTTAGACTAACAGACGCGATACGAAAATCTAGTAGAATATTAATAACCTCAGAATATATCATGAAGAATTGTTGTTAAAATTCCACAATTAATGCTATCAAATCATTTTTTTCGAGAACTACCCAACACCGAGAATTGCTTCCATAGTTTAGTTAAATTTTCTTAAGTATTTCGCAAAATCCCGAGCAAATCC
>DJMI01000143.1 GCA_002435335.1 Nitrosomonas sp. UBA6494
CATCCGCCGCGCCATCCGCCACGGTTACAAGCTCGGGCAAAAACAACCGTTCTTTCATCAACTGGTGGAAGATTTAAGTCAAGTGATGGGACAAGCGTACCCGGAACTGACCGCTGCCAAAACCCGCGTCGCAGCGGTATTGCTGCAAGAAGAAGAACGCTTCGCCGAAACATTGGAAAACGGCATGCAAATTCTGGAAGCCGCACTCAGCCACAACATTAAAACACTGGATGGCGAAACCGCATTCCGCTTATACGACACCTTCGGTTTTCCGATCGACCTGACCGCCGACATCGCGCGCGAGCGCGCCATCAGCGTCGACCACGCCGGTTTCGAACAAGCGATGGCGCGCCAGCGCGAACAAGCGCGCGCCGCCAACAAATTCGCGATGCAGGAAGGACTCGATTACAAAGGCAGCCAAACCACGTTTCATGGTTATGAAACCTTGCAACACGACGGCCAGATACTCGCCATTTACAAACAAGGCAGTGCGGTCGATTTCATCGAAGCGGGCGATGAGGCGGTGGTGGTGCTTGACCAAACACCGTTCTACGCTGAATCCGGCGGCCAGGTCGGGGATAGCGGCGATCTTCTTGCCGCCAACGGCACCTTCGCAGTCACCGATACGCAAAAAATCCAGGCCGGCGTGTTCGGTCACAAAGGCTTGCTGCGCAGCGGCCGCTTGGTCGTCCGGGACAACGTACAAGCCCAGGTCAACCCGCAAACCCGCGTCAGTACCGCCAACAATCACTCCGCGACGCACCTGCTGCACGCCGCATTACGCAAAGTGCTCGGCACGCATGTCACGCAAAAAGGCTCGCTGGTCGACTCCAACCGGTTGCGTTTCGATTTCTCGCACAACGCACCGATGAGCGCCGACGAAATTCGCGAAACCGAACGCTTGGTCAACGAACAAATCCGCAACAACTGGGTGGTGGAAGCGGCCTCAATGAAATACGACGATGCGATCAAGCGCGGCGCGATGGCGCTGTTCGGCGAAAAATATTCCGACGTGGTGCGCGTCATCGGCATGGGCGAATTCTCCACCGAATTGTGCGGCGGCACGCATGTACCGCAAGTCGGGCAAATCGGCCTGTTTAAAATCGTCGCCGAATCCGGCGTTGCCGCCGGGATCCGCCGCGTCGAAGCGGTCACCGGAAAAGCCGCGATCGATTACGTGCAACAACGCGAAGCGCAATTGCTCGAAATCGCGCATACATTAAAAGCCAACCCGCAAGAAGTCACGCAAAAAATCGCGCAAATCATCGACAACGTGCGGCAAACCGAAAAAGAACTGGCGCGCCTGAAAACCAAAATGGCCAGCTCGCAAGGCGCCGACTTGGCCTCGCAAGCGCAAGACGTCAACGGCGTCAAAGTGCTGGCCGCTAATTTGGAAAACGCCGACGCCAAGACGCTGCGCGAAACGCTCGATCAACTCAAAGACACGCTCAAAACCTGCGCGATCGTGCTCGGCACCGTAGCCGATGGTAAAGTCACGCTGATCGCCGGCGTCAGCGCCGACTTGACCGGCAAAATCAAAGCCGGTGAACTGGTCAACTTCGTCGCGCAACAAGTCGGCGGCAAAGGTGGCGGACGACCGGATATGGCGCAAGCGGGGGGGACTCAGCCGGAAAACTTGCCTGCGGCGCTTCAAGGTGTGAAGGATTGGATTGAGAGAAAACTTACAGCGTGATCTTGAGTTATTCGCAATATTCTCAATTCTCCACCTAACTCTGTGTCGCAGACAAGATTATTAGACAAAATGTCATATATATTACGTTGGGGATCATGAGGTGATAAGTGGTAGACGATCAAATTAACGATAAACCGTCCGCTGCTATATCGAAGCTACAACAACGATATGTAGATGTTGTTACCCTTCGCGCCTGCGTGCAGGCGATACCGTACATCGGCGGTTCACTTGACACACTTCTCGCCGGCCGTGCCACACAGATTCAGCTTCAGCGCGTGGAAAAATTCGCCAGCGATCTTGCTCATCGACTGGCGAGCGTAGAAAGCACGGCTGCCAACTTAAACGATGAAGCGCTCGCGGTTTGCCGAAATAATCACCAATCAAGTCGCCAAGCCGGCACAGTGGGAAGAGCCAGAAAACGCCGTCCGCTTGTTATCCGATCTTGAAGATATTCACATTGAGATCATAGATGCCGCGCTTGGCGCCCCAGTAGCTGAAGGTGCTTTTTCGGGCTTGCGTGTCATTTCATTGGAGGCGCAGCATATCGATAGTGAAAAACAAAATGGCCCCGTGCTCCTTGTTACCTCGTTACCACGCTACGGAGCCACGGCGCTGCGGATGGCGTGCGCTGAACTTTCTGCGAAGGGTCTTCTGCACGATGAAGGAATCGGGCGCTGGGATATGGGCGCCATGAAATATTTTGTGCCCACGGATCTCGCAGAATGGCTTGCCGGCTGGATCACTCAGGCTCATCGCAAATGACGCTGCAAGCGGCACGCCGCTGAACGAGCATCACAGGGGTCGTCACAGGGGTCGCGTCACAGGGGTCGGGTCTTGACATAATGAATTTAGGATCTAACCTTCCTTTCATTTACTTTTTCGAAAACCTCTTGATCCACTACGCATAATTATCTATTCTTGTATGCCTCATAGGAGGATACATTATGAGAACCACTCTGGATTTGCCCGAAAACCTGTTAATCGAAGCGATGCGTATAACCCACACTGAAACTAAAACGGCAGTAATCGTATTGGCGCTGGAGGAGTTAATCCGCAAAGCAAAAATCACCGAACTCAAGCAATTCAAGGGAAAAATCGAATTGGATATCGATCTCGATAACATTCGGGCGCGCCGGTAGTGGCGAAAGTAAAAGAATAGGTTCGCCGAATTAATCTGCGTTTCCATTAACTTTTACACGGCAACAAAATACCCAAAGGGCGCCTGCTATAAGACACCCTTTGGGCAACAAAGAAACAATGTGATGAAATTACTGGCTAAAAGTTAACGGTCAACTTTTAGCCAGTTTTCCTTTAACGCTCAGATTGTCGATCAGTTGACAACTTTGCTCATAACTTCTTGCCGATGTCTGATGTTACACTTAACAAACCGTTGAAAAACTATCTGCGTTGCCGCTGCGGCGTTAAAAACAAGCTCAAAATGCTCATTTATTAGGCATAAACTGCTTTTTCGCCTGTTTTTGTTTTGCATCGGCTGCCTTGAAAACATTTTTTAACGGTCATGTTAACCATGACAGAGCTCAGTCAATGGCTAGTAATGGAGCTCTATACTTATAATTCAGGTTGTCCACATGGGCCAGGAAATCACTCAGACGCAGTTCAACGAGCAGTCGTTTCAAGACTACCGCGGCTGTTTGTTTGCCGAAGCTGAGTTGTTGCAATCGCAGTTACACGAAGGCCGATTCTCGGATGTCGGCGAAATCGGTGGTTACGAGTTGGAATCTTGGCTGGTTGATCATAATTATTTTCCAGCACCGATAAATCAGCGTTTCCTAGCCAATATTGATAATCCGTTGGTAGTGCCCGAGTTGTCGCGTTTCAATGTGGAGCTAAACGGGGAACCGTTACCGTTGCGCGGACGGGTATTTACGGCGATGGCGCAGGAGCTGAACCTGAATTGGCAATCTTGCCAGGAAGTTGCGCATGGCATGGACAGTGCGCTGATGATGGTAGGAATTTTACCGACCATTCGTCAATCGGATCTGTGCCTCGCCAATATTTCTGACTCGATGCGCTATTGGGCTTTAAACGAGCAAGTGTTGTTGCAGCGCGCAGGACGACCGTTGCATATCCGTATCGACGGGCGCGAGCTGCTGGATATTCGACACCCGGATGTGATGTTGGAGGCGGCCACCACATCGTTTCAGATTCATTTGCAGAGTGGACAGCGCAATGCGGTACGCTATTTCAATGCGTCGCTCATCGCAGCCGGACCATTGCTGGCAGCGGCAGGAAACTCACCGTTATTGTTCGGCGCTGATTTGTGGGACGAAACACGCATCGCATTGTTCGAGCAATCGGTGGAAATCGCCGACGAATCAAAATTGGAAGACCATCGCGTTAGCTTCGGACAGGATTATGCACAAGCATCCTTGTTCGAGTGCTTTGCGCACAATCTCGCCACGCATCCGGTGCTATTACCGATCGTGATGAATAGCGCGCCGCAACAGTTCGCGCATTTGCGTCTCCATAACGGCACTATTTGGCGCTGGGTACGGCCATTGATCGGCTTTGATGCGGATGGCACACCGCACCTGCGTATTGAACAACGGGTACTCCCTGCCGGACCGACGATTATCGACATGATGGCAAATGCCGCATTGTATTTCGGCATTGCCCGCTTTCTGGCGGGGTTGAACGATGCGCCGGAATCCAAGCTGTCTTTTTGCGATGCGCGCAATAACTTTTATGCCGCCGCGCGCAAAGGTTTGACGGCAAAAATGACTTGGTTGGATGGCAGCAGCATAGACGCGAAAACGTTACTGCTGGAAGAAATCCTGCCCATGGCGCGACAAGGTTTGAAATCTTTGAACGTAGATCGAGAAGATATCGATCTCTATTTGGACATCATGCAGATGCGGATTCAAACCGGCCAAACCGGAGCTGTCTGGCAGCGAACATATCGCAGCAAGCATCGGACGGATAATTTTCATCTTGTCGCCGCGTATCTGGAAAGACAGCGCAGCGGCGCGCCGGTACACGAGTGGGAGTTGTAACAATGTTGACTGAATTGGATTATTTGCCCGATGGATTTTTGCATGTGGAAGCGACGGAACTGCATAGCGTTCTGTCCGGCCCCACGCTGATTCATTTACCTGGGCGGCGCGATAATCCATTGTTTGTATCCATTTTGCTGCATGGCAATGAAGACACCGGGCTGAAAGCGATGCAGGCGGTGCTGAAGAAATATCGCAACACACCTTTGCCGCGCGCCTTATCGCTGTTTGTCGGTAATATCGAAGCGGCACGTCATGGTGTGCGCCGCCTGGAAAATCAATTGGATTACAACCGAGTTTGGTCATCGGACAGTAACACCAATGCGCCCGAGCACCGCATGACAAGAAAAGTGATTAAATCCATGATGCAACGCGGCGTCTTTGCCAGCATCGATATTCATAACAACAGCGGATTGAATCCGCATTATGCTTGTATTACCCGTCTGGATGATAATTTTCTGTACCTTGCCGCGATGTTTTCCCGGATCGCGGTTTATTTCACTTCACCCAAAAGCGTGCAATGCGAAGCTTTCGCGCACCTTTGCCCGGCAGTAACGCTGGAGTGCGGCAAACCCGGTGGCGCAGGCGGCATCGAACATGCCGCGGATTTCGTGGAAGGCACGTTACATTTGTCCAATTTCCCAAACCATCCGGTCGCCAAGCAGGATTTGGATTTGTACCAGAGTATCGCTGTGGTTACCGTACCGGAGACAATCAGCCTGTGCGTTGGCTCCGGTGTTGCGGATCTGTGTTTGGTGGAAAATATCGATTACTATAATTTCCAAGAATTGGAGTCGGGCACCCGATTAGGCATCGTATCAAACAACCATTCGATGCCGCTATGCGCTCGCAACGAAATCGATTGTGATGTCAGTGCAGATTATTTCGAAGTCAAGGCAGGTGAATTGATCATTCGCCGCCCGGTCATGCCCGCGATGTTGACACGTGATACCCGAATCATCCGTCAGGATTGCTTGTGTTATTTGATGGAGCGCGTGGAACGAAGGTATTGATCCGGCGTCTTGGATACACACAACGTACGGCAAGGCATCATGCGTGCAGAAGCGCGGTTTACGAAAATTCAATATGGATTTTTCCTGAGCTCTATATCGCCCTCGATTATTTGTTCATAAATCGTATATGGCAAAGCAACGGTGTCCAGCATCCCGGACAGAACAATATCAACAAGCACTAACTCAGGTACTGCACCTGCCCACAAAGTCGTTTTAGACGGTTTACCGCGCAGTGCGCAAATATTATAGGAAACACCGCTATAAATTCTCGGAATCGTCTCGCAAGGAGATTTGACTTGGCTTAGATTACGCCGCGGAACAGAGTCATCATGAAGAACCGTGTTGATGGTGCCACATCCGATAACTGTGATCGTTATTACAAAAATCAGTGTGAATCGAAGTTTTTTGTTCATATGGGAACCACTCATCAACTAGCAAGCCGTTAAAGCTATCTGCGTTGCCACTGCGGCGTTAAAAACAGGCTTAAAATGCTCCGGTGGATTCAACTTTTTGTGTGATATTTATTGGATTCGGAAGTCATGTTAACCATGCGATTTAATTGTTCAGCGCTAAAAAGTTGATAAAACGTGGGCTCATTTACTTTCTCTAATAGCTTACTGATTTCCAAATTGGTTAATTTGCGTTCCAATTGCAACAATAAAGCGGCGAGACCGGAAACATGCGCTGTTGCAAATGAATTCCCGGAAACATAGTTATAGGTACCATTCGGTAATGTGGTCAATATTTCGTCGCCTGGCGCACTGATAACCAGGTCGTGTGGCTCAAGCGAAGGCAAGATAGTAATACTTCCATTGCTTTTCACACCGATAACGCCGGGTTGTTTTGCAGGAAAGCCCGATTTCTTATCTTCCCGGTCTGCCTGAGAAGCAATGACTATCATGCCTTTCTGCACTGCTTTATCAATAAGTTTTGCCAGTAACGGATCGTATGGCCCGGTTAGACTCAAATTCAAAATATCGGCCTTCATCCGGATGGCTGTATCGATAGCCAGCGCCAAAGTAAAACTATTACAAATTGCTTCCATCCTACCCGGCTTAATGCTCCAGCATGCCTTCAGTGCAATGATATGACTATCGGGTGCGATACCGACGATGCCATGCCCATTATTAGGTTTGGCCGCTATTACGCCAATGATCGCCGTACCATGTGGATCAATCGAAAAATCATTTGATTTCTGTGAAACAAAATCTTTGACTTGACGAACCTGTCCTTCCAAATCGGGATGATTGATATCAACACCTGTATCCACGATAGCGATGACGACATTTTTACCGGTGGTTTGGCCATGAATTTCGACAAGATTCATCGATTGAATATTGGTTTGCAAACGATAGTAAGGATCGCTGAATTTTTCTACCTCGGGCGACTTGGTCATTACTCGGAAAGTGCTAATCGACTGAACATTACCGATACGCTCATCCTTTGCCAATGCTTCAATGACATCAGCAATCGGTTGGTCTTCATCAATTAAATAAACAACGCAATGCTCTCCAATTTCCTTGATTGGCCACTGCGATAAAATCTTCAGTTTATAATCAGCTTCAATACTGGCAGCAATTCGTTTACTCCAACTGGAGCTGCTGTATTCCCCTCGGCGGCGATAAGTTTGATTGACAGCCCCGACCGACACTCGATCGATATGTTTATCCGCATAAGTCACTAAAATAATGCGATCCGCTTGTTCGCTATCAAAAATTTTTGGGTCGACCGATAACGCTGGCTCGGCCTTTGCCGATAATACGACCAGACAGCTCATAGACAGATAGACAATTATTATTTTCAATAGCTTAAATAACATTTTGCGGTTAATTTAAAATTGTTATTGAACAAGATCGACGAATAATACAGAAGGATTGCGACGCAATAGTGTTATTGCATCTCTGACCATAAAATCTTTTTTAGCTAACGCGGTATCTTTCTGATTTTCAATTTGTACTTCGTACACACCTTGTGGCGATGGTCCTTTCACGATATGTCCGGAAACCCCGCTGAGGATGGCTTCTATTTCCGCAGTACTGGATTCATCTGAAAATACAACTCGCAGCATGTTATCAGTCATTTTGTCGGATGGATTAGCCAAAGTTCTGTATTCTGCAACCGAACCTTGATTCTCCGTAGCCAACATGAAAGGCATCGATAATATTGCTAAGCTAGCCGCCAAAGCACCGTATTTCAAGAAATCCATTATTTGACGAGCGGATGACTCAGGCTGCTTGCTGACTTGCTGATATGGCTCGATATGACTGGATCGGTCTTGCTCAACGATTCGTTTTCTCAATTGCGCCAGAGAAGCCTGTGACACCTGCGTCAAAAGATCAGTTTGCTGTATTTTCTCAAATACTTGTTGTTGCTGTGCTAATTCTATCCGACAGGTAAGGCAAGTTTTTACATGCGTTTTAACGATTTCCTGTTCACTGGCATTAAGCGAATGATTGATATACCACGGCAACAAATCCCAAACTTTTTGATGCTCGTTTTTACTGATAACAGTTGAATGTGTGGAAGGCATTGATTAGCTCCTTTCGGGATGTTCGGAAAGTAATTTGGCAAGTATTTTGCGCGCATGAAACATTCTTGTTTTAACGGTATTTTCAGGACAATGCATGATCTCAGCTATCTCGCTATAGTGTAAGCCCTGATAATAGGTCATTTCCACGACAGCACGCTGTTCCGCCGATAATCTATCAAACGCAACTTCCAGCCAATTGTTCATTTCCAATTGAGATACAGCCGTTGATCCTCTATTGGGAAAGTAGTCTTGCTCATCGCAATATTCGACGACGCGGTCTTCTCTAAGCGTACTTTGTTCCACATTTTTAAGCGCTAAATATGCAATGCCCAGAATCCATGTCGACGGACGACAAGTTTGATCATAAGTAGCTGCTTTTTCCCAAACGACAAACATCACATCGTTAATAACTTCTTCAATACTGTCCTGCCGCCTGGTTATTTGGAAAATAAATTGATAGAGCCGGTTAAAATAAAGCTGATAAAGTTGCTCAAATGCTTTGGCATTGCCGTTTGCCGCTTGCGTTATTAAATTTTTTTCTTTGATTTGTTGTTCTTGCGAACGATAAGACTTTTGCATGGTTACCATGGGCAATTTATACCGAGTGCTTTAATAAAAAATCATCGACTACAAATAGTCACTCGTTAATTTCGGATTGCAACGAAAAAGTTCATCAAGAACAAAAGATAAAAACAATTAATTTGCGCAAGCGATCTGCCGCCTGAAGAAGCTCTCGGAAACTCACTGATTCGTGTAATAGCCGCGTTCCATCCGCCATAAATGGCCTAAGGTGGTGGGAGGGGCTTACCGTGGACGTTTTACTCTTCTTGGTAAATGCCTGCCCCGACGATATACGTATCCTGACCTGACTGAACTTTCCGCACGAAAGTATGCTTCCGCACTGGCGTATTCTGTCCGGGCTTGTACCAGTAAATATCCAACCAAGCGCTGCCATCTTTCATAGCAGCGGCGATTTCGTCCTTAACGACCGCCTTACCTTTCACATCTCTCAGATTGATAAGGTTCTTTCCTTCCAAACTTGGAAAGGCCGGATTGACCAAATGAGTGCCATCCGGAGTATTCACAAACACGTAAGTATCCATGAAGACAAAAGGACCGGTACGGTCACGCAATTGGCTAAAGGCTTCTTTCCCACGTTCTGCAATCAAAATAGCAGCACGATTAACAACATCCTCAATGAATGCCTTATCCATCTGCATGTTGTAGATACCACATCCAACAATGTGCGATTTTCCTGAAGGAAAAGTCACTTGCTTCACAAACGTGGACTTCCAAGTCGGAAAAATATCATCCGGTTTGGTGAACATATAGTGAATCCATCCCTCTCCAGCAGCATTCCGCGTTGCATTGAGAATCATCTCACCGATGGGTCTGCCCATGATATCCGTCATGTTTCGCACATTTTGTCCCTCACCGGCAGGGCTGGCAGCGTTGAAAACCCTTGTCCCATCCATAGTCCAGACAAAAAAGTAGGTTTCGTCATGAAACCACTTGGATCCCTGGGTACGAAACTCGGCATAAGCATTTTCCCCTTGTTGTCCAAAAACTGCTGCCGCGTCCCTGACCAGGGTCATCAATTCCGGGGCTGTCATCTTTTGGGTTGTTGAATGGGCTTTCGGAGCATCGACTAGGTAGACACCGCTCCCTACCAGTACCCATTGGTCTCCTAGCTTCGCTTTGCTCACATAAGCAGATTTCTGTGTGGAGATGCTTTCTCCTGGCTTAGGCCACATATAGTCGACCCAACCGGAATTGCTGGTTTGGATCACATCGAACATTTCGCGCACCAACTGCTTGCCTTGCGTATCCTTCAGTTCTAACAGGCTGCGCCCTTCCAGATTTGGAAATCCCGGATTGACGAGATCGATGCCTTGCCTATCAAATACGAAAATATACGAGTCCTTTACGATGAAAGGGCCTGTTGGATCGTGAAACAGCGGAAAAGCCGCCGTGCCATTTTTCTCGATCTGTCCGACAGCATCTTTCACTATATCGATTACAAAGACCCGTTCCATGCGGTCGTTATATGTGCCGCTTCCGACCACGTAGCTGCTGCCGGACGGTGCCTGAACGAGCTGCACGAAGCTGCTTTTCCATCGTGGGAGGAGCCCGCCGGGTACTGGCCATTGGTAGTGGTACCAGCCTTCCGGCTTGCTGGGAAATGTCATGGCGGTACCGAGAAGTCCCCGTACGATAGGTTTTCCGTTGATATCCTTCAGATCCAATTCATTCTTGCCTTCCATCGCCGGATCGAGATGTACCAGCATGTTCCCTTTCGGATCCAGGACAAAGATATAGCTTTCTCCCTGACGCCAGCGACTGCCGGAAACACGAAAATCGCGAAATGCCGCTTCACCTTTAGTGCGGACAAGCTCAGCCGCGTCTTTAACCAACGCAACGAGTTCTCGGGTTTCCTCATACTGGTAGGTTTGATCGGGATCGGCAGCGACGGTCTGTGCGTTGCCGTTGAAAGATAAAAGAAGAATCAGAAATGTAACCAGCGGAACTACAGGTAAGACAGAAGTCATTTTTTGCGTAAACATAAAACCCTCCTTGCCGCGTTAGGTAGTGTAAACACCCTTTCCCATCAACGAGAAATGTTCAGAGCGCTTCTACTATGTTATCAAACAAATAGATAACGCACCAATGCGCTATCTCAAAAGCAATTTTCTGTTAAGAACCAATACCGCTCAGTACTCAATCGGCATTGACAACTTGGCAGTGAACCGATTAACTTGATAGAAAAAAACAGGATGGAATGGCACAATCACGAGCCAGCACCATTGCCAGTTTTTTTCAATGGCTTCTAATTTTATGAAAGAATCTGATCAGCATTTGACCTCGACTAGAGGAGGAACACCATGGATCCATTCCTGCAGGCAGCAATAGAGGAAGCCAAGCTCGGTCTGTCCGAGGGCGGCATACCCATCGGCTCTGTCCTTGTGCATTCCGGCATCATCGTCGGCCGCGGTCACAACCGTCGCGTCCAAAAAGGCAGCGTCATCCTTCATGGTGAAATGGATGCACTTGAAAATGCGGGACGTCGATCTTCCGCATTCTACAGCGAGTGTACTCTCTACACGACACTTTCACCGTGCGCGATGTGCAGCGGAGCCATTGTACTCTACCGTATTCCGAGGGTTGTTATCGGCGAAAACCAGTCTTTCATGGGTGAAGAGCAGTGGCTGTCAGACCACGGTGTTCAGATTGAGATTATTCAGGATCCAGTCTGCATCAAACTCATGCGTGACTTTGTAGCAAACCAACCATCGCTTTGGGCCGAGGACATTGGCACATAATATATCTTCTGTTTTTTGAAATTCAGCAAACGAGATGAAGCGCAAGGCGCACGGAACATAGCTACCGACACCTATCAACAAGATAGGCAATGGAACGAGTACCGCGCAACAAAGTGACTCGCTCGTACGGCCAATTAATCAGCGCTTTGCTAGAAACCAGCCGTAATCGAAAAAACCACACGATTTCCCACGGCATCGGGATGAAATTGCCAATGAAATGGTTCTGCATGACGCTCCGCCGTATGCGTCGCTCCGTAATAGCGCAAATCTATGCCGACATGGCGAGAAAAATGCATTGTAACCCCCGTTGTCCAATAAACATAGTCATAACTTAGATTTTTCTTTTGTTTGTTGTAACCGATGGTACTAGAAAGTTCCATAGTGTCTGTGATGGGATAGCGTCCCGTAATCTCATGATTAAATGACATATGATTTTGTTGGTAGCTATTTTCAGAAAAGGCGAAGCTGGCTGTCAAAAAATCACGAAAGTGAACATAAAAATAAAAATCGTTATAGTCCACATTCTGACCAAAAACCTTTCCATCATAAACATAACGATTCCATTCCACATTGAAACGCCAATCTTCCGATAACTTATGGCTATAACCGACATAAGGCCTAAATTCGATTCGCGATCTATCTGCATAATTGTGATCGGCAAAATTGACTGAAGACACAAAAGATCCTAAGTAAAAACCCGATTTGAATTCATAATCGATATTTCCTTGTAAGGCCGGCTGATTATCGCTTTTGGTATAGCCCCGCCAAATATAATTGGTAACTCCAGTCAAACTACCGCTCAACTGTGCAAAACAATCGGCAGATAGCACGACACTTAATGATCCCCACCATCCCCAAAACACGCAAAGGCGAATGAAATGCATATTGTCCTTATACATGCGTGTTATTTCAAAAATCCATTTAGTCGTTAGCAAATTTATATTATCCGTCTCGGCAAATCGCTTCGCTACTTCACAAGTCTTTCGAAATACTACTATATTGAAATTTATGCATCTTTATTTTCCAAAGAAGTCGAATCTGTCACATAAAAACCGGAAGCATTACATTATCAGGCTGAATCAAATAATTATTGAAAAAATGCATACAATTCATAAAGTTTACGATAGACACTGCGGGCAATGATTGATATAGCACAGAAAAAATTAAAGTTAATTGAACACTTTCAGCTTTTAATCGAATAAACCGACCAAAACCGACTAGAAATTTTTTACCGCTCTATTACATTGGGTTTCTCAAAAAGGAAAAAGAATGACTATATTACCCGTCCATCAAGATCGTTTGCTAAAAGCCAAGATTGCCTATACACCCCGTAACTTAAAATTAGGCTCTGTTAAAGCTTTACTCGACGGCAGTGACGTAACGCCACAGGTTGGCGATCTCGTACTCGCAGAAGTAACCAAAATTGGGCATCATAGCTCGCTGGAGCTTGCACACGGCCGACGTTCGGCTTTATTCGTCGGTGATGAAGTAGTGGTTTGTTACGGCAATCGCTATGCGCCCGATCAATATGAAGCGCAAGTCCCCCAAGATTTACAACCCTGCGATCTGGTTGCTTCCGGAGGCATCGCAGCCAGCATGAATTATCGCCATGCGCAAACAAAAACACCGACATCCATTCGACCTATTGGCTTACTGATCGATGAACACGATCGCTGCATCAACTTAAAGGATACTGCACTTTCCAAGTTAGTCAGTCTGTTTCCGCGCCCCTACACGATCGGTGTCGTTGGCACATCCATGAATGCCGGTAAAACAACCACGGCTGCCGCGTTGATTCGAGGATTAGTAAGCGCCGGCTATTCAGTCGGCGCTGCCAAAATTACCGGTACCGGATCCGGGAGAGATACTTGGTTAATGACGGATGCCGGTTCTAAATTAACACTTGATTTTACTCATGCCGGTTTTCCTTCCACTTATTTGCTTTCACCCGAACAAATCGATCATATCATTGAAATACTCATAACTATTGATACGGCCTGATTTATCC
>DJMI01000058.1 GCA_002435335.1 Nitrosomonas sp. UBA6494
AAAATCGACTTTGGTGACGACGCCGGAGTTATCAGAATCGGTTGCGTTTATCGTTATCGTCTGTGCACTGGTTATAGAATTAGTGGTCGGGTAAGAGCTTGAAATCGATATTATGGGGGAAGTACAATCGATAATCAGATTCACTGGGGTGGACGTACTTGAATTTCCGTCATTATCATAAGCTTTTGCTTCCCACTTGTGATTGCCTTGGTCTGCGCAGGTAAAACTCCAGGCACAGCTATAGCTGCTCGTCATATCGGTACAATATAGTACATTATTCTTATAAAACTCAACTTTATTGACGCCTATATTGTCGGTCGCTTCAGCGCTGATGGTTATAGTCTGAGCGGCATTGTAACTGCCAGAAGTAGGATTAGTAATCGAAACTGTTGGTGGCCATATTTGCACAGATACGTTTACTGGAGCTGAGTCATAGGTTTTTCCATTGATGTCATAGGCTTTGGCCAGCAAGCTGTAATTTCCATTATCTAAACTGGTAACATTCCATGTGCAATTATTATATGGGGCGCTGATGTCGGTGCAGAAAAGTGCGTTATTTTTATAAAACTCAATTTTACTTACGGTTTGTGAAAGGTACTCTTCTGCAGCAATTGTTACTTGCTGTGATGTTTTTATGGAAGTGTTATTTACTGGATTAGTAATTGCCACCGGTGGTGGTTCTACTGATGCTGGAAGGAGTGGAATATCGATTATCAGTTGCACGTCTGCCGAAAATGCGGAATTGCCAGCAAAATCATAAGCCTTCGCTTTCCACGTGTGTGTGCCGTTGTCTGCACTAGTGATACTCCATACGCAACTATAGTCTATGGTCGTATCAGTGCAATAAAGAATGTTATTTTTGGAAAACTCAACTTTTGATACACCAGATCCAGAATCTCTAGCCAATGCATTAATTGTAATCGACTGTGCGCTGGTATATGTAGTCGATAATTTTCTGCTATCAATTTGTACAGTAGGAGCTTTCACATCAAGCGGTGCTGCCAGCGTACTAAAGGATAATGAAAGGATAATGATTGTGGCAATAATGATTATTAACTGATTCGCAAAACTTCTTTTGGAGGAAGAGCTTCTATGAAATGGGAGTAAATGCGCCCAAAAAACCGATACTAAAAATAGTAGAGTTGATTTCATGTTGTACGATTCTAAGTGAGGAAAAATTGGTGCATTTTCTATCCAATACAATGTGAAAGTTTTTTTGCAAATAGTCGCTGAATCAATCATAGGGTGATTATATATAACATATAGAACCAAAATTCCATATATATATAGTTTAGCGCATACAGAACACTCGCTGAATTAATGAAGAATTAATAAACAGTGCATTGAATCCTATTCTGTCTGTAAGAAAATTGCCGGAAAAAAATCAATTTATCCAAATTTTTAATGACTCTTATTGAGAATCTTTCAACCTTTATTGATTGGATCTGATTGATCCATGAATCTTTGTATGACTTTGTGAAAAGGATAGAATATGTATCCATTACGCTAGAGCATTCAACGTAAGTTTAACACAATCCAATGATATTTCAGCATAACCAACATGTGGCGCAATTGTAAAAAAGTGAACAATGCAGAACCGAAAGTAGAGATCCCTTTGAATTTCATTTGAAGCGATCTCTACTTTATCATGAGCTTAATATTTAAACTTATTTTTCAATAGATGCTAACATTTTTTCAATTTCTTCTTTGAAAATATTATAAGGTTGTGCACCACGAATGATAACTACATTTTTTATTTGATTATTGTCACTAATGCCTAGTGCAAAAGAAGGTGTGCCTCGAACTCCAATTTTAGATCCATCTTCTATATCCTTCCTAATTGCTTCGGCGTATTTTCCACTATCCAGGCAATCCTTGAATAATCCCAGATCAAGCCCGATGGCTTCCGCATGCTCTGGAAGATTATCAGGCTGCAGACCTCTCTGATTTGCGAACAAGCGATCATGCATGTCCCAATACTTATCCTCTTCGCCTGCGCAGCGCGCGCCTTCTGCAATTTTTAGAGCTTGTGGATGAATTGCTTCGATTGGGAAATCACGAAATACGTAGCGAACTTTGTGTGTTTCGACATAATCCTTGATGATTTGTTGCGCTGTTTGTGTTGCGTGGCGAGCACAAAATGGACATTGATAATCAGAAAATTCAATCAAGGTTACGGCTGCATCATCTGACCCTAACGGCTTTATGCCACCAATCATTACTGATGAATCAAGTTTCTCGACTGCTGATGGTGGAGGAGGAGGTGCTGGGCGAGATGCTAGATTTTTCTTTATTTCTTCAAGGTTTTTATTGATGACTTCCTGTCCTTGTTTGATGGATTGAATTTCCATTTCCGATACGGATTCGGTTGATTTTGAAGCAATCGAATTTTTAATATCAGTTAGCTCTTTATGAATGTTTTCTTGTCCTTGTTTTAGCTCTTGTATTTCATGTTTAAGTGCTATGCCTGATTCATTGCAACCGACAAAAAACGGCACTAATAAAGTAAGTGCAAGTGTGTAAAAACTAATTTTCATAGAAAGCTCCTTTTGTAAGTGATAAGAATTCTTATGCTTTTGTATCAACTAGAAACGCTTGATCTTTATTTTCTTGATCGCGATTTCTTCGTGGATCTTTTAAAAAATATCCGGCGCCTTTGACGTTAATAATCCACTCGGGATTGCAAGGGTTTGTTTCTATTTTTTTACGCAGGCGATGTATATATTGTTGTACGTAACTTTCATTTGCGACTGGGTTGTCTCTCCAAAGAAGAAATAAAATTTCTGTATCAGAAAATAATCTTCCTAAATTGGATACTAATAGATGTAAAAGTTCGTATTCCTTGGTTGTTAAGTCAAGCAATTGATCTTTGAAAAATATTTGTTGCCTTGATTCTACTACTAAAAACTCTTGATTGGTTAAACTATTATTATTATTATTATTATTATTATTATTGGCTTCGGCTTTGCGACGATCAGCTTTCCTTCGGTCAACAAACGGGATTTGTTCTGAGTCTATTTTTTTCTTATTACATAAAGCAATGCGCCATTTAATTCGCGCATAAATTTCTGCTTTTTGTGCCGATTTAAAAATAATGTCGTCCAACAGACACTTAAATTCGGCCTCTAGCAATGTAACATTTTCCGAATCAATTAATCCTACGAGGGAAACTTTAGGGAAGTAATGCGTTAAAATTTGTAATTCTTTATACTCATTTTTTGAAAAATCTTGCAAGTCAATTAATATCAACTTCGTATTAACAAATCGGTTTTTTAGATTTGTTAACAGTGAATCAAACGGAACTTTGATTAATTTCAAACCTGCCCGTTCAATCTGTAACTCGATATTCCAGTTATCCTGTCTTATATTCTCTCGCGATGCAAGAATTATTTCTGGAGTGTCTATCTCAAAATCTTTCATAGATAACTTTCTATAATGTAAAAGGCTCTAGACTAGCAGAGAGATTAATAAAATCTGATGAGTTGCCATAGTCCACTGGCAAGGTGATCAGCATGTTTTTTCCCGCGCCATTCTGATTCTTTTAAATGCAGATCAAATTAACTAATTAGACTAACAGATTGTCTCTGGTAGTCTAGAGCCTTTAAAATTTATTCGTAATGTATGCTGTTAAAGCAATTCGATATAAAATGATGAAAAAAATCACTGTAACTTATAATCGAATACAATGCGCTATCCCATCATTGCAATGTTAAAAGTGCTTATCGGCACTGTGATTTAAAAATTTAACACCATGTGGGTATATTTCATCTGTCGAATAAAGGTTAAATATTGGGTCATTTGACAATTTTTCAAATTTTATTTTGCTATTGTGAGGTTTTCGCTTGATTAATGCTATCTATCAAAATGCTCTGATATCTGCTGATTTACTGCAAAAAAACTCTGTGTCTGATGATTACTTGGCCAATTCTTCCACGAATGGAGTAGTGATTGCAGGAGGGATTGCTTCTGGGGTTATTGAAACAGAAGGGGATGAAGATTGGTTCAGTATTATGCTAATGCAGGGTAGGAGTTATGAGTTTCAGCTTGAAGGAAAAGGAGATATTTATGCTGATAGCATTCTTCAAGATCCCTTGCTGAAACTCTACGACAGTACTGGTTTATTGATTGCAAGCAATGATGATATATCTGATGATAATTTTAATTCATTGATTACTTACACACCCACTACCAGTGGAATCTATTTTCTTGGAGCGACCGCTTTCTCAGGAGGAGACTATTCAAACACAGGCAGTTATGAAATACATGCGATTGAGAATCCTTCTGTGTCTGATGATTATTTGTCGAATTCTTCGACGAATGGAGCGGTGATTGCAGGAGGGATTGCTTCTGGGGTTATTGAAACAGATGGGGATGAAGATTGGTTTAGTATCATGCTGGTGCAGGGTAGGAGTTATGAGTTTCAGCTTGAAGGAAAAGGAGATATTTATGCTGATAACATTCTTCAAGATCCCTTGCTGAAACTCTACGACAGTACCGGTTTATTGATTGCAAGTAATAATGATATATCATATGATAATAACAATTCTATGATTTCATATACACCCACTACCAGTGGAATCTATTTTCTTGGAGCGACCGCTTTCTCAGGAGGAAGTTATTCAAACACTGGCAGTTATGAAATTCATGCGATTGAGAATCAAAATGACTTGTATCTTGTCGGCACTGAAGGTGACGATAATCTTATGGGCGGCATTGGAAATGATATCCTCGTTGGGAGGCTAGGTATAGATATAATGACTGGTGGCTCAGGTTTGGATATTTTTGGTTTAGCTGATGTTGGACATTATTTTTTTCAGGATTTTACTCCGGGTGTGGATAAGATTGCCTTTGATACCAAATTGGGTTTTGAATATTTTGATGAACTTGTGCCCTACATCACGGCAATTTCTACACAAGGTAATGATATAGTGGTTAGCTTTGTGGATGATATTGCAAGTATTACTTTTGTGGGTATCATGCTCCAATCTACGGCATTATCTGTTGATGATGTAATATTCCAAGCATTATAAATAGGGTCTTAGGAAGCTGCGAACTTAGAAGGTGTGTTAGCTAGCTGAGAAAAATATTAAACCCCAGCTATTGTTTTTTGTTCTTGAATTAAAGAAGCTAAGTTCAGGCAACGCATTTCTTTTTTTGTACCTTTACCTACATTGCGTTTGTTTTTATTTACAATTTATATCCCCGGTGAAGCGCTACGATACCGGCGGTTAAATTAAAATATTCAACACGTTCAAAACCAACCAGTTGCATCAGTTGTTTTAGTTCATCCTGAGAGGGGTGCATTCGTATAGATTCCGCCAGATAGCGATAGCTGTCTGCGTCATTGGCGATCATTTTACCCATGGTGGGTAATAGCTTGAACGAATAAGTGTCGTATGCCGCCTCAAGGGGTTTCCAAATTTTGGAGAACTCTAAAACTATAACTACTCCTCCAGGGCGGATAACACGAAGCATTTCTTTTAGTGCCACATCTTTATGTGTCATGTTTCGCAGGCCAAAAGCGACGCTGACACAATCGAAATAATTATTTGGAAAAGGGAGTTTTTCGGCATCGCATTGAGCAATCGGGGTTGGATTGCCTTCATCAATGAGGCGATCTCTACCAAGCGTCAGCATCGAATTGTTGATGTCGGTTAGCCATACTTCACCGGATTTTCCGACTTTTTGTAAAAATAAAGCACTTAAATCGCCGGTACCTCCAGCGATATCCAGAACTTTACCCCCACTTCTAACGCCGCTGGCTTCAATAGCGAAGCGCTTCCATACACGATGAAGCCCTGCAGACATTAAGTCGTTCATTAAATTATAACGATCTGCTACCGAGTGAAAAACTTCAGCGACTTTTCCGGCTTTTTCTTCTTCCGAAACCGTGTTAAAGCCAAAATGAGTTGTTTTTGTCATGATGAAAATCTGCCGTAGAACTATCGAAGAAAGCGAGTGAATTTTTAAGGTGCATCAGGGTTTTTTAGTATGAATGATGCAAGTGTGTAATCTTTCCGTTGTGAATTTCTGCATTTTATCGTGATTAGATGATTAGTGCTGCAGATATGGAATAATTTTTTGGTGTGCTGCAAAAGCGAATTTTGTTAGAAAGAGGTTGGCTGAACTAGGTGACAGTGTTTTTTGTGTTGTAATTTTGATCTAATTTGTGATTAATACAATTGATTACATTGACCCTCTTGGTGTTTCAATGTTAGAGTTCAATCCACGAGGTTACTAGGGTCTTTTGTTGTTATTGTTGATCGAAGACTTTTTTCATAATAATTATCGGGAGAGGGGAGCAATGGCGTATAAAAGAAACCACAAAAAACAAATAATCCAGGCGGTAGCGGGAGGAGCGTTGTTGCTTGGTATGGGGTCGGCTAGTGTTGTTTATGCCAATACCATTACAACAAGTAACAGTTTTATGGATGCATTGAAGAATACCGGCATTACAATGGGCGGTTGGATTCACGGCGGTGCCACATACAATCCGAGTCAGGTTCACGGTTTTAACGGGCCGGTTACGTTTTCTGATCAAGCCAATCGGTTTCAGTTAAATCAATTAAATTTCTTTGTCGAGCGTGCGGTTAGAACAGAAGGTAAAAGTTGGGATGTCGGTTTCCGCGCTGACTTCATGTTCGGTACCGATGCTATTTTTACACAAGCATACGGCAACCCGGCATTTGATGTGAACAACGGTAGACCGCTGGCGGATCGGGGTAATTGGGATTTGGATATTTGCTGTAATTCCAGCCGTACGTACGGTATTGCTATTCCACAAGCGTATGCGGAAATTTATGCGCCTGTCGGCAACGGATTGAATATTAAAGTCGGGCATTTTTATACCCCGATCGGTTATGAAACGGTTCCTGCACCGAATAATTTCTTCTATTCTCATGCTTATACGATGCAGTATGGCGAACCCTTCACACATTCTGGTGTGCTAACCAATTACAAAATTAATGGTAATTTTGTCGCAATGGCTGGTGCGATCGGCGGTAGTGGAACCGGTGGTTGGGACGGCAATTTCGATAAGCAAATGGAGAATTGGGGTGGTATCGGTGGTGTAACTTGGACAAGTAATGATAGTAGGACATCGTTCAATGTGAGCGGTACCGGTAGCACCACATCGACACGTAATAGCAGTTTCTGGGGCATGTATAGCATTGTGCTGCAACATCAATTCACTGACAGAACAAAACTGGTTCTGCAGCATGATCATGGTTTTGCCGATAATGTATTATTGGCCAATAATGTTTATGGTGGTGTGATCAAAGATGCGGAGTGGTATGGTGTTAATTCACATTTTTATTACGATGCAACACCGAATGTGGCCGTTGGTATCCGTGCAGAATGGTTTCGTGATCGCGATGGTTTCCGTGTTTTTGCACCGGGAAGAGTTACGGCGGCAACCAATCATCTTGGCAGGAGTTATGCCAGCAATATCGGCTTATTAGGTACGGCTACACCGGCAGATTATTATGCCATCACCATCGGTGCCAACTGGAAAGCAGCCAGAACATTGAATCTGCCATGGCAAGGATTAAAGCAATTAAACATTCGCCCGAACATTCGCTACGACCGTGTCGATGCACTGCATGAATCGTTGCAAGCTTCGGCTTACCGTCCGTTCGGCGGCAACAAAGATCAGATTCTATTCTCACTGGACGCTGTATTGCCGTTCTAATGAGGGTGGATAGCTTTAATAAAAATTGCGCCTTCGGGCGCATTTTTTATTGAGGCTTTGTTTTTCTATTTCTATTTCTCAATAGATCGAGCAGTTGCTGCATATCATGTGGCATTTCCACTTCCCAAGTAACCGAATGACCGGTTTTCGGATGCAGTAACGCCAATTTTTGCGCATGTAGCGCTTGTCTTGTAAAACCGCTTAATAGTTGCGCAACGCTTACATCGATTTTTTGCGGTTTGCCACAATAAACTGAATCGCCGACTAAGGGATGGCGGATCGATTGCATGTGCACTCGGATCTGGTGTGTGCGTCCGGTATCCAGGATACAACGCAACAACGTGCAGCTTTGGAAAGTTTCAACGATGTGATAGTGCGTTTGCGCCGGTTTTCCTTTGGCAGAGATTGCCATTTTGGTGCGTTGGGTAGGATGCCGCCCGATCGGCGCATTGACACTGCCCGCTTGTTCAAGCATACCGTAGACCAGTGCAAGATATTCCCGTCTAACGGTGCGTTGTTGTAATTGGCGTACCAAGTTTGTCTGTGCTTCAATGGTTTTCGCCACAACCAATAAACCGCTGGTATCTTTATCGAGGCGGTGCACGATGCCGGCGCGCGGTACTTTTTCCAGTTGCGGCGCATGATGGAGTAAAGCATTGAGTAATGTGCCTTGCCAATTGCCGTTGCCGGGGTGAGTTACCAATCCCACAGGTTTGTTGACAACCAGCAATGTATCATCTTCGGCAACGATATTTAAACTAATAGCTTCGGCGGCATGTACAGGTGAAGTAATGGCTTCTTGTGGGGAAACTTGGAGGCATTCACCGCCCCAAACTTTCTGTTTGGCGATCACGGATTGATCGTTCAACTTGACTCGATGTGCTTCTATCCATGATTGCAATCGGCTGCGCGACCAGTCCGGTAGTAATTTTGCCAAAGCTTGATCCAATCTCAAGCCGGCAAAATTTAGCGGGATTGTCAAATGAATTACTGTTGACTCATCTTCCTTACATACAGAGCTTGGTGGCTTTACGTTATAATTCTGATGCGTATCTTCGTCTTTTACGGAATTTATCATGCCACGTAGTTTAGCGTTATTTGTTGTTTTTTTGTTATCGGCATGCGGCCTGCTGCCAGATCGGTCGGATGGCCAGGAGGATTGGTCTGCCAATAAATTCTATTCGGAAGCGCGGGCAAAGTTAAACGATGGCAGTTATCCTGCAGCTATTAAATTGTACGAGACTCTGGAATCGCGTTATCCCTATGGCAGAATCGCGCAGCAAGCACAACTCGAGCTTGCCTATGCGCATTATAAGAACGAAGAGCCCGCTTCGGCAATTGCTGCAGCAGATCGTTTTATTAAATTGCATCCCAATCATGATAATGTCGATTATGCCTATTATATCAAAGGATTGTCTAATTTTAACGATAATTGGGGAATGATGGGTTTTTTGATGAAAGGTCCACTTAAGCAGGACATGAGCGAGCGCGATCAGAAAGCATCCTATGAGTCATTTGAGATCTTTAAAGAGCTGGTGGCGCGTTTCCCGGAAAGCAAATATGCTGCGGATTCCAGGCAACGTATGGCATATTTGATCAACGCGATTGCTATGGGTGAAATTCATGTTGCGCGCTACTATATGAAACGCAAAGCTTATGTGGCCGCTGCCAATCGTGCACAAAATGCGATTACGGAATATCCGCGTACGCCAGCTACCGAGGAGGCATTATATATTATGATTAAAGCGTACGAGGCATTGGAAATGCATGATTTGAAGGAAGATGCAGAACGGGTGATGCGAATAAATTTTCCTGATAGCTACTTTCTCAAAGAATTGCCGGAAATAGGTGCGAAACCTTGGTGGCAGTTCTGGAGAAATTAATCATATACATTGATCTGGGTTCGATCTGCAGCGTACTTGCATTTTACTGATTGTCGCGTAAATGAACGGTCAGTACATCACATTCTGCATGATATATCACACCCTTGGCGGTTGATCCCATCAGCATAGACAGGCCGTGTCGCCCATGCGAGCCAACGACAATTAGGTCGATATGCTCGCGTGCGGCAAGCTGTGTAATTTCTTGCTGCGGTTCACCCCAAATCAACCAGCAATTTTTTCGGTCGATTTCTAGCCGGTCGGCAGTCGTTAAAAATTTGTTTCTTTCTATTTCCAATAAATCGTATGTTGTATTTTCATGCAAAGGAATGACCGTACCATAAGGAGTATCCGGCATGGGGATATTATCCAATACATGAATGAGATTTAAGCGTGCATTAAACTTAATCGCCAATGATTGCGCTTTTTGTGCGACAAAATGACCGGCATCAGAGAAGTCGATGGCAACTAAAATATTTTGATAGATAGGCATAGCAAATTCTTACGATGGATAATACAGACTGGTTTCCTAATTGTTAGCTTAACATATCCGGGTATGGGGTGGTAAAACAGCGTATCTGGTGATCAATCACTTCAGTGCTCGCGCATATGCTGTGCGAGAAAATCGATAACATATTCCTCATAAACCCTGCCCGCATAGGTATGCATATTAAAATGGCGTGCGCCGGATACAATCCATAGTTCCTTGGGATCATTGGCTGCGGCGTAAAGTCGTTCGGTTTCGGATTGCGTAGTATGTGCATCGTGAGTGCCCGATATAAATAAAGCCGGTGCGTGCAAGTTTCTGATATGTATGATTGGACTCAATTCATCCAGAGGAACGTTTAGATTAAAAGACAATTGCCACAGCATGAGTGGTAACAGTAGTGAGCCATATTCGCCTAAATGCAGTTTCAATCGATTATCGATGGCCTCTTCAATGGTTGGATGTAAAGATTCCAGGATTACCGCGTTCAATTTTAAATCCTGCTTGGCAAGCACTATCGCTGCGGCACCCAGTGAAGTGCCAATGGCCGCCAATCGCTCGCCTGGGAAAGTCTTTCGCAAATAAGCTATCGCTGCTTCAACGTTTTCTGCTTCTTTTAAACCAAATGTTATTTTATCCCCGGCGGTTTCGCCGTGTGCTTGCAGATCGATGAATAACGCACTGTAACCTTGATTCTTTAGAAACCGCGCCCGGCTCAGCATTTCCATGCGATTGCTGCGCATTGAGTGTATCAATAGAACCACTCCACCGCGAGGTTTGCCATGTACTAGCCATCCATGAACGACGGACTGGTCTGCTGTTGGGATCTTAACCGATTCAACCGGAAAATCTGCCGTCAGTACAGAAACAGCTGTATTTGCCGGTGCAGTCAAAATTGAACCGACAGCAAACATAACGATAAGCATTATGATTGATAAGGCAGTAATGGAAATAGCAATTTTGCGCAACATATTAATTATGCATAGGATCGCTGTTGATTGCTCTCCAGAACATCAAAATTAATTTTTGATTTTTTGATTCGTTTCCGTGAAATCTGCAAATAAGATCATGCTCATCGGTTAAGCATTTGTTCGAGCGAGCTTGCACTGATCCAATTTTGATCTTTCATTAAACCTGTAATATGTGTGTAAGGCTGCGACGGTTCTCCCAAATCGGAGATCACGGCAGCGGCGCCGCTAAAATCTTGTCTCTGTGTATAACCGCTGACAGTGATCAGTACCGAAAGGTTGGCTGCCAATGCGGATTTGAGTCCGTTCTCAGAATCCTCAATGGCGATACATTGCTGTGCCGTCATTTCTAGTTGATTGAGAACCCAGTGATAAATGTCTGGTGCCGGTTTTTTTTGTGGCACTATGTCGCCGGCACCGATCACATCGAACCATGCTATCGATTCCTCACCTAAGGTCGATTTGAGTAAAGCGGTTACATTTTCCATTGTCGTGGTGGTTGCGATCGCGAGTTTTATCTGTTGTTGGCGCAGTTCATGAATTAATCGTGCGACACCAGGGCGCAGCGGAATTTTTCCGGTTGCCATCAATGATTCGAAGTATTTGGTTTTGGTTTTGTGCAGATCGGCAATCCATGTCGATAAATCATTTTTATCCAGCGCTGCCGGTTGATAATTTTCGATGTAATGACGAATTCGTTCTTTGCCGCCGGTAACTTGCAATAACTTACCGTAAAGATCGATATCCCAGTGCCAATCAAGACCAAATTGATCAAAAGCTGCGTTAAAGGCAATTCGATGCCCATCTTGCTCGGTGTCAGCAAGTGTTCCGTCAACGTCAAAAAGTACCGCTTGTAGTTTATTTTGTGTGCTCATGGTGTATATTTTGGTTGTTGCCAATAAAATGGTGGCTGGCACGTTGTAAGCGATCCGCTATGGCGAGCCAGTCGGGGTGATCGGGTGGTGCTTCGCTGAGTAAAACATCAAATGCAGCCTGATCGAACTGATGTAATCTTGCATAGAGGCATTGGCCGTAAATCAATGGATTGCTTGGCATTGGGCAGTGTACGATCAATGGATTGGTCGACTGTTGTTGTGCGACAGTTGACCAAGTCATAACCAGGACGCGTTGATTCTGATCGGCAAGTGCTTGTGCTTGCTGCCAAATTTTTGTTGACTGAACTAATCTCAGCGGTGTATTCGGTGCATAATGCGCCGGCAATGAACCTGAAGTGCGGATACCGGATTGACTGGTATGCGCCAATTCGACAGGAACTCCCAGAACAGCTTCGATTGTGGCAGCGGAAGCTCCACCTGGGCGAAGAATTTTCGGCGATTGGTCATGAAAACTAACGATAGTGCTTTCTAAACCCACTGAACAGGTATCTCCATCAAGAATCATGTCGACGTCGCTTCCCAATTGCTGTTGGACATGAAAGGCGGCGGTCGGACTGATGCGACCGAAACGATTAGCGGATGGCGCAGCCAGTGCTTTTTCGGTTCCCAGTGCTTGTAATAATGCTAAAGCCACAGGATGTGCCGGTATGCGGATGCCGACGGTATTTTGACCACCGGTAACACAATCCGGGATATGGCGACTGCGTTGCAAAATCAAAGTCAATGGTCCGGGCCAAAAATGCTGTGCAAGCTTCCATGCAGATTCGGGTATGGCCTGCGCCCAATAATCGAGATCGGTGATATTACCAATATGCACGATCAGCGGATGATTTGGGGGGCGCTGTTTTATCCGGTATATCTTCTCAATTGCCGCTGGATTGGTTGCATCGGCACCCAATCCATATACGGTTTCGGTCGGAAAGGCGACAGTGCCGCCGTTGCGCAGGATATTTGCGGCTGCGATTATTCGCTGCTGTTGATCGGATGTTAATGTGCGATCGCTGGTTGTGCGCTGCTTGATCGGCATGGGGGCGGTCGTTCAGATGCGGTTATGAAGTTCTGTCATACCAATCGTAGCCTAGCATGCCTTGCATGACGCGGACGATATAAAAACAAAGCCAATTGATTGCATCGTTAAACCAAGAAAAAAGGTTTCTGTCGGTTGCGGTAATTGCATAGGATTCTTGCGTAATGGCAGCGACGAGGTATGTTCTGAGTTCCTGGGCAAAAGTATCGTCTTCAATGACAACATTAGCTTCCCGCGCCAACAGCAAGCTGAATGGATCGATATTCGATGATCCTACGGTAGCCCAATGGTGATCGATGACAGCAACTTTGGCATGCATATAGCTGCGCTGATATTCGTAAATTTTGACTCCAACCTGTAATAAATTTTCATAAAGCGCTTGCGTGGCATGATATTGTAGACGATATTCCACTTTGCCTTGTAGCAGCAATAGAACAGCCACTCCGCGTTGCGCAGCCTTTTTTAATGCTTGGCTGAATTTTCTTCCGGGTAAGAAGTAAGCGTTGGCAATGATAATTTCGGTTTGTGCGGAATTAATCGCTTCCAGATAAGCATGTTCGATATCATGTCGGTGCCGCCAGTTGTTACGGATGATGAAAGCTGCTTTTTGATTCCCAATAGGGTCGGTTGCTGGTCTAACGGGAAGCTGCAATGCCCAACGCTTTTTGAAATGAACCCAAGCTACCAGCATCCATAGATGTTTTACCGCCTGGTGTATTTGGGTTAATAACGGTCCTTGAATGGAAACGGCAAAATCGAATCGGGGTAACAACTGTTCTGGGTTATCTTGATCATCGATAATATTAATTCCACCGATAAAAGCGATTTCTGCGTCAATAATCGCTATCTTGCGATGCATTCGACGCAGGCGGTGCCGGTGCGGTAGCGATAATATGACTTCTGGACGGAAGATCAACACTTTGACATTCATGTCCAGCAAGCGGTTAATTTCCGCTTTCGGCAGATTTTGCGATCCAAAACCGTCCAATAATAAATGAACCGATACGCCTCGTTGTGCTGCCCGGATCAGTGCGGCGGATATTGTTTGACCGATGGCATCGTTCTCATAGATATAAGTTTCAAGATGTATTTCAGTATGTGCTTTTTCTATGGCTTCTACTAGTTGCGGAAAATATTCTTCACCGTTACGCAAAAGAATGATTCGATTATTATCAATGAATTGAAGATTCTTCATGGATTCAACGTATTGATATTGTGTGGCACAACACAATGCTCCGAAGCGCGGTTATACGAATAAATTTTAGTGATGCACTTAAGAAATCTGCAACATGCGATCCAATGCCAATTTTGCCAGTTTGGCTTCTGTCTCAGGTACTTTGATTTGATTGACGACATTGCCGTTTACCAGATTCTCCAGTGCCCAAGCCAAATGCTGCGGATCAATCCTTGCCATGGTCGAGCACATGCATACCATCGGCGACATGAATTGTACAATTTTATCCTGCGATTTAAATTCTTCGGTGATGCGATTGACCAAATTCAATTCGGTGCCTACCAACCAGCGGGTACCCGGTTCTGCTTCAGCGATGGTTTTTATAATGTATTCCGTGGATCCGACATAATCGGATGCTTTGCATACTTCATAACTGCACTCCGGATGAGAAATAACGATTCCTTCCGGATATTGATTGCGAAAACGGATGATATGCTGCGGTTGGAACATTTGGTGCACCGAGCAATGACCCTTCCATAACAAAATCTTTGCGTTCTTGATTTGCTCCGGTGTCAAACCGCCCAATGGTTCATCAAAATTCCATATCACCATTTGCTCCAGAGGAATACCCAATAAATGCCCGCTCCAGCGCCCAAGGTGTTGATCGGGGAAAAATAGCACTTTTTCACGTTGCTTGAACGACCATTGCAGTACCTTGCCGGCGTTGCTAGAGGTGCAAACAATACCCTCGTGTTCGCCGCAGAAAGCTTTCAAATCCGCGGAAGAATTGATATAAGTGACAGGGGTGATGTATTCGTCCGGATTTAGAATTTCGCTTAATTCGCGCCATGCTCGTTCAACATTTGCAAGATTGGCCATATCCGCCATCGAACAACCG
>DJMI01000132.1 GCA_002435335.1 Nitrosomonas sp. UBA6494
GCGTCCGCCCTTGACGTTGAAGGAAAAGCGCCCAGGTGCATAACCCCGCTCTCGCGCTTGCGGTACACCGGCGAATAAATCGCGGATCGGCGTGAATAATCCAGTATAGGTAGCGGGATTGGAACGCGGGGTGCGCCCGATCGGACTCTGATCCATGTTGATGACTTTATCGAAAAACGCCAGACCGTCGATATGCCGGTACGGCGACGCTTCTTCCGTACTGCCGTACAAATGCCGCGCTACTGCGCGGTACAGTGTTTCATTGATCAAAGTGGATTTTCCCGATCCGGATACGCCAGTGACGCAAACGAACAAACCGACCGGCAAATTCAGTGTGACCTGTTTCAAATTGTTGCCCGATGCGCCTTCGATGCGCAGCATGCGCTCAGGGTCCGGTGCGTGCCTTTGCTCGGGAATGCGTATCGACAATGTGCCGGATAGGTATTTTCCGGTCAGCGATGCATTGTTTTGTTGAATCGCATGCGGCGTTCCTTGCGCGACTACCTGACCACCATGCTCGCCCGCACCCGGCCCCATGTCGACGACATAATCCGCGATTTCGATCGCATCCTGGTCATGCTCTACCACGATGACGCTGTTGCCGAGATCGCGCAGATTTTTCAATGTATCCAGCAATCGATTGTTGTCGCGCTGATGCAAACCGATGGAGGGCTCGTCCAGCACGTACATCACGCCGGTTAAACCGGAGCCGATTTGGCTGGCTAAACGAATCCGTTGCGCTTCGCCGCCGGATAACGTATCTGCGGAACGATCCAACGAAAGATAATCGAGCCCGACATTGTTGAGAAATTGCAGCCGGCTCGCGATTTCCTTGACAATACGCTCGGCGATAGATTGTTTGTGACCGGACAATTCGATAGCGTCAAAAAATTGCTTGGCCTTTTTGAGCGGATATGCGCTGATCTCATAGATGGTTTGATTGGCCACATGAACATGCCGTGCGGCACGGCATAAGCGTGTGCCCTGACATTCCGGACAAGTTTGCGCGTTCAAGTATTTGGCCAGTTCTTCGCGCACGGTTTGCGATTCGGTTTCTTTATAACGCCGCGTCAGATTGGGAATGATGCCTTCAAAAGCATGCGTCTCCTGTTGTTTTTTGCCGCTTTCGGTCAAATAGGTAAATACGATTTTCTCTTTACCGGAACCGTACAAAATGATGTTGCGCGTAGTTTCATCGAGATTTTCGAACGGCGTTTCCAGATCGAATTGATAGTGCTTGGCCAGGCTGGTCAATAATTGAAAATAAAATTGATTGCGCCGATCCCAGTTTTTGACCGCGCCGGCAGCAAGCGACAGATGGGGGAAAGCCACCACACGCGCCGGATCGAAAAAGGTAATTTGCCCCAGGCCATCGCATTTGTTGCAGGCACCGATCGGATTGTTGAACGAAAACAACCGCGGCTCCAATTCGGATAGTGAATAACTACAAACCGGACAACTGAACTTGGCGGAAAACAAATGTTCTTGTCCGCTATCCATTTCGATAGCCAACGCACGTCCGTCGGAATGGCGCAATGCCACTTCGAACGATTCGGCGAGGCGTTGTTTAGCATCCGGCGTCACTTTTAACCGGTCGATCACCACTTCGACGGTATGCTTTTGGTTTTTCTGCAGCTTAGGCAGCGCATCGATTTCATAGACCTCGCCGTCGATGCGTAAGCGCACGAAACCCTGCGCCTGCAGCTCGTCGAACAGCTCCGTTTGCTCTCCCTTGCGTTCGACGATCAATGGCGCCAGAATCATCAAGCGCGTCTCCGACGGCAGTTGCAATACATGATCGACCATTTGCGATACGCTTTGCGCAGTCAACACAATGTTGTGTTCCGGGCAAAACGGATCGCCGACACGCGCAAACAGCAGCCGCAAGTAATCATGAATCTCGGTCACTGTGCCGACGGTGGAGCGCGGGTTATGCGAGGTCGCTTTCTGCTCAATCGCTATCGCTGGAGAAAGTCCCTCAATCAAATCGACATCCGGTTTCTCCATCAACTGCAAGAATTGCCGCGCATATGCCGATAGCGACTCGACATAGCGGCGCTGCCCTTCCGCATATAGCGTATCGAACGCCAGCGAGGATTTGCCGGAACCGGATAATCCGGTGATCACAACAAGCTTGTTGCGCGGCAAATCAAGGTTGATATTTTTCAGATTGTGGGTACGGGCACCGCGTATTTTTATGGAATCCATGAACTATCTATGTATCGGTCAACCTGCTAATATACCCAACTTTTTGGAAATATCACAAGCTGATTCATGTCTGTTCCATCATCAGAAAAAATGTCCCCGACGGAACTGCGTGCGTCTGTCGGCTTATCCGGCGTATACGGTCTACGCATGTTCGGGTTGTTCATCATTTTGCCGGTATTCGCCTTTTATGCCGAAGAATTGCCAGGCGGCGACAATTACACACTGGTCGGTATCGCTTTGGGGGCATACGGCCTCACGCAAGCCATTTTGCAAATCCCTTTCGGTTGGCTGTCGGATCGGATCGGACGTAAACCGGTTATTTATTTAGGGTTGATTCTATTTATCATCGGCAGTCTAATCGCTGCTGCAGCAACCGATATCTATTGGGTCATCCTGGGGCGCATCGTCCAAGGCGCCGGTGCGATTTCCGCGGCCGTGATGGCGTTAGCCGCCGATTTGACACGCGAAGAGCATCGTACCAAAGCAATGGCGATGATCGGCATGACCATCGGTACGGCTTTTGCGGTGTCACTAGCAATCGCACCCATCTTGAATCAATGGATCGGAGTGCCAGGCATTTTTGCCATGACTGCCGTTCTGGCAGTGCTCGCCATGGTAGTTGTGCACAAAATCATTCCAAATCCGCAAATAAGCCGCTTTCATTCGGATACCGAAACTTCGGCGGCAAGCTTTAGCACGGTATTGCAAAATACGCAGTTATTGCGTTTGAACTATGGTATTTTTGCATTGCATGCGGTGTTGATGGCGCTATGGCTGGTGGTACCGCTGACATTGCGGCAAGCCGGAATGGCAGCGGATGATCATTGGCAAATTTATTTGCCGGTGCTCGTTTTGTCGGTGCTGCTGATTGTTCCAGCGATCATTTATGCGGAAAAGAAAGCAAAACTTAAACCGGTTTTTGTTGCTGCGATTGCCATGTTGTTGATTGGTCAAGTGTTATTGGCGACAACCGCTGATTCGCTGTGGGGTACTGCTGTAGCATTATTGGTTTTCTTTACCGCATTTAACTTACTGGAAGCCAGTTTGCCGTCACTGATTTCCAAAATCGCACCGGTCGGCGCCAAAGGAACGGCGATGGGTATCTACAGCAGTACGCAATTCTTAGGCGCATTTGCCGGGGCCGCAGCGGGTGGTTTCTTGTTTGGCGAATATGGTAGCTCCGCATTGTATGCATTTTGCGGCGCTTTGTTGCTGGCTTGGCTGTGTTTAGCCGCCACGATGAAAGCCCCCGCAGCGGTGCGATCTAAAATGTATGCTGTACAAACAGCAAATCTTGATCAATCGGACAAATTGACACGTCAGCTCGCGGCCATACCCGGTGTCTATGAAGCGTTAGTACTGATGGATGAGAAAGTGGCCTACTTGAAAGTCGATATGAAAGGCTTCGACGAAGAAAAAGTGATTAAATTGCTTGAGGAGGAAAATATAAATGGCATCAGTCAATAAAGTGATATTGATCGGCAACTTAGGTAAGGATCCGGAAACTCGCTATATGTCGAACGGCGAAGCTGTCACTAATATTACCTTGGCCACGACGGATACGTGGAAAGATAAAAATGGCGAGAAGCAGGAAAAAACCGAATGGCATCGCGTAACTTTTTATCGCAAGCTAGCGGAAATTGCCGGTGAATACTTAAAAAAAGGACGCCCCGTTTACATTGAAGGCAGATTGGAAACCCGGAAATGGACGGACAAGAATGGGGTTGAGCGTTACACAACGGATATTATCGCAACGGATATGAAAATGCTTGGCAGCCGCCCCGGCAGCGGCAGTTTCGAATCGGCGCCTGATCATGTTGACGATAATCCGGCACCTAGTCGTTCAGCTCCTTCCAGAAATACCGGCGGGTTCGATGATATGGACGATGATATTCCATTTTAGCGAACACTGCGCTTAATACTTATCGGGCAATTGATGAATGCCTCTGCGTTCAGCTCTTGCTGCTGACTGATTGGTTGGTAATGAGAATTCAATACTCTCAATATCACCGCCTACTTCTTTAGCCATATTCCTGAATTCCAATGCCAGCATGGATTTTGGCACGATGAATATTTGCTTATATCCAGTCTTGTAGTGAACAAGAATTTTCATAACGCTCCCAGATCGATGTAATTGGTAAAATGAGATTCTTAATTTAACAGCAATGAAGTGGTTTTACGACCTGATACCGATAAACTTTAGCGGATAACGGTTATTTCATTCAAAGCAAGGCATGCTAGCGATCGATACGCATTCATCATTCGCGCGCTTTGCGCAGTCAAGCAAAATACAAAAGCTTGTCCAATCAGTTTACTAAGCTCGGCAAAACTTTCATAATATCGCCTTTCCACATATTATTTGGCAGCAAGGAATCAAATGGCAAGAATAGTGAAATGCATCAAACTTGGCCGGGACGCTGAAGGTCTTGATTTTCAAATTTACCCGGGCGAACTTGGCAAACGGATTTTCGATAATGTTTCCAAGGAAGCATGGCAAGAATGGGTACGACTCCAAACCATGCTGGTTAACGAGAACCGCTTAAATCTTTCGGACAGTAAAGCACGCAAATATTTGGCGGAGCAACTCGAAGCGCATTTCTTCGGTAACGGTGCGGATCGGCCAGCCGGTTATGTTGCAACCCATAATTCAGAGTAGATAGCCCCTAGGAGTCTGTCGGACTTAAGGCTAATCTACTGCGCCAATGGGATAACGGTTCATATTTCCTCAATTTTTCGTTGCATAGATTAACTATGCGCCTCAAAATCAAGAAAAT
>DJMI01000096.1 GCA_002435335.1 Nitrosomonas sp. UBA6494
GGATAAATCAGGCCGTATCAATAGCCTCGCAATTCCATCAGAGATAACATTTCTGATCTCCTGTTTCCATTCTTCGTCAGCTATCTCAACTGTTGCGTCTATAGATAGCTCAATGCACTGAAGCGTCTTGATTCCGTATTTTCTCCAAGTCGGAACGTGATTAGATTCCTTTAGAGCGTACCAAGCTGTGCTTCCAAAGATGCTTTCAAGCGCGGACTTCAAAACTAGATATTTCGTATACTCGTTCATAGTTTTCTCGTAAGTATAACTAGAATTAGACGTCCGAAATGACGCAATAAAATACATTAACTATGTTATCAATATTACACATTCGATAAAAGTATCAGCATACGGAGCTCGAACCGAGCTTATTGCAGAAAATTTTGTGCATCGATCGATCTTTTTCACCCAACAACCAGCTTAACATACTGTCCAGTGCGGGGAATTAATGTAAGCAGCATATCCAGGTTGAATTTTTCCCATTTGCCGTACATCAAGTCGGATACATGGGATTGCCCGATCCCTAACATCGTCGCTGGAATTGGTTACCGGTTCTTTGTTCTCTACAAACAATCCCATAAAATATGCCCAGATGAAGTCGATAGTCTATAATCCTGTAACTATCAATTTTGTAATTCATTTAAGTTGTCATCTCCAAGATTCAAATAAATCCCATGCAACGCTGGCGTCGCTTCATCTGCGCTTTTCTTTTGCTATTCCTCACCGCTTGCGCGATGGGGCCGGATTTTATTCGGCCGAAAATCGATGCTGCTGAGAAATTCCGGCTCGATCCGGTGGAAGGTGAGTCGATTGCCAATATGCGCTGGTGGGAGTTGTTGCAGGATGAGACGTTGCAGCGGCTGATCCGGCAGGCGTTGCAGGAGAACAAGGATCTCAAGCATGCGGTGGCGAGCGTGGAAGAGTTTGAAGCGCGCTTGGGAGCGTCGCGTATGGATTTGTTGCCGAATCTGGGTTTTGATACTTATGCGCCGGCATTCGGTCGAATGGGTGGATTCCGCTTCCCTGGTTTTCCGACGCCGTTTAGTTATTATGGGCAGACGACCCTCAACTGGGAAATCGATATCTGGGGCAAGATCCGCCGTTCCAACGAGGCAGCACGCGCCGAATTGCTAGAGCGCGAAGAGAGTCGCCATGCGGTGATTTTGACCTTGGTCAGCGCGGTAGCGCAGGCTTATTTCGATTTGCTGCAACTTGACCGGCAATACGAAATCGCCCAGCAAACATTGGCATCCTGGCGCGATTCGCTGGAATTGTCGCAAGCGCAATTGGATGCAGGCGTCATTTCCCGCATTGAATTCGATCAAATCGATGCCGCGCGCGCCAGCGCGGTAAAGCAAGTAGCCGAGCTGGAGCGGCGGTTGCGGCAAAAGGAAAACGAATTGAGCGTGCTGCTCGGCAAAAACTCTACCCCAATCGAGCGTGGGCAAGCATTTGCGGAACAACCGCCGCCGGTCGAAGTACCCGCCGGATTGCCGTCGGAATTGTTACAACGGCGCCCGGATATTTTGCGCGCCGAGCAATCCCTGGCGGCGGCAACCGCGCGTATCGGTGTCGCCAAAGCCTCTCGTTTTCCAAGACTGTCGATCACCGGCTTTCTCGGCGTGGCCAGCCCGGCATTGTCGAATTTATTGCTTTCCGGTAGCGAATTCGGTGCCAGCGGCCTCGGTCTGGCTGGGCCACTATTGAATGCAAAAAGCCTGGGTTTCGAGCAGCGCGCGGCGGAAGCTCAGGCACGTCAAGCATTGGCGCAATATGAACAAACCGTTTTAACCGCTTTCAAAGAAGTCGAAGATGCTTTGATCGCGGTGCACACCGCCAATACGCAACGGCAAGCGCAACACGAGCAAGTGGAAGCGCTGCGTTCCGCGTTACAATTGGCGGATCTGCGCTTTCAGAACGGCATTACCAGTTATGTCGACGTATTGTCGGCTAAACGCAATTTGTTCGACGCAGAATCGGCATTGCTGTCGATGCAGCGCTTGCATTGGGTGTCGATTGTTCAATTGTATAAAGCATTGGGTGGCGGTTGGGTTTTATAAACTGGCATGGAATTAGCAAGCCGTTGAGAAACGTTTTCGAGACAGCTTTGCCGCGGCAAAAATAGGCGAAAAAGCGCAGTTTATGCCTAATAAATGAGCATTTTGAGCCTGTTTTTAACGCTGCAGCGACAACGTAGATAGCTTCTCAACGATTTGTCGTATGGTTCGCTGATACCGTCAATGATTCCCTTTCAATCAATTAGTATAACGTCGAGGAGTGTATGCATCGAATGACCGGATGGCTGTTTTTATCTATTTTCCGGATTCAATCCACTATCGTGCTGGCGCTCATACTGACGCTGCTCAGTGCCTGCACCGGTCAGCCGCCACAAGCACCGCCACCGTCTTTGCCACAGGTGGAGGTCATCACCGTCACACCGCAAACCCTGGCGGACGAGCCTGAATTTATCGGCCAAGCGGAAGCTTTCCGACCGGTAGAAATCCGTTCGCAAGTGAGCGGCATCATTAAACAAGTGTATTTCACCGAAGGGCGCGATGTAAAAAAAGGCGAGCGCTTGTACTTGATCGATCCGGTACCGTTCAAGGCCGTGCATCTAAGTAACAAAGCCAAGGTGGCGCAAATGCAGGCGCGGTTGCAGCAAGCACAGCAGAATTTAACACGTATCAAACCGTTGCTCGATAAACAAGCGGTAAGCAAAAAAGAAATCGATGATGCCGAAGCCGAAGTACGCGCCGCCAAAGCGGCATTGGATGAAGCGCAAAACGATCTGGCGAAAGCCAAATTCGACCTCGACAATACCGTGATCACCGCGCCGGTGAATGGCCGCATCGGGCGCAGCCAATTTTACGAAGGTCGGCTGATTACCGCGCAAGAATCGTTACTGGTTACGATTGCGCAACTCGATCCGCTGTATGTCAGCGTCAACGTGCCGGAAAGCTATCTGCTGCGCCGCCGTCGCGAAGTCACCGAGCAGAAAGTAACCAGCCCGGAAATTTTTCAGTTGCGTGGCGTATTGACGTTTTCCGATGGCAGCGTGTATCCGCACGAAGGCATTCTGGATTTCGCCGAAGCCGTAATCCGACCACAAACCGGCACCTTGCAGGGACGATTCAAGTTTCCGCATCCGGAAGGCCATCTACCGCCGGGGCATGCCTATCTGTATCCAGGCCAATTCGTCAAAGTGCGCATCAAAGGACATATCCGTCAGCACGCCATTTTGATTCCGCAGCGCGCGGTGCAGCAAAGCCCCGCCGGTTCGATGGTGTTCGTCATTGACGAAAATGAGCAAGTGCAAGTACGGCCGGTACAAGCAAGCGCCTGGCACGGCAAGGATTGGCTGATCGAAAGTGGTTTGCAACCGGGTGAGCGGGTAGTAGTGGAAGGATTCTTCCGCATCATGCCGGGCGTCAAAGTGCAGGCAGTGCCGTATCACTCTGCTCACACCAATGATTTGCCGGCGGAAGCCTCCTCCGGACAGTCAGCACCATGAAGCCGCATTTTTTCATTGATCGTCCGATTTTCGCCTCGGTATTGTCGATCGCC
This sequence comes from Nitrosomonas sp. UBA6494, assembly GCA_002435335.1. Taxonomy (GTDB): domain Bacteria; phylum Pseudomonadota; class Gammaproteobacteria; order Burkholderiales; family Nitrosomonadaceae; genus Nitrosomonas. The sequence goes on from DJMI01000096.1 coordinate 3,565, forward strand.
ATTGTCATATTCGGTTTGATCGCGCTGCAACAACTGCCGGTGGCGCAATTCCCTCAAATCACACCGCCGATGATCCAAATCGACGCCGATTATCCCGGTGCCAGCGCGGAAGTGGTCGCAGAAGCGGTAGCGCGTCCGATCGAAGTGCAATTACCCGGCATCGATAATTTGCTGTATTACGAATCGGTCAGCACCAACGACGGCCACATGACACTGCGGCTGACGTTCGAAATCGGCACCGATGTCGATATCGCCCAGGTACAAACGCAAAACCGTCAGCGTCTGGCCGAACCGCAACTGCCCAGCGAAGTGATCCGCCAAGGCATTTCGGTGAAAAAGCTATCTCCCAGCTTGTTGTTGGTTGTCGCGTTGAATTCTACCGATCCGCAGCATGACGACGTTTTTTTATCGAACTATGCGCTGCTGCGCGTGCTCGACAATATCAAGCGCTTGCCGGGTGTCGGCGACGCGATGATTTTCGGCGGTCAGAGCTATTCGATGCGGCTGATTCTCGATCCGGTGCGCATGGCGCAATTGAATCTGACGCCGACCGACATCGTCAACGTGGTGCGCGAGCAAAATCGCGACTTTCCGGCAGGAAGAATCGGGCGTGAACCGACATCGGGCGGCACCGAGCTAACGATACCGGTGATCACCAAAGGACGCATGAGCGAAGTCAAGGAATTCGAAGACATCATCGTGCGCGCCTTTCCGGACGGTTCGATGATCCGGTTGCAAGATGTCGCACGTATCGAACTCGGTGCGCAATCGTACGATTTGGAAGGCCGCTGGAACAGTAAGCCAAACACGTTTTTGCTGGCTTTTTTAGCGCCGGGCGCGAATGCGCTCGATACGGGTCGCAGCATCCGTGCAGAAATGGATCATTTGGCGAAAAGTTTCCCTCCGGGGGTCTCGCACAACATTCCTTATGACACTACTACGTTTATTGAAGTATCGATCAAGGAAGTGCTGCGTACACTCGCAGAAGCTACACTGCTGGTGATTCTGGTGGTGTTCTTATTCTTGCAAAGCTGGCGCGCCACGTTGATTCCCGCCGTTGCGGTACCGGTATCTCTGATCGGCACCTTAGCCGGCTTAGCGGCATTCGATTTTTCCATCAATACGCTGACGTTGTTCGGCATGGTGCTGGCGATCGGGATCGTGGTCGACGACGCAATCGTAGTGGTCGAAAACGTCGAACGGCATATCACTCAAGGCGGATTATCGCCGCGCGATGCCGCGAAAAAAGCGATGGACGAAGTATCCGGCCCCGTGATCGCGATCGTGTTGGTGTTGGCTGCGGTGTTCGTGCCGGTGGCTTTTCTGGGCGGCATTACCGGGGAATTGTACAAGCAGTTTGCCATTACCATCGCATTGTCCGTGACCATCTCCGGATTTGTCGCGTTGACGCTGAGTCCGGCGCTGTGTGCACTGGTATTGAAACCAAGCCATCATGAGCCGAAAGGATTCTGGAAGCTGTTCAACCGATTTTTCGATTGGGCACAAACCCGCTATACCGACACAGTGGTTGCCATCATCAAGCGCTCGATGCTGGCACTGTCGTTGTTTGCGGTGTTGCTTGCCGCTATTGCCGGTTTGTTAAAATTCATGCCGAGTAGTTTTCTTCCGGAAGAAGATCAAGGTTATTTCATCGCTGTGGTGCAATTACCCGACGGCGCTTCGCTGACTCGCACCAAAGCGGTACTCGACCGCATCGAAGGTTATTTCCAAGCCAATCCCGTGGTGCACTCCACCGACACACTGGCCGGACAGAATTTTGTTTTCAGTACGCGCGGCGGCAATCAAGCCACTATGTTCGTGCCGCTACACCATTGGGACAAACGCACACAACCGGAACAACAAGTTCAATCCTTGATCGACGCCGCTTATCAGGAATTCGCTAAAATTCCGGAAGCGTTGATTTTGGCATTTAATGCACCGGCAATCGAAGGACTGGGTGCAACCGGCGGTTTCTCAGTGCAAATTCAAGACCCCAGTGGCGGCGATTTCGTACAATTCGCCGCAGTAGCGCAGGAATTCGCCGTCAAAGCGACGGAACATCCGGCAATTGCCGTCGCCAATACCAATTTCCGCGTCAGCGCGCCGAGGCTGTATGCCACAGTTGATCGCGAACGCGCCAAAGCACTGGGTGTACCGATTTCGGAAGTTTTCGATACCATGCAAGCGTATTTCGGTAATCTGTACATCAACGATTTCGTCAAATTCGGACGCATTTACCGCGTGCAAACCGAAGCCATGCCGGAGTATCGCTCGAACCCCGACGACATACGCAAAATTTTCGTGCGTGCGCAAAACAGCGGGCAATCGACGATGATACCGCTCGACTCGGTAGTCAGCACACAATTCAATAGCGGCCCCGATCCGGTAACGCACTTTAACGGCTACAATGCCGCAATGGTACTCGGCGGTGCCGCACCGGGCTTTAGTTCCGGGGAAGCGCTCGCCGCATTGCAGCAAGTGGCGGATGAAGTTTTAACGCCGCGTGGCTATACACTGGATTACAGCGGTATTTCGTATCAGGAGCGTAAAGCGGGCGGACAATCCGGCGCAGTAATCGGCTTTGCGTTACTGATGGTATTTCTGGTTCTGGCAGCGCTGTACGAAAGCTGGACTATCCCGCTGGCGGTAATTTTGGCGATTCCGTTCGGCATTTTCGGCGCGCTGCTGGCGATATGGACGCGCGGTCTGAGCAACGACATTTATTTCCAAATCGGCATGGTGACATTGATCGGATTGGCGGCGAAAAACGCTATTTTGATCGTAGAATTTGCCAATCAACGCTATGCATCCGGCACAACATTGATGGATGCGGCGTTGCAAGCGGCACGATTACGCTTCCGTCCGATTATCATGACCTCGATGGCGTTCATCCTCGGCGTATTTCCGCTGGTCATCGCCTCCGGTGCGGGTGCGGCAAGCCGCCATTCGATTGGCACCGGTGTATTCGGCGGTATGCTGGCGGCGACATTTCTAGCGATTTTTTTCGTGCCGCTGTTTTTTGTGTTGATTGCCAAGCTCAAGTGGCGCAACAAAGCGCCGAAAAAGATCGCACTGCCACCGCCACAGGATAACCTTACGATTCAATCCGATGAGGATAAACCGAAATGAAAAAATTGTTACAACGCAGTATTGCTATGGCATGGGGATTATTAATCGCCGGCTACGCCAGTGCGCAAAACGCACCGCAACCGCGCTTAGCCACGATCGATCTGACCGCCGGAATGTACGTGATTCAAGCCGAAGTGGCGCAAACGCACAACGAACAGAGCATCGGTTTGATGCACCGGCAAAAAATGGCAGACAACGAAGGCATGCTGTTTGTCTACGGAAACGCACAAATCCGTTGCTACTGGATGCGCAACACGCTGATTCCGTTAACCATCGCATTTATCGACGACGATGGCGCGATTATCAATCTTAAGGACATGCAACCCTTGGACGAACGTTCGCATTGTTCGATCAAACCGGTGCGCTTTGCACTGGAAATGAATCAAGGCTGGTTCGATCAACGCGGCATTAAGCCCGGTTTTAAAATACGCGGACTACCAGAGAAATCTGCTGCATTTTCACAATGACGACGCAACCGATGCTCCACTGGCAAGAAACCGGTGAGGGTCAATCCGCGCGCTGGCAGAGTGAAAAAGGCTTGCCACCACCGAAGCAAATAGAAGTGGTAGATGACCGCATATCGGCAGACGCCGCTTACCGATTGGCTTGTGAAGGTACCGCATTGCTGTGGCGTGGCGATTTCCAAAACGCCAAATTACTGCTGCAAGCGATGGCGCGACGAATCGACAAGAAAAAACCGCTATCCAAAACGTCGCATAAGCCACCGCAGACACTTTCACCCGCAGAAATGTTCCATCGTCATCGTCTGGCACAATCGCAGCGGGCCCGGATTCTGGAAAAATTGCTGATCCCGTTCGATACCGATCACCGTATTCCGCTACGTCGCGCACCGGATGTGCACGCAGCGTGTCTGGAAGCGTATGGCGCATACGACGAGCCTTATGTGGCGCCGCTGCGGGAATTACTCGGATTGATCGGCGCGCATGAATGGCGCAAGAAAGGGATAGCAATCCCAGCGCTGGACATCACTATTCATCCGCATTACGGCGTTTTTGCACCGATTCGCAACGAATACATTCCATTGCTGTTGCAAGCGCCGCCGCCCAAACCATTAGCTGTGCATTCCGTTGCCTTCGACATCGGCACAGGAACGGGTGTATTAGCGGTTGCATTGGCATTGCGCGGCGTACGGCGAATCATCGCTACCGATACCGAATCGCGCGCTATCGACTGCGCACGCGACAATTTGACGCGACTGCAATTGAGCAGCGGTGTCGAACTGCAGCAAACCGATCTGTTCCCTAGCGGGCAGGCAGCGTTGATTGTATGCAATCCGCCGTGGATTCCCGCTCGTCCCAGCTCGCCGCTGGAACACGCAATTTTCGATCCCGATAGTCGCATGCTGCGCGGCTTTTTGCACGGGTTGCACGAACATTTGCTGCCGGAGGGCGAAGGCTGGTTGATTTTGTCGGATTTCGCCGAGCACTTAGGGTTGCGCACACGTGACGAGTTATTTGCGATGATCGATGAGGCGGGACTGCGTGTGCTTGGAAAAGTCGACACCAAACCTGTTCATCCGCGCGCATCCGACAGCACCGATTCCTTGCACACCGTCCGCGCGGCGGAAACTACGTCGCTGTGGCGACTGGCGGTGAAATAACCGATAATGACCTGTAATCAAGGTTTATACAAGGAAAAACATGGCAGAAAATAACCTTACCAAAATCGATAGCGCTATCGCGCGAACCGGCTTGTACGGCACCGTGGACGAACCGACCTTTTCCGGCGTGCTGTCGTTCATGCGCCGCAATTACACCAAGGATTTACGCGGCGTCGATCTTGCCGTCAACGGCATCCCTCTCGACCTTGCAACCAGTTATCGCCCAGGCACGCGATTCGGTCCGCACGCGATTCGCGTCGCATCGGCGGAAGTGGCGTCGATGAAACCGTATCCGTGGGGATTCGATCCGTTCGAGCAACTTGGCGTGATCGATTATGGCGATTGTTATCTCGACGTGCACAATCCGATGACGATTCACGAAGCCATTGCCGATCATGCTCGCCATATTCTTACATCCGGCGCGCGCATGCTGACTTTCGGCGGCGATCATTCGATGACATATCCGCTGTTGAAAGCGCACGCGGAAAAATACGGCGAACCGTTGCCATTGATCCACTTTGACGCGCACAGCGACACCTGGCCCGACAGTTCGCCCAGTTCACTCAACCACGGCACCATGTTTTATAAAGCAGTACGCGACGGCTTGATCGACACAAAGCATTCGGTGCAAATCGGCATTCGCACTTGGAACGACAATTTCCTCGGCATCCATGTGGTCGATGCAACGTGGATTCATCGTCATGGCACCGATGCAGTAATCGGCGAAATCGAACGTTTGGTCGGCAACCGTCCTGCTTATTTAACCTTTGACATTGATTGTCTTGATCCGGCGTTTGCACCCGGTACCGGCACTCCAGTGTGCGGCGGGCTATCCACCGCACAAGCATTGGCGATAGTGCGCGGCCTGACCGGCTGCAACCTGATTGGCATGGACATCGTCGAAGTCTCGCCGCCTTACGATCACAGCCAAATCACCGCGCTCGCTGCCGCACACCTCGGTTGCGAAATGATTTGCTTGCTGGCCAAGCGTAAAGTAGACGGATTGTTATAGTCCGATTGGGATGATTCCGGATTACTGGCAGCAAGCCTGCCAAGAACTATCCGCTTGCGATACCGTAATGCGGCGACTGATCGCACAATTTCCCGGAGCCACGTTGGAATCGCGCGGCTGCGCCTTTACCACATTGGCACGCTCCATCGTCGGTCAGCAAATCTCCGTCAAAGCCGCTGAAAGCGTATGGCAAAGAGTGATCGCCGCCATTCCTGAAATCGCACCCGACATCATTGCTGTTGCGGATCACAACTTGCTGCGCGGCTGCGGTCTATCTGCCCGGAAAGCGACTTACTTGCAAGATTTGGCGCGGCACTTCACCGACGGAAACTTGCGCGAAACCGCCTGGGAAACCATGCACGATGAAGCGATCATCAAACAACTGATTCAAGTCAAAGGCATTGGTCGCTGGACTGCGGAAATGTTCCTCATATTTCACTTGCAACGCCCTGACGTGTTACCGCTCGACGACATCGGCTTGCAACGCGCAATGAGCCTGCACTACCTTGATAAACAACCGATCGACAAAAACACCCTGATCGAAATCGCTCAACCGTGGCAACCCTGGCGCTCAGTCGCTACCTGGTATTTGTGGCGCAGTCTTGATCCATTACCGGTAGCGTATTAAATGACGGAGAATTGATTTTCGTGCATCGCAAGGTCAATGCAGAATCAATTTTTTGAAACACTGGTAAAATCATTTTGTGTTGCTTCGCTGTGCACCAACGCTGCCGCAAAAAAACCGTCGGTTTGATGTTGTTTTGGGAAAAGTTGAAAAAACTCACCGGTATCGAGTGGGATTTTCTGCTGTACCAACAGTTGGGCGCAATTTAATAGCTTGAATTGTGGGTGGGTGCTGAGAAAATCTTGTATTAATTGCTGATTTTCTTCCGGCAGGAAGCTGCACGTCGCGTACACTAAGCGTCCGCCTGGTTTTAACAAATCGGCGGCAGCGGTGAGAATCGCCGCTTGCTTGGTTTTCAGTTCCTCGATGGATTGCGGAGATTGGCGCCATTTTAAATCGGGATTGCGGCGCAGAGTGCCCAGACCGCTGCAGGGTGCATCGACCAGGACACGATCTATTTTTCCGGCAAGACGCTTGATCTTGCTATCATTTTCGCTGTCGATACGCTGTGCGTGCAGATTTGATAAGCCGGAACGTTTGAAGCGCGGTTTCAGGTTATTTAGGCGTTTTTCCGAGATATCGAACGCGTAGAGTCTTCCTTTCGAGTGCATCAGTGCGCCGAGCAGCAGTGATTTGCCACCTGCACCGGCACAGAAATCGACCACCATCTCGCCTCGTTTGGGTGCCAGCAAATAGCCCAGCAACTGACTCCCTTCGTCTTGCACTTCGATGTGACCGGATAAAAATAGCGGATGACGGTTAATCGCAGGCTTGCCGTTAAGACGGATGCCGCAAGGCGAATAGGGTGTCGGCTGTGCTTCGATGCCGTCTTGTCGGAGTGTTTCCAGCACTTGCTCACGTTTGGCAAGGAAGGTATTGACGCGTAAATCCAATGGCGCCGATTGCTGCAATGAAACACCTAACTCGACGATTTCATCGTCGATCATGAAGTCTTGCAATTTTTTCACCAACCATTCGGGAAATTCCGCCCGGATTTCCAACGATGCGGCATCCGGTTTTATCGCTTTAATTTCCGCCAGCCACTTGGTTTCTGCTTCACTGATCATGCCGGAAAATTCACGTAAATTCATGCCTTGAAATTTGACCAGATAAGCCAACACCAAAGCACGTGGTGTCGTTTGCTTGGACAAGCTTTCCAGAAAGAAGCGATGACGTAAAATGCCGAATACGGTTTCAGCAATCAATGCACGATCTTGAGCACCAAGCATCGAATTGTCCTGGAAGTGGCGCCGCAAAATGGCATCTGCGGGATAATTTAAAGGTAGCACGGCGCGCATGGCGACAATGACGGCTTCCAGTTGGGCAGAAGATATGCGCATTTATTTGTCGCTGTTTGGATGTGAAGGAGACTCGGCTTTATAGATGATATTGATCCCGGTTACCATTTTTTCAATTTTGCGCCCATTTTCTTCTACCGACTTAATGCGCACCGGTATCATGTGATTATTCAATGCTAACCAAATTTTTCGTTTTAACTTAGAGCCCTTTTCTTCGACACGAGTTAACACGATGGTTTTCATTTCTCCGATCGGTGTGTGCAGTACTTCTTCGGTTACTTTGTAGTGCGATAATCCCAATTGACGCCCATTGGTAACGTAGCGCTCGAAATGATGTTTCGGCAGCGGTGCGAACATAAAGTTATACGACAAGCTCAAGCGATCCAAAGTCCCGGCCGGTAATTTTTCTTGTACCTGATGGCCTTTGTGATTCAACGTAATAATATGATTTTTCCAATCGAACACTGCGAGACTGGGCTCTTTCTTACCGCGTTTTTCATACGCGCGCGACGGCTTTAATCCCTGTTTCGTGATCACTCCATCGCTATGCCGGATGATACTGTTCGGTTCCATTAATTTATAGATGCCGGTTGCTTGTGCGAGACTATTGATACTGTAGCGAAGCTCTTCGGCTTCATGATGGATTTCCAGAACTTCATTAATTTCACCTTCGCCGATATCGGTGGTTACGACATAGTTGATTTCGATACGCGATGGAATATCCGTTGCCCAGACCTGAAAACTAAACAGGCACAACAAAAAACTAACAAACCATGATTTCATCAGGAAATCCCCGGGGAAAACAATGTTGTTTCATCAGTGCAGGAATCGGCTATTTCAACACGATTTGCGATCAACTTGATGCGATCTTCCATGAACCAGCGCACAGCCTCTGGGAAAATCCGATGTTCTTGCTGCAGTACGCGAGCAGCCAATGTTTCCTCCGTATCTTGCGGCAGCACGGGGATCGCCGCTTGCACGATGATGGGACCGTGATCGAGCTGCGGCGTGACAAAATGCACCGTACAGCCGTGAATTTTAACCCCTTCTTGTAATGCACGCGCATGCGTTCCTAAGCCGGGAAATGCCGGCAGCAAAGATGGATGAATATTAATCATCCGGTTTTGATACCGTTGCACGAAACAGTCACTGAGTATGCGCATGAACCCCGCCAGCGCAATCAGTTTAGGCTGGTATGCGTCAATCGTATGCGCCAATGCCGTATCAAATGATTGACGATCCGGAAAACTGCGGTGATCCAGCGCAACGGTTTTAACACCGTATTTTCCAGCAATTTCCAATCCGACGGCTTGCGGATTATTGCTGACGACTGTAATCCGGTCGATCCGGTGCCGCGCTTCCAGCAGCGCTTGCATGTTACTCCCTCGACCGGAAATCAGTATAACCAGTGATTGCATCGGGTATGCGTAACCTCACTCCACGGCTGCCGCTGTTTGATCGGATCGGCGCGGCTTGATTTCCCCTATAGGCCATGCCGTTTCACCGGCTGTACGCAAACACTGCAATGCAGTATCCACTTGTTCCGGCGCAACAACTATTACCATGCCGATGCCGCAATTAAACACGCGATGCATTTCGGCCTCTGCGACATTACCTTGTTGCTGTAACCAGTGGAACAACGGCGGCATTTCCCATGCTTGCTTTTGCAGCACCGCCATCACATGAGGAGGCAGGATGCGCGGCACATTTTCCACCAAACCGCCGCCGGTAATATGCGCTAAACCCTTGACCGGTATTTGTTGTATCAATTCCAGCACCGGCTTTACATAAATCCGTGTCGGCGCCATGATCAAATCGGCCAACGGTGCATTGCCAAGCGGCGCGGATAAATCAGTTTGATGTTGTTCGATAATTTTGCGAATCAACGAATAACCGTTGGAGTGCGCACCGCTCGATGCCAATCCCAATAAGATGTCACCAGGTTGAATCGTCGCGCCGCTAATGATATGGTCTTTTTCGACCATACCGACTGCAAAGCCCGCCAGATCGTATTCACCCGGCGGATACATGCCCGGCATTTCCGCTGTTTCACCGCCGATCAGCGAACAACCGGCCAACTCGCATCCTTTGGCGATTCCACTTATCACGGCGGTTGCAGTTTTGACATCCAATTTGCCGCATGCGAAATAATCCAGGAAAAACAGCGGTTCCGCACCTTGCACCAAAATATCGTTAACACTCATCGCCACCAGATCGATACCGATGGTGTCATGACGTTTCAACTGAAATGCCAATTTCAATTTGGTACCAACACCGTCGGTACCGGAAACCAGAACCGGGTTGCGATATTTCTTGGAAACTTCAAATAATGCCCCAAAGCCACCGATACCTGTCAGCACTTCGGGACGCAATGTACGTTTGGCAAGTGGTTTAATGTTTTCGACCAAACGATCGCCGGCATCGATATCGACCCCCGCATCACGGTAGGACAGTTGATTGGTTGCTGAGTGATTAAGATCCGATGAAGTCACAAGAATATCTCGGGTTTTGCCGAATAAAATTTTGCTCACCTGTCAATTTTACCGCAAATGAGCTTATCGCAAGGAGAAGTTAGTAAATATCGATTACATGCTGCGACAATTTGCCACATTGTGGCTTCGGATTTGCTAATGGATAATCGCCNNGTTTACGCTCACACGGTAGCGGAAGTATCACAGATCAATGAAAATACTCGAACCGCCAATAACATTGTAATTGGACATGGCTGTGGAGAAAATTCTGTATTTGGAACCAGTGTGGTGTTTCCGGACGGCGTTGATTCGACAATCACAGTAGACGGTCAACCCCATACCGGCCCGCTTACCGATTTTGTACAGAATTGGACCAATGCGGTTCAAAAAATCTATAGTCGAGCTGTGTTTACACAACAGGATGAAAAAACGGATAGTGCCGGGAATGTCGTAGGTTTCTGGGCGGGCGGAGATTATCTGCCGCATAATCTTCACGGATATATTCCATTCAGAACCAGTGCGATAGTTATTGAACCGACTTCATGCGCCAAAAGCATTAAATTCCACATATCGATTGCTGATATTTGTGAAGTCACCAATACTGAAGGATTCAATGAAAATACAGTGAATTTCTGGACGCTAAAACTGGGAACACCTTACGATGCCGCTGAAGATGAATCTTCATCAATAACCATCAACCGCACCAGCGCGCTGCCGGATTCATGCGGTGCTGGTGTTGCCGTCGAGGTTAAACCTTCCGCCGCACAGATAAACCGCGATATGCCGATAAAGATTAATGGCGTTCAAGTCTGGCCTCAATAATTCTATTTGTTGCCAACATAATTCTATCTAAACATTAATTAAAAACCGCTTTGTTTTTTTAACTGGCAAAGCGGTTTTTAATTTAATTCAGCAATCGGCCTGAACCATCAATGCCCTGAGTGGCGCATATGTTTCATTGCCTCCTCGGAATGCTTGGCCGCTTCGCCTGCATGACCCGCTTCGGCATGCGTAATTGCTTCTTCCAAATGCTTGATCGCTTCATCCATATGTTGGTGAGCTGCAGCATGGTCGTCTCTTGCAGCTTTAGCATGCGTCAAACTGTCTTTTGCATGTTGAAGCGCCTCTTTGGCATGCCCCATTTCACCATGCGCTTGCGCTTTTCCGGCGTGCTCCATTGCTTCCGATGTATGTCCCGCATCGGCTGCCCACACCTGAGCACTCAATAGCGCTATTGCTGCACCCGTGATAATTGATGTCAATATCGTTCTCATAACAATCGCCTCCTTTTACTTTGGCTATAAAAAATATATTCTGCTACGTTAGCATTCCTACTCTTATAACAACAAGATAGGGATTTGTTGGTACAACATATTTTTCTTTAGTTAGGCACCTCCTTTTCTTTAGATCAACACATTTAAGCTATTTGTTCATTCATCATAATATTATTTTCCTCAAAAGTCGTATTTTTCTTGACTGCGATCAATCAATGGCGAATTTAATTATTGGCTAGAAGTCTGTCGAGGCTTAAGCAATCGTAGCGAGCCGAGTGGGAGAGCGGGTGCATATTTTCTCAATTTTGAGGCGCATAGTTAACCTATGCAACAGAAAACTGAGGAAATATGAACCGTTATCCCATTGACGTAGTAGATTAGTCTTAAGTCCGACAGACTCCTAGGCTATTATTTAAGCTATCGATGGATACGAGTTTTACATTACACGAAGAGGAAGGGATTACGTGATATAAAACTCACATAATTGGAAGATTTGTTAAATTTCCTGAAAAGCCTGACCGATGAACGCGTTCGCTTTGAAAAAGCACCGTTTGATCACCCGGAACTCATTATTCCTCATGGACATTAAGGAGATAATGATCTGATTAGTAAATCAAATTCAATCTAGAAAACATTTGCTGCAGATGAACTATTGATTATTCCAGCGGTTGAAGCCGAAGGCAGAACGGAACCGTTGCAAGCATTCGATTACTATCTGAAAGAAAAAAGTACCCGAGAATTTCACGCCCCCTTTACAACTAAGTAAAGGGGGAGGGGCTTTCAATGTACTATTGATTTTTTGTCTTAGTCCGCTTGCCTTCTCAAGAAAGCAGGTATGTCCATCGGATCGACACCGGATTGACGCATAGCAGCTACCGTCGCATTGCTTCTTCTCGCCGTACGTATTACGGCTGGCTCTTCGGATGAAAATGAGGTATCCCTATCGTCGGTACCGGTACGGCTATGAATCACGGTGAGCGGCGATGTTTGGCTTTGGCTTTGACTTGCTGCTATGCTGCCCAATCCGGTAGCAACCATGGTGACACGCAAGTTATCGGCCATGTTTTCATCGATCACGGTTCCTACGATAATCGTCGCATCTTCAGCGGTTAGGTCTTTAATGGTATTCATTACTTCATGCACTTCGCGCATTTTCAATGACGAGCTGGCGGTAATGTTCACCAGAATACCGCGAGCACCGGTCAGCGAAATATCTTCCAGCAACGGGCTTGAAACGGCTCTCTCTGCTGCCACGCGAGCGCGATCGACGCCCATTGCGATTGCGGAACCCATCATTGCCATACCCATTTCCGACATCACTGTTCTGACGTCGGCAAAATCAACGTTTACTAAGCCAGGGCAATTGATTACTTCGGCGATACCGGCTACTGCGCCGTACAATACGTCGTTGGCGGCCTTGAATGCATCCAGCATGGAAATATCGTTACCCAGCACCATCATTAACTTGTCGTTCGGGATTACGATGAGCGAATCGACATGCTGCGACAAGGATTCCATACCGGCTTTGGCTGCAATCAGGCGTTTTCCTTCAAATGCAAACGGTTTGCTGACCACTGCGACAGTCAGAATACCCATTTCCTTGGCGACTTGAGCTACTACCGGTGCGGCGCCTGTTCCGGTTCCACCACCCATGCCTGCAGTGATGAACAACATATCCGCTCCTTGAATCAATTCGGCGATCCGGTCGCGATCTTCAAGCGCTGCTTCACGCCCGATTTCCGGATTGGCACCAGCACCGAGCCCTTTGGTAATACCGGCACCCAATTGCAATATGGTTGGTGCTTTATTGCTTTTCAATGCTTGTGCATCAGTATTCATACTGATGAACTCAACGCCTTGCATGCCATTATGGATCATGTGATCCACTGCATTGCTGCCGCAGCCACCAACACCCACTACCTTGATGATTGCTTCTTGAGTTTCGTTATTCATAATTTCGAACATAGTGTTTCTCCTTTAGTACATTGAAATTAAAGCCACCCGATTGCTTATTGCCATACGAAATTTCGTGTTAGAAATTTCTTTGAAACCACCCCTTCATTCTGGAAAAAATCTGCTTAGCAGATCCTTCTTGTAATCTTGATCCCTGTTGATGCTGCATTTGCTGAATACCTGCCAAAATCAATCCAATACCGGTCGAATAACGCGGTGTATGGATAACATCTTTTAAATTGCCGTGATAATTAGGTAAGCCCAATCTCACCGGCATATGAAATATCTCTTCACCCAATTCCACCATGCCGCGCAATGAAGCCGAACCTCCGGTAATGACAATGCCTGACGACAACAGCTCTTCAAATCCGCTACGTCGCAGCTCTGCCTGTACCATGGTGTATAGTTCTTCGGCGCGCGGCTCTATCACTTCCGCTAACGTTTGCTTGGAGAGTTGACGCGATCCGCGGTTGCCAACATCAGGCACTTCGACCATTTCGTGCGTATCGGCAAGACTCCGCAATGCACACCCGTAGCGGCATTTGATATCTTCAGCGCTCTTGGTCGGGGTACGCAATGCCATCGCAATATCGTTGGTGATCTGGTCGCCAGCGATTGGAATAACCGCAGTATGCCTAATCGCGCCATGCGTAAATACCGCAATATCGGTTGTGCCGCCGCCAATATCGATTAGACAAACACCCAAATCTTTTTCATCTTCCGATAGCACAGCCATCGCCGATGCCAACGGCTGCAGGATCAAATCGCGTACTTCCAAACCGCAGCGGTGCACGCATTTCACTATATTTTGCGCCGCAGAAACGGCGCCGGTGACGATATGCACTTTGACTTCCAACCGGATGCCACTCATGCCAACGGGTTCGCGTACGTCTTCCTGGCCATCGATAATGAATTCCTGATTCAACACGTGCAAAATTTGCTGATCCGCCGGAATATTGACCGCCTTGGCCGCTTCCATAACCCGCTCGACATCTCTTTCGGTAACTTCTTTATCTTTAATTGGCACCATGCCGTTCGAATTAAAACCACGAATATGACTGCCCGCGATTCCGGTATATACCTCGTGAATCTTACAATCCGCCATCAATTCGGCTTCCTCCAACGCGCGCTGTATGGCATTAACCGTCGTTTCGATATTGGCCACCACGCCTTTTTTCAATCCGCGGGATGGATGGCTGCCTAATCCGATGATTTCAAAACCGCCTTCAGGGATTACTTCCGCCACGATAGCAACGATTTTGGATGTACCAACATCCAAACCGACAATCAGATTTCTATTTTCTCTCGTCTTATTCATCTAATCCTATCTCTCCCGGCTTCACGCTTCCTTTTTTACGTTCTTTTTCCGCGATTCCTGCTCCATTTCTGCCGACATGCGAATGGCAAAACCGTTTGGATAACGCAGATCGACGTACATCAGCGGTTGTTGCTGATTCCATCGTGCAATGCTGTGGTTATATACCGAAACATAGCGCGCCAACCTATCCTCCACTTCATTTCTTCCCAGTTCCAACACCGTACTGGTATTCAATCGCAAGCGCCAAGCATAACGGGGAGTCAGCGTAATCTCCGCAATCTTTTGGTCAATTGATTCCAATATCTTATTGAAACGCTGGTATTGCTGAGCCACTTCTTGTGCACTTGCTTCGTTCGGCCCAGTAAAAGTAGGGAGATCCATTTTTGCAGTGACTCGGAATACCTCACCATAAGTATTGACCAGGGCATGATCTCCCCAGTAAGCCATCGCACGATGCTCTTCAAGTATTACGTTCAAACCATGCGGCCATTCTCGATTAATTTTTGCTTCTCTCACCCATGGTAATTTTACAAAAGCTTCGCGTACTGCGGTGAGATTCACTGAAATAAAATTTCCTTGCAATTCATTTTTTACCAAATAATCAATTTGATCTCTAGTAACATATTGTAATTCATGGTAATTATTTTTATCCGGGCCAGCTGCTTGAATGTTGATTTCCTTGATAGGAAAAAAAGGCGGTTTGACAAGATGCAAACCGATACCGTACAGCGCCGTAACTACGACCGAGCTGACCAGCAACTTGGATACAAAATTGAGTGCGTGATGGTTATTCCACATGAGCCTGATCCAATATGTTCAAAACCAAATCTTCAAAGGAAATGCCAGCAGTCCTGGCTGCCATCGGTACTAGGCTATGACTGGTCATTCCGGGTGAAGTATTGGTCTCCAAGAAATAAAACTGATTGGCTGCGGTCAAAATCAAATCGACTCTTCCCCAGCCTTGGCATCCTAATATTTGATAAGCTTTTAACGCTTGCGCCTGGATCTCGGCTTCCAGCGTGAGTGGTAATCCGCTCGGACAGAAGTATTGGGTTTCATTCGAAACATATTTTGCCTGGTAATCATATAATTCCCCCGCCACCTTGATGCGCACGATCGGCAACGGCGTGTTTCCCAGAATCGCAACCGTCAGCTCTTGTCCGGCAATGAATTCTTCGGCCATTACCATGGCATCGTGGCGAGCGGCCAATTGATAGGCATTTATCAAATCTTCTCGGCGCTTCACTTTGGTCAATCCGATCGTCGAGCCTTCTCGCACCGGTTTTACGATTAGCGGCAACCCCAATTTATCCGCTACTTGATCAAAATCACTGTTTGCATTCAGCATTTCGAAACGCGGTGTTTGAATTCCGGTCGCTTGCCACACCAATTTGGTACGCCATTTATCCATTGCCAATGCACTTGCCATCACGCCGCTGCCGGTGTAAGGCAGTTCCAACCATTGCAATACGCCTTGTATGGTACCGTCCTCACCAAATCGTCCGTGCAATGCGATAAAAGCTTTATCAAAATGCTGTTGTTTCAGAGATTCCAACGTTTGTTCCGCCGGATCGAACGGACGCGCATCTACGCCGCGGTTGCGCAAAGCAGTCAAAACTGCTCCACCGCTTTGCAGCGAAACCTCTCGCTCGGCAGACCTACCGCCGAGTAGTACGGCAATTTTGCCATGATCGCGCGAAATCACAATGTCAACCTCCTGGCATCACCGATAATCCTCACTTCCGGGATTAAGTTGACGCCTGTGGCTCTTTTCACTCTTGCTTGCACCATAAGAATGAGTGCCTCAATATCCGCTGCCGTGGCTGTTCCGTTATTGACGATAAAATTGGCATGTTTCGGTGACACCATGGCACCGCCGATGCTGACGCCTTTTAAATGACAGGCTTCGATCAAGCGTGCCGCATGATCGCCGGGAGGATTTCTGAACACGGAACCGGCATTTGGTAAATTCAACGGTTGCGTATTGATGCGTTGTGCCAGCAATTGCTTGATTTTTTCCCGTGATTGCGCGGCATCACCTCGCTTTAAACGCAAGAAGCCGCCGACGAACCATTCCGGAATGATTTCGTCGCTCGATAGATTGAGCAGTTTCACACTGCGATAGCCGATTTCGTAATCATTCGGGGAGCGGGTCATTCGCTGACCGTTACGTTTGATGGTTTGCACTTGCGCAACAATTTCCCAGGTTTCCGAGCCGTAACAACCAGCGTTCATCGCCAGTGCGCCGCCCATGGTTCCAGGTATTCCTGCTAAAAATTCTGCACCAACAAGCTGATGATTAGCGGCAAACCGAGCAATTTTTGCGCAAGCGACACCGGCGCCGGCATAAATTAATCCACTGGATTCCGTTTGTTCCATTAATCGCAAATCGTTCAATCGTGCATGCAATGCCACGACAGTACCTCGTAACCCGCCTTGCCGGATCAGTAAATTGCTGCCCAATCCGATGACATAAATGGGTTCATTTGCCGTTTGCTGCAGGAAGCAAGCCAGGTCATCCAAATCGGCAGGTAGGTAATAGCGATCGGCTAATCCGCCAGCACGCCAAGAAACATGCTTGCTCATCGGTTCGTCGTACCGCATTTCCCCCCGCAGAGACGGGAAATGTGCGTCATTGATCCGGTTATCGGACATTGGCATTACGCACCTTTGATTTGTTGATAAAACGAACATTGTTCATTTAACCTCAATGATCATTTCCATTGACTACAAGCAACTTACTTTTTATTTGCGCTATCTGCGGCGCCACTTTGGCAACCGAACCGGCGCCCATCACCAGTACCACATCGTCGTCTTGTACCATACTCAAGATCGCATCCGGTAAATCATCGACTGCTTCGATATAAATCGGCTCGACTTTTCCTTGCACACGGATAGCGCGCGCCAACGATTTACTATCCGCGGCGACGATCGGATCTTCTCCAGCCGAATAAACTTCGGTCAGCAGCAATACATCGGATTGCGACAGTACGCGAACAAAGTCCTCAAATACATCGCGCGTGCGGGTGTAGCGATGCGGCTGAAACACAACCACCAGACGTTTACCTGGGAAAGTACCGCGCGCTGCTTTCATTGTCGCTTCCATTTCTGCCGGATGATGACCATAATCATCGATCAATACAAAGCGCTTTTGTGTCGATAATTTGATTTCGCCATACTGCTGAAAACGTCGTTCGACTCCCTTGAATTCCAGTAGCGCTGCAACGATAGCCGCATCCGGCACGCCGATTTCATTGGCGACTGCGATAGCCGCCAACGCATTCTGAATGTTGTGCAATCCGGGCAAATTCAAGGTAATGCCGAGCTTGCGTGCGGAACCGTTGACACCTATGACGGCGGTAAATTTCATGCGGTGCTGATCGTGCACGATGTCGATGGCACGCACTTGCGCATCTGCTGATAAGCCATAAGTCGTTACCGGCTTGGTGATTGACGGCATCACTTCACGCACATGCGCATCATCGATACACAATACGGCCATACCGTAAAAGGGAAGATGCTGCACGAACTCTACAAAGGTTTGCTTTAAACGATTAAAATCATGACCGTAGGTTTCCATGTGATCGGCATCGATATTGGTTACTACCGCCAATACCGGCTGCAGATACAGAAACGATGCATCCGATTCATCCGCTTCTACGACGATGAATTCACCGCGTCCCAATTTGGCATGACATCCTGCCGCCTCCAACTTCCCACCTATGACAAAAGTCGGATCCATTTCAGCAGCAGCCAAAATACTAGCGATTAAACTGGTCGTAGTCGTTTTCCCATGCGCCCCTGCAATAGCGATGCCGGTACGAAACCGGAGCAGTTCCGCCAGCATCATGGCACGAGGCACCACCGGTATGTTTTTGCTTTTTGCCGCTATCACTTCCGGATTGTCGGATTTGACGGCCGTCGATATGACCACTACATCAGCCGAAGCAATTTGCTCGGCGGCATGACCGATATAAATCGTAATACCTAACCCGGCTAAACGCCGAGTGACTTGACTGTCGACCAAATCGGAGCCGCTGACTTGATAACCGAGATTGACAAAAACTTCCGCGATGCCACTCATTCCAGATCCGCCGATACCAACAAAATGTATGTGTTTGACTTTATGCTTCATGCAACACCTCCGCTGAGTTCCATGCAAGCTTCCGCCACCACCCGGGTTGCTTCCGGTTTTGCGAGGTTTCGTGCCGCAGTAGCCATGCCCAATAGCCGCTCGCGCGTCAATTCCGCAAGTAAACCGGCAAGCATTTCCGCCGTCAGTTGCGGCTGGGGTAACAATATCGCCGCACCATGATCGGCAAGAAAACGCGCATTGCCGGTTTGGTGATCATCCACCGCAAACGGGTAAGGCACTAAAATACTCGCAACCCCCGCCGCGCTTAATTCTGCAATCGTTAATGCACCCGCACGACACAGTACCAGATCGCAATCCGCATAGCGTTTCGCCATGTCATCAATGAAAGCGATGACTTCGCCTTGCACTTCCAATTCGGCATATTTTTGCTTTACCGATTCGCTATGTGCCGCACCGGTTTGGTGTATCACCAGCGGACGCAGATGCTCAGGCATCAATTTCAGTGCCTGCGGTACTACGGTATTCAAAACTTGTGCGCCTAAGCTACCGCCGACTATCAGCAAACTCAATTTCCCTTGTCGACCGGAAAAACGCTGCGACGGTGCTTCTATTTGTGCGATTTCCGTTCGTACGGGATTGCCCGAGCACACCGCTTGCGTTTTTTTGCCCAAACTCGAGTCCGGGAAACCGAGAAAAATTTTATCGGCTATGTGAGCCAAAATTTTGTTGGTCAAACCAGGCACTGAATTCTGTTCGTGTATCACCAGCGGTTTGTTCAATAAGGAAGCCATCATGCCTCCCGGGAATGCCGGATAACCACCCATTCCAAGTACCACATCGGGTTTTATCTGGCGAATGATACGTAAACTTTGCAAGAATGCTTTGATCAAGCGCAAGGGCAGTGTCAGCCAGATTATCATTCGTTTGCCCCGTAAACCGGAAAAGCTGATTACTTCGGTTTGATAGCCATGCTTTGGAACCAATTTGGTTTCCATGCCGGCTTCGGTTCCCAGCCATACCACATGCCATCCCATTCGTCTCAGATAATCGGCAACAGCCAATCCTGGGAAAACATGTCCACCGGTACCGCCCGCCATGATCAAAATGGTCTTTGCCCTCATACCGTGAGTCCTCGCAATCGCTGCCGGTTTTCCCAGTCGATGCGAAGCAGCACCGCCAGCGCGANNCCGATGCCTTGCGCCACCAATGCGGAAAAAGCGCTCTCTAACCTGGCCGCAAGCCGACCGATAACAAATGCCCGTGTAATGAGCCAGAAAAACAAAATAATTACGGTGGCCACGCCGACAAACCCAAGTTCTTCAGCTAGCACGGACATCAAGAAATCAGTATGTGCCTCCGGTAAATAAAACAGCTTTTCGACACTGCCGCCCAATCCGACGCCAAACCATTCACCGCGACCAAAAGCGATCAATGCATGACTAAGTTGATAGCCTTTACCGTAAGGATCGGACCACGGATCCCAAAACGCCACAACGCGATCTCTCCGATAATCCGAGCTCCAGATCAACTCATAAAACCCCAATGCCAGAATAATGATTAGCCCGATAAAAATGCGCAAACTGGCACCGCCGAGAAACAAAATCGACATAGCCAGCGCCGATACAACAAAAAATGCTCCGAAATCGGGTTCCAGCAGCAATAACGCGCCAACAATCGATAACACCACGGTAATAGGGAGGAATCCTTTGATCAATGAATTCAAATCTGCCGCTTTGCGGTTGACATAATCCGCTGCGTACAAAATCATTAACAATTTCATGTATTCCGATGGCTGCACATTGACAACAAACAAAGGAATCCAGCGCCGGCTGCCATTGACTTCATGACCGATACCCGGCACCAATACCAGCATCAACAACACTACGCCGATCAAAAACAGATAGGGAATATACTTTTGCCACGTCTGCATCGGAACTTGGAAAGCCACGGCGCCCATTAAGAAACCGACCCCCAAATACGCAGCATGCCGCAATAGATAGTAGCTGGGGTGGCTTTCATGCGCTTCGGCGATTGCCATGGAAGCGGAGTAGATCATTATTATGCCGATACTTAACAACAGAAGAGCAGACCACACCAGCGACTGATCGAAATCATTCATCACTCTCGGTTTCTGATTGTGCGCTTGATAGATCATGGTTTAATGCCTTTTTTGTCTCAAGCTGAAAAACTTGCTTTCAATATCCCGCACCGCGGCAACAAATACTTCTGCGCGATGGATGTAATTTCTAAACATGTCATAACTGGCGCATGCCGGAGACAGCAATACCACATCGCCGGGCTGTGACAATAAAAAGCTTTTTTGCATCGCATCTTCCATGGTTTCAGCAAATTGCAACGGTACACCGCAATCCTTCAATTCTGCGGCAATGATTCCTGCGTCCCGTCCGATCAATACCACTGCCTTGGCATTATCCGCAATTGCAGGACGCAGATACGAAAAATCCTGCCCCTTGCCATCACCGCCGGCAATTAAAATGACGTTTTGTTTCATTCCGGATAATGCGGCTACGGTAGAACCAACGTTGGTACTTTTTGAATCATCGTAAAAAGTGACGCCGTTAAAGGCGGCTACTTTTTCCATTCTATGTGGCAAACCACGAAATTCCCGTAGCGCCGAGATTAACGATTCAACAGGTACATCCAGTGCTCGGCATAATGCCAACGCCGCCAATGCATTGGCGGTATTATGCAATCCATAGACATTAAGCTCAGATGCACGCATCAATGGCAACTCACCTTGCATCAACCACATATCTTCAGCTTCGGTAACTAGTCCGAAATCCATCTTGGTCTTAGGTTGATCAATACCGAAGGTGATTTGTTTTTTATTTGGTAAGGCCATAGCACATACATTAGGATCGTTGCGGTTAAGCACTTGTATGCCTTCTCCTGCTTTTTCATGTAGAAAAATATTGGCTTTTGCTGCAATGTAATGCTGCATACTGGGGTAGCGATCCAAATGATCTTCGCTGATGTTCAGCACTGTTGCCGCGTCGGCGTTTAGATTGTGCGTCGTTTCCAGTTGAAAGCTGGATATTTCCAAAACCCAGGCATTCGGCCAATTTCCTGCGTCCATGCACCGCATCAATGCGGTCAAAACCGCTGGCCCGATATTGCCGGCCACTTCTACATTCCAACCCGACTTTTTCAACATCGCACCAACCATCGAGGTGACTGTGGTTTTGCCATTAGAACCGGTAATCGCAAAAATTTTTGGTTTTGGTAATCCGCTTTGTGCTATGGCCCAGGAAAACAACACCATATCGCCGATCACTGGTATTCCGCGTTGCATTGCCAGCTGAACCACTGGTTCCGCAACAGGTACCCCCGGGCTGATTGCGATCAAATCGACGCCGTTTAACAGACTCGTTTCGAATTTGCCGGTAAAAACCTGTAGCTGCGAATGCGCTTGCGTTATCTGAGCCAGATTGGGCGGCTGCAGACGAGTATCCGCTGCGCGAACGACGGCACCCTGGCGAACCAGCCACTGCACCATTGAAACGCCGGTTTCACCCAACCCAAGTACCAGAAATGATTTTCCTTGCAATTTCATCGCAATTTTAGTGTCGATAAGCCAACTAATACTAAAATGAAGGTGATAATCCAAAATCTAACCACCACCTGATTTTCTTTCCAGCCTTTCAATTCAAAATGGTGATGCAGCGGTGCCATGCGAAAAATGCGTTTGCCCCACAGCTTGAACGACGCTACCTGCAACATGACCGACAGCGCTTCCACGACAAAAACGCCTCCCATGATTACCAACACGATTTCCTGCCGCACGATAACCGTGACGACACCCAAAGCAGCACCCAGTGCCAACGCGCCGACATCACCCATGAATACTTCCGCCGGATAAGCGTTAAACCATAAAAAAGCCAATCCTGCACCTACCATCGCGCCGCAAAAAATTGCCAATTCACCGGCGTTGGGGATATAAGGTATACCGAGATATTTGGCAAATACCGCATGACCTGTTGCATAAGCAAAAATAGCCAAGGCGCTGCCGATCATGACGGTCGGCATAATCGCCAAGCCGTCCAATCCGTCGGTCAGATTGACCGCATTGCTGGTGCCGACTATGACGAAAAAGGTCAATATCATGAAACCGGCAAAGCCCAGCGGAATCGCAATTTCCTTGAAGAAAGGCACGATCATATCTGTTTGTGCCGGCAATTCGGCTGTCTCCGCCAAATAATACGCAACGGCGATCGCTATCGTCGATTGCCAGAAAAATTTGGCTTTTGCTGAAAGCCCCTTGGGATTGCGATGAACTACTTTGCGGTAATCATCAATCCATCCTATCGCACCGAAACCCAAGGTTGTCAGTAACACTACCCAGATGTAGCGATTGCCCAAATCCGCCCAAAGGAGAGTGGTCAATAAAATAGCCGTCAGAATCAATGCGCCGCCCATGGTGGGCGTGCCCATTTTTACCAAATGCGTTTGTGGACCGTCGTCTCGGACCGACTGACCGATTTTGTACATCGTCAGCTTGCGTATCATCAGCGGCCCGATGATGAATGAAATGATAAGAGCGGTTAACGTCGCCATTACCGTGCGCAGCGTAATATAACTAAATACGTTGAAAGCACGGATATCTTGCGCCAACCATTGTGACAACGTCAGCAACATGAAACCTCCTGCGGCTGCTCCAGTTGATTTACAACCCGCTCCATGCGCATGAAACGCGACCCTTTTACCAATATCGTCACGTCATCGGCCAGCAAGCTTTCCGCCGCATCGAGCAATTGCTCGATGTCGGTAAAATGTTGTGCGCCGTTGCCGAATTCTTGTGCGGCATAAGCACTTAATTCACCCAGAGTCAACATTCGATCCAGTCCGGCTTTTCGTGCATCGCGACCAATGGAACGGTGCAATTCGATTGCCGGTTGGCCTAGCTCTCCCATATCTCCAAGTACCAGGATTTTTTTACCTTGCACCGCGGCCAGAACCGTCAATGCCGCTCTCACCGATTCTGGATTGGCGTTATAGGTATCGTCAATTAGCATCGCATGATGCAAGCCGCATTTTTTTTGCATACGGCCTTTCACACCTTGAAAGGATTCCAATCCGGCGGCAATCGATTCTTTGCCGATATTTAACGCAATGGCCGCAGCAGAGGCGGCAAGCGCGTTGTATACGTTATGCACCCCCGGCACTTGCAGTGTTATTTGGACTGTCCCGACCGGTAATTTCAATTGCAGTCGATTGATTAAACGATCGGCTCGATAGTTGGCGCTGACCGCTGCAGTCTCGCGCAAGCCGAAGTCGATGATGCGATGCGGAATGGCATTGTTGCGCCACAACGGGGCATACGTATCGTCCGCATTGATAATCGCAACACCATGTGAATCCAATCCTAAAAAAATTTCGGCCTTGGCGTGCGCTACGGATTCCACCGAGCCGAGACCTGCAATATGTGCAGCGCCAGCGTTGGTGATGACTGCCACGGTCGGTTTGGCCATACCGGCCAGGTAGGCAATTTCGCCAAGGTGATTCATACCCATTTCGATTACCGCATAACGATGATACGCACGCAACCGGAGCAGCATCTGCGGTACGCCGATATCGTTATTCAAATTGCCTTCAGTCGCCAGCACCCGGTCGTTTTTTTGTCCAGATGCTGTTGCATCGGTTGCAGCCGCATGCCTTAGAATCGCGGCAATCATTTCTTTGACGGTTGTTTTGCCGTTACTGCCGGTAACACCGATCAGGGGCAGTGAAAACCGACCTCGCCAATGCGCTGCCAATTGTCCCAGTCCAAGCCGCGTGTCGTCGACGCGTATCAATGGAAAATCTTCGGGCACTTCGCCCAGGGCTAAATCGCGCCGAATCATCGCGGCAACCGCACCGTGTTCCTTGGCACTCGCCACAAATTGATTGCCGTCGAAACGCTCGCCGGTTATGGCTACGAATAAATCGCCCGGTTTGAGAGTGCGGCTATCGGTACTGATGCCGGTAAACAAAACATCTGCGTCGTTCCGATTGACGTTCAATACTTGTGCTGCTTCATGTACCGTCATCATGATGGCACCTGCGCCTTTGCCGCTAAGTCATTCATCACTTGCTGCACCACTTCGGCATCGCTGAACGGAATTTTCTGCCCTTTTATTTCTTGATACTTTTCATGACCTTTACCGGCAATCAAAACAATATCGCCCGGTTGTGCGTTGGCGATAGCTTGGTAAATAGCCAGAGAACGTTCTGTTTCCACCTGATAATTTGCGCTTCTGGCACCGGCAGTAATTTCGTTGATGATTTGAACCGGTTTTTCGCTGCGCGGATTGTCGCTGGTAAAGATTATCTCATCGGCCAGGCGTGTTGCTACCTCGCCTACCAACGCGCGCTTACCTTTATCGCGATCGCCCCCGCAGCCGACAACGCAAAACAATCGCCCCGGATGTTGAGTCGTGCTTGTTTCAGTCCGTTCCGTACGCAACAGTTCGCGTAGTGTGCACAAAACTTTTTCCAATGCATCCGGTGTATGGGCGTAATCAACAATAACCGTTGGTTGATCAGCTCTTTCGTATTTTTCCATTCGTCCGGGTATGGGCTGGATCTGTTGTAGCGACCGGACTGCATCCGACAGAGGAATCCCACTTGCCAATAGCGCCGCAATGACTGCAAGCAGGTTGGATGCATTGAATTTACCAAGTATTCCGATTTCCAAATGTGCGTGATTATCCTCAAATTCAATATCAAATGCCATACCATGCCTGTTGAATTTTAGGTTGCTGCCATAGACCATTTTGAATTGATTGGCAAGTTGCTCGTGAGGATAATGAAAACCATAACCCATCGTTGTAACGGGTCTGCGGGACAGCTGTCGCGATAACTCGACACCGAGCACATCGTCCATATTGACGATGGCATACTTTAGTGCGGGCCAAAAGAACAATTCGGCCTTCGCTGCCGCATAGGCATCCATGTCCTGGTGATAATCCAAATGATCACGCGAGAGATTGGTTAGTACCGCAACAGACAATGCCGTACCGTTGATTCTGCCTTGCACCAAGCCATGCGACGAGACTTCCATCACCACGGAATCCGCACCTTGCGCAACAAATCCGGCTAATGAGCGCTGTAACACTGCGGCATCCGGCGTGGTATTTTCAATTTTTTCCAAGGCCTCGCAAAAACCGCTGCCCAGAGTGCCTATTACGGCCGTTTTTTTTCCCAGATTCGTCATCGCTTGCGCATACCAATGACTGCAAGACGTTTTACCGTTAGTGCCGGTTATTCCAACCACCCATAATTTTTGTGATGGATGATCGTAGATATAACTGGCGATCAATCCTACCTTGCTTCTCAATTCATCGATTGCCAATTGGGGAATGTGCCACGCCGGATTCCATGTAAAACCGCTCGGATCCCACAAGATCGCATTGGCACCTGCTGCGATAGCTTGTGGAATGAATTTGCGCCCGTCGGATGTTTCACCAGCGTATGCTAGAAACGTATCCCCCGGCTTTATCAACCGGCTATCCGTTACTACGCTCACAATCGGAACACCGATTCCATTTAACAAGTGAAAATCGAACAATTTGGATGGTTTCTTGTTAGCGCGCATCGCGGTCATCCTTCATCACCCATTTCCGGTGTCGCGGTAAAAGTGATTACGTTATTGGCAGGCGCATCGGGTGGAATATTCAGGATACGCAGCGCGCTCGACATCACGCCGTTAAACACTGGTGCCGCTACCGCACCGCCGAAGTACTTGCCTGCAGATGGTTCGTCGATCATCACGGCGACGATCAAACGCGGATTAGATACTGGCGCGTAGCCGACAAAGGTTGAGATATAGCTTTTATCTGCGTATTGGCCGTTGATCAGCTTATGCGCCGTACCTGTTTTACCAGCGACGCGATAACCGCTGATTTGCGCCAGAGGTGCGGTACCGCCCGGCTTGGTCGCCATCTCCAGCATTATGCTCATGGCTTGGGCTGTATCGCGTGAAATCACGCGCTGCCCCATTACAGGCGTATCTTGCTTAAGCAAGGAAACCGGCTTTAACTCGCCGCCACTGGAAAAGATCGTGTAAGCGCGCGCCAATTGCATCAAACTTGCGGAAATACCGTGCCCGTATGACATCGTGGCTTGTTCTATTGGACGCCATTTATTGTAAGGCCGCAAAATTCCGCTCGCTTCTCCCGGGAAACCCAGATTGGTCAATGCACCGAAACCGGAACGGTTAAACATTTCCCACATTGTTTGCGAATCCAACGACAATGCAATTTTCGCAGTACCGACGTTGCTGGATTGTTGAATGATTTGCGCTACGGTCAGTTCGCCTTTATTGCTGACATCGCGGATGGTTTTTTTGCCGACTTGCCAAGTCCCGGGCGATGTCTGCAACACGGTATTGGCATTGACTTTCCCGATTTCCATCGCGATTGCGACGGTAAATGGTTTTAACGTCGATCCTGGCTCGAAAGTATCAATGAGCGCACGATTGCGTATCCTTTCATTAGTGATCGTCGATCTGCGATTGGGGTTATAGGCCGGTAAATTGGTCAAAGCCAGAATTTCACCGGTTTGTGCATCCAGAACGACGATACTGCCCGCTCTGGCTTTATGCGCAATAACGGCCTCTTTCAATTCTTCATGGGCACGATATTGGATTCTTCTATCGATGGACAATACCAAGTCTTTTCCCGGTTTTGGCGGACGATTTTCCAAATCTTCGATTACTTGCCCTTTATTGTCCTTAATGACCCGGCGCTGCCCTAACTCTCCCGCGAGGACTGTTTCCCAGCCACGCTCGACACCTTCCTGGCCTTCGTCATTAACGTCGGTAAAACCTAATACATGCGCGGCAAATTCACCTGCCGGATAATAACGTTTGGACTCGTACGTGAAGTAAATTCCTTCTATCGCCGGTTCCTTGGCTTTGCTTGATGCCTTGCTTTTTGATTTTGTGGCTTTGATCCATTTCTCAATTTTCTCGGCATCATCCGGAATAATCTGTCTTTTCAGATACACAAACCGGTTTTTACGATTGATTTTAGCGTTGATTTCTTCGCTATCCATTTCCAGCATGCCGGCTAGTTGTTTTAATTGCTCGGGAGATATTTTTACCACCGCGGGATCAGCATAAATGGATACGACCGGCGAACTAATCGCCAAAATATCACCGTTGCGATCGGTAATCATGCCGCGATCGGCGCTTACTTCCAAAGTCCGGCTGTAACGCGATTCGCCTTTCTTCTGCAAGAAATCGTGATTCATTCCTTGCAAGTACGCCGCACGTCCTGCCAAACTAACCAATCCTAATAGCAACATGCAAAATATCAACAACGAGCGCCATGTCGATAATTTAAGTTGCGGTTTGATCGGATTAATCATGCTTCAACCTGTTGCAAGGATTATCGTTGCTCAACGGGAGTGATCGACAGAATTTGCACACTGGTAGCGGGCGGCACAATCATATTCAGACGATCTTTTGCAATTTGTTCAATGCGTCCATGCATGATCAACGTACTCTGCTCCAGTTGTAATCTCCCCCATTCAATATCCAGTTTTTGCTCTATTACTTTTTCTTTTTCCAGCGCCATAAACAGCTTGCGCACCATGTGCTGAGAAGTTACTACCCCCAGCGCACACGCCATCAGCATAATCACAAAGAAAATATTCAATTTAAACATTTAATTAATCGTTCAAAAAATCCTTTCAGCTATCCGCATCACCGCACTTCTCGCGCGTATGTTGTCGGTTACTTCAAGTTCATTGGGGCGTATCGCTTTGCCGATGATTCTTAGCGTCTGTTTGCTGAATTGACGCAACTCTTTCTCTCGCAACGGTACACCGCGAGGTATTTCGTCCGGTGTTGCCGCCGCTCGCATGAATCGCTTGACCATTCTATCCTCCAACGAATGAAAACTGATCACAACCAGTCGCCCTCCAAGGTTCAGCATGTCCACAGCTTGCGGCAAGACCAGCGCGAGTTCATCAAGCTCTCGATTGACATGGATGCGAATCGCCTGAAAAGTTCGTGTCGCCGGATGCTTTCCGCTTTGCTTGGCATGCACAACCGATGCAACGATTTCTGCAAGTTGCGCCGTGGTAACAATCGGCTGCTTTGCTCTTGCCGCAACTATTGCTCGCGCTATCGGTTTCGCAAAACGCTCTTCACCGTAGGTTTTTATCACCCAAGTCAACTCTTCTTCGGAAACAATAGCCAACCAATCCGCCGCCGTTTGTCCGCTGCTGGTATCCATGCGCATGTCCAGTGCTCCGACAACGCGAAAACTAAATCCACGCGAGGCTTGTTCCAATTGCGGCGATGACACACCCAAATCGAGCAATACACCGTCAACTTTTGTTATTCCCAGTCCTTGCAATACCGATTGCATTGCGGAAAAACCGCTGTACCGGATGCAAAACCGCGGATCGACAATTTGTTTACCCACCTCAATTGCAGCTGGATCGCGATCCAATGCGATCAATCGGCCTTGTTCGTTCAGTTGCGACAAAATCAGCAAACTATGCCCGCCGCGCCCGAATGTTGCATCGACATAAACACCGCCCGGTTTTATTGCCAGCGCTTCAATCGCCTCCCGCAGCAATACCGTTACATGCATTGCTTCAATTACAATGAAAAGCCAGTTAGTTGTGGCGGCAAATCTTCTTGATTGAAAGTCAATGCATCTTCAATCTGTAAATTCCATTGTTCTTCATCCCACAATTCGAATTTCGTTCCCTGACCAACTAGCACGATGTTTTTATTCAAACCGGCGAACTTCCGTAATGGCGGAGAAATTAAAATTCGCCCCGCAGCGTCCATTTCAACTTCATTGGCGCTACCTATCAGTAATCGTTGTAATCGACGCGAGTTGGTATCAAAACTGGGGAGTTTATTGAGTTCTTTTTCTAGCGACTCCCAGGCAGGTTGGGGGTATATCAGCAAGCAACGTGAAGGGTCCACGGTGATGATCATGCGTCCGTCGCATGAAGACGCAAGCTCGCCGCGGTATCTTGCAGGTATCGCAAGTCTGCTTTTTGCATCCAGACTGAGTTGCGTTACACCACGAAACATGCTGTCTCCTTAAATTTATTGGGAAATTTGATCGAGATTTTCCATTTTTCACCACTTTCCCCCACTATTTCCCACTTTAATAAAAAAATTACCGATAGTCAAGCAAAAAATTGAGGGTTTTATTTACATGACAATGACTTAAGATTACTGTGCGTGGCAGCATTCGGGATCAAAAATGCCCAAATAAATAAGATAGATAGGAGCTAGCTTTGTAAGACAGAACTAAAACGATAGATTTTTACTGCAGCAGCATGAAAGTGATCAATTGCATTGAAAAAAGGGTGTTTTGAGGTAAATTCGATGCGAATCAATGCAAATTGCTTCGCAATGACGACATTGAAGATACAGTCCGCTATGTGACGATCGCTACACTATCCGACAAGAACAGCAATCCCTGCAAAGCCGTTGAAACGGCTGCTCGCCGAATGGCTTCGCGATCCCCGGTAAAAAAATGGGTTTGTTGTTGCATCGAACCTGCTTTTATCGCCCATGCAAAACACACCATCCCAACCGGTTTGATGACGGTTCCACCGTCCGGTCCGGCGATACCGGTTACCGACACGGCAATTTGCGCGCGACTTCTGGTTAATGCGCCGAGCGCCATTTCTTGTGCTGTTTGTGGTGAAACTGCACCGTATTGATCCAGTGTCGCTTGCCGTACGCCGAGCATTTCACTCTTGGAAACGTTGCTATAGGTAATAAAACCTCGCTCAAACCATGCCGAACTGCCTGCAACCGCGGTAACCGCTTGACCGACCCAACCGCCGGTGCAAGATTCCGCAGTGACCAGCAGCAAACCGCGCTGCTTCAAGCATTCTCCAAGCCGCTGTGCCAGTTTGAAAGTAGCCGAATCCGAATCAGTCATTTTATTTCTCCATTGGACCGTGACTTCAAATATGATAAGCCCTATGGAAAAAATCCGTTTATCAAAATTAATGTCCGAACAAGGTTTATGCTCGCGCCGCGAAGCGGACCGGTACATCGAGCAGGGTTGGGTATTTGTCGACGGCGAGCAGGTTACCGAGCTCGGCACCAAAATTTATCCGTCGCAACAAATCAAATTAAACCGCGCCGCGCAATCGCAGCAAACGCAATTGGTGACTATCCTGCTAAATAAACCGATTGGCTATGTATCAGGGCAACCGGAACCTGGCTATCAACCGGCAATTATATTGATTAAGCCGGAAAACCAATTTGTTGACCCCCAGTCGCTCAAGCGCTTTCAGCCTGCACATTTAAAAAAACTGGCGCCAGCGGGAAGGCTCGACATCGATTCGCAAGGGTTACTGGTGTTAACGCAAGATGGTCGCGTTGCCAAGCAATTGATCGGAGAGAATTCCAGCGTCGAAAAAGAATATCTGGTTCGGGTTGAAGGCATTTTGCCGCCTGCCAAACTAACGCTGCTTAATCACGGCTTGCGACTGGATGGCCAACCACTGAAACCCGCAAAAGTAAGCTGGCAAAACCGCGACCAACTGCGCTTCATTTTGCAAGAAGGCAAGAAGCGCCAAATCCGCCGCATGTGCGAACTGGTTGGCTTAAAAGTACTCGGCTTGAAACGGGTGCGCATCGGCAAAGTGAAGCTGGGTAACTTGCCCGAAGGTCAGTGGCGTTATTTGACTAAAAGCGAAAGGTTCTGAACAGCGCGCTGACTCTTAATCGTCGGTAAGTCAGCGCGACCTGATTGTTGCTAAGGTTGAGATACCTTCATCTCGTGCAATTGCTGCTCATACTGCGAAGCCTTTGCTTGATCTCCAGCAAGCCTAGCAGCCTGAACTGCTTGAAGCATTCCATTGCGACGATTCGGCGTACGCAACAAAGAAGCTTCAATTTCCTTCAATGCCTCAGCCGGGTTATTCATTGTCAACAACATTTCGCCCAGCAATTCCCGGGCAGGAATGATCGCACCCGGTGTAACATTATCTTTTTCGGTTGAATCTTCCAGCGCCGCCGCAGCGCGCATCAATTGCAATGCTTCTTCGGTACGGTTTGCCGCAGCGGCGATCCAGGCAGCAACCGCCAAACGCTGGATCTCGATTTGATCGGCCGTGTAATTTTTATGAATTGAACGATCGGCATCGCGTAACGCTTCCAGCCGATTTAGGCTATTTATTGCCACAGCGATATTTCCGGTTCGGGCGGCGCCGACTCCACGCGCGAAATGTGTAATTGCCTCGCACCAACCGAATTTCTGCCACGGAAACTCATCGGGATGCACACTCAGTTGCGCAGCTTTATCCCATTTTCCACGTTCGACAGCATAACGCGCCGGCATTGCGGCGTAGGCATACGCCACGGTGGTATTTTGCGGTTGCGCATTGCCGATCGTGCGCAATTGATCGACAAGGTCGCGCGCTTTTTGTGTTTCGCCTGATTGCAGGTAAGCGTACAACATATAATCCATGAAATGAAATTGTTGATCCCAGGTGGCAGTTTGTGCGCTTTTTTTCGCATGCTGCTGTGCCGCTTGGTAAGCCGCCAGATTCGACTGTGCCGCTTCTTGCCATCGACCTAAGCGAATAAAAATATGCGACGGCATATGCAGTGCGTGCGGTGCTGCTGGTGCGATTTTCGTATATGCCAACGCAGCATCGAGTCCGAGTTCGGCCAATTCGGGATAATCGCTACTGTGAATAATGTAATGCGCCACCCCGGGATGCTCCGGTTCATGATCCAATACTTGTTGCAGCAGACTTAGCGCTTTCTTTTGCATGGCATAAGTCTTGTCTGTCGGCAAAGCATTCGAAATCAGCGCAAGCGCATAAAATACCGCCGCTTCCCGATCGTCGGGATATTGCGCAAAAATCCTCGCCATCGCTTCCTGATACGCGATTCTTTTGGCGGTATAATCGCTCGTGTCATCCGCTGGGTACAGAATTGAAATTGCGTCGAGGTAAGCTTTCTCCCGGTCGGTCTTGATAGATAGCGACTTCGCTTGCAAGATAGCGTCGCGCCCTTGCTGCAATTGCGCTGCGCTTGGCGGCGTTGCCCATAACTGATGATATAAGCTCATCGCAACACCCCAAAAACCCATCGCGCATTGCGGATCGGTCACGGTTACTTCACGAAATGCCTTTTCAGCTTCGTCGTACCAAAACGAGTGTAGCATCGCAACTGCTTGATTGAAATGTGCCTGTGCAATCGGTGTACATGAAACCGGGAAATTGACTTTGCCTAGTTTTGTTTGTTCGAAATCGCCCGCGTGGTGATGATCCCCATCCGCATACAGCGTTCCAGCGAAGAAAAGAATCACAATGGCAAAAAATTGTTTAAATCGGGTCAGATAAAGTGTCTGGATAGCGAAATAGCCCATCAAGTATGGTTTCCAGCCATCAGAAACCGATTGGATTATTTCTTTAAGACTATTTATTTGCCGTTTACGATGCAAATGTTTTCTCATATTAAACTCCTCAATTATCTGTTCACGGAGTATGCATGTTGGACCTTGCCATCATTGGAAGGTCAAGCACCGAATATATAAGCCTGATAACTCTTAATTGACTCAAAAGCTCAGTAGCTTACGGCAAACACGATTTGATACAGGCGTCTCCGGACAGCGAAATATCCCCGAACTCGTAGACTTCATTTGTAAACGAAGTACCTGACTCTCTTTTACGTAAGTAATATTAAACAGAGGCAGTGTTTTTGTAACGATCAATAGCCTTGATGATCAATCTTTTGGCTTCACTGGCATCGCGCCAGCCGCCAATTTTTACCCATTTCCCAGGTTCCAAATCCTTGTAATGCTCAAAGAAATGCGCAATCTGGCTTAGGGTAATCTCTGGAAGATCATCGTAATTGAAAATTTTCTCATAGCGCTTGGTCAGGTGCGGAGAAGGCACCGCGATAATTTTTTCGTCTTGCCCGGCATTGTCCTCCATCACCAGTACACCGATCGGGCGCACGTTGATCACGCAGCCCGGGACCAGCGGACGCGTATTGCACACCAGCACGTCGATAGGATCGCCATCGTCAGACAATGTACTCGGCACGAAGCCGTAGTTGCCGGGATAAGTCATGGGAGTATGCAGAAAACGATCCACCACCAGCGTACCCGAATGTTTGTCGAGCTCATATTTGATGGGATGGCCGCCGATCGGTACCTCGATCAGGACGTTGATATCTTCCGGCACGTTGTTGCCGATGGGTATGGCCTCGATACGCATGTGCAGTTTACCTCGAATGAAGGGGGTAAGATTTTGACACAATCACTTTGATTGCGCGAAAGTAAAAATCAAATCAAAAATACATCGTCATTATTACTATTTTCTATCAATTTGACTTGATGTTAACGATAACTATATTTCTTTTTTAACGTGTAACACGTCGCCTAGATTACACTTGATTGTGTGCAAATTCCATGTAATATTTCTGCAGGAATGGAATGCTTCAAATATCAGCATAGAATAGATGCGAGCTACTCTGTCCTTGTAAAAACCTCGCATGCTGATTGAGCCGATACATAGGAGTCTATCAGACTTAAATAATCGTACCGGTCGTTCCCACGAAAAACCGGAAGGAATCCGAATCAACGTGACGAGGGGTATTTTCCGATAATTATTTGGGAGAACCTTATCATGACACAGTTCCGTGGCAGCAATTGTTTTATTGTTTTGTTATTTATCGCACAGTTTTTTTTAACAAGCTGCGTATCAACCCCTCGCTATGAAGGAAGCCGCGAGCAATTCGCTGACATTATCATTACAACCAAAGTTCACGAAGCAATCCTTGACGAGCTTTCTTTAAGGCCATTCGATATCAATGTGAGGACTATTAAAGGTGTGGTTGAATTGAGCGGTCTCGTCAACTCACGGGACGACATGGACAAAGCGATTGCGATTGCGCGCAAAATTGAAGGGGTTAAGCTTGTCAGAAATGACATGCGTACTTACGGTACCGGTGATTATTAGCTAGAAAAACAGACGCTTCTTGCCAAACCTATAAATGTCAGCGGCCGATTTCGTTCTGGTTCTTCATTTCTTCTATGTATTGTTTGTCGTTGGAAGCTTGCCGATTATTTGGCTGGGGGCGTGGTTAAAGTGTTCGTTTATTCGCAATCCCTGGTTCCGCTACGGTCACTTGGCCGCAATTTTACTGGTCGTGGCTGAGTCTGTACTTGGAATAGTCTGTCCGCTGACGGTTTGGGAAAATACCTTGCGTCAGGTAGAAACGGATGGCAGTTTCATTCAATTTTGGTTGCATCGCATTTTATTTTACAATGTCTCGGAAGGCTTATTGACATCAATTTACATTTCGTTTGCAGCACTGGTTGCGATGACTTTCAAATGGGTGCCGCCCAGGCGGCATTAGTTTTCCGAAGCAATACGACGCTCTTCCGGGGTTTTTATTCCGGGTAGCAATATTTCTTCGATGTTGGGTTCAAAAATTTCTTCGTCAAATGCAGTGTCGCCGTCCAAAAACGGCTGATCCTGTATTTTTAAGTTACCAAAATCGTAACGAGATGTATCGCACAGGTGCGATAACTGTATGTTTTGCAATGAACGAAACATGGTTTCCAGTCTTCCGGGAAATTTTTTATCCCATTGCTGCAACATTTCTTTGATCACTTGGCGCTGCAAATTGGGTTGCGATCCGCACAAATTGCACGGAATGATCGGAAAATCGGCAAGCGCAGCATATTCTGCCAAATCCTTTTCTTTGCAGTATGCCAACGGGCGAATCACAATATGCTTGCCATCGTCACTGACCAATTTGGGAGGCATGGCTTTTAGCTTACCGCCGTAAAACATGTTCAGAAACAGTGTTTCCAATATATCGTCGCGATGATGACCTAAGGCAATTTTGGTTGCACCCAACTCGCCGGCAACCCGATACAACACACCGCGTCGCAATCGGGAGCACAAGCTGCAAGTGGTTTTCCCTTCAGCAATGACGCGTTTGACTACACTATAAGTATCCTGCTCGACGATACGAAACGGCATACCGATGCGGGTCAGATATTCGGGCAACACTTGTTCGGGAAAACCGGGTTGTTTCTGATCAAGATTAACCGCGATCAACTCAAACGCAAGCGGCGCATGCGCTTGTAAGTTCCGCAAAATATCCAGCAGCGCATAACTGTCTTTGCCACCGGATAAACACACCATAACCTTATCGCCGGGTTCGATCATATTGAAATCGGCAATTGCTGTTCCAACGAGTCTCCGGAGACGTTTTTGCAGCTTGTTACCGTTATAGAGTTGTTTTTTCAGCATACTCGGCGTGGCTGGAAAATAAATATTTTAGGTGGAGTTACTGATTGCATCCGGATATTAGACAAATGAAACGGAACAATTTAGCATAGCCGGTTTCTAACCGAAGCATGATCAATTGACGAATTCGTATTTTTCAGGAAAAAAAATGAAGAATCGCATTATACCATTGATAATCTCGGTCTTGTTTTCCGGTGATGGCTATGCAAGCCCCGGTTACGCTGATATTGATGTTAATATCGGCAAACCTGGAAGCATCGATAAAGCGGATCGTGTCATTAAATTGACACAAGTGGATAATATGTTTTTACCCGCTGAAATTAAGGTCAGTGAAGGCGAAACTATACAGTTTGTCATTAAGAATGGCGGTAATCATAAACATGAAATGCTGATTGGTTCGATGGCAGATCTGAAAAAAGCAGCCGGTATGCGACGTACCAATCCCGACGCTGCGCATGCAGAAGCAAATTTAGTGCAGCTTGAGCCCGGAGAGCAAAAGGAACTGATCTGGCAATTTACCAAGGCAGGTGTTATCGATTTTGCTTGCCCGTTACCTGGTCATTTTAAAAAAATGCGTGGAAAAATTTTTGTGGAGAAAAAATGAAGAAACGAATCAGTAATCTAGTGCTTGAATCCATCCTTGCCGTAGGTTTGTTGAGCGTAACCATACAGGCTGCAGCAACAACGACCGTTGAAGTTTACAAAAGCCCTACCTGCGGATGCTGTGCTAAGTGGGTCGATCACATGCGCGATCATGGATTTACTGTGAAAACACACGATATCGGCAATAAAGAAATCAGAAAGAAGTCCGGCATATCGAATTC
The DNA here is from genome assembly GCA_002435335.1 of Nitrosomonas sp. UBA6494. Lineage (GTDB taxonomy): Bacteria > Pseudomonadota > Gammaproteobacteria > Burkholderiales > Nitrosomonadaceae > Nitrosomonas. Next base: position 40,457 of record DJMI01000096.1, read on the forward strand.
ATTGGGATCATGCCATACCGCATTAATTAACGGTTACGCATTTGAGGGTCACGTCCCTGCGCCTGATATTATCCGCTTTCTGAAGGAAAAACCGAAAGCCATCGGATTATCTGTGCCGGATATGCCACATGGAACACCCGGGATGGAAGGTGCGCGCAGTGACCCATACAGCGTACTGATGATCAAAGAAAGAGATCAGGATCGAAAGGATACGACTATTTATAAACGCTACGATCCGCATGCCCAGCAAGCAAAACAAGTGCAACCGGATAACCCCGAATCGCAACAAACCGGATCGGTAATGCGATTAAAGTAATCGTATTACATTCATGATAATCCGTAATCTGTTGTTTGGCAGTCTCGCTGCGATTTTTTTTATCGGTTGCGGCGATTCTCCATCTCCCGGTGCTAACGGTGGAAAGCCGACGATTAACAATAAAACCGGATTGATTGAGCGCAATTTTGATCTAGCGCAAGTCAAACGCGGTGAAGCTGTATATCAGGCCAATTGCACTGGATGCCACGGCCAAAATGGAGAAGCCACACCGGATTGGCGCAAACCTAACCCGGACGGCAAATATCCGCCGCCGCCACTTGATAGCTCCGCTCATGCTTGGCATCATTCCACCGAGGTTCTAAAGAAAACAATTTTGAAAGGAACACCGCCGGAAATCGGTTCCATGCCAGCCTGGGAAGGCAAACTGACAGAACAGCAAATCGATGACGTGGTGGTTTGGATTAAATCGCTTTGGTCGGATGAGATTTACGATCTTTGGTATAAAAATTTCGAAGGGAAATAATCGCTTATTCTTCGGTCTTTTGTCCAAGCGCATTGATTTGATCAAGAATCAGATTTTTTTCGTTTTCCAGCTCTTTGTAACGTTGATAAAGCTGATCTAATTCCGTCGTATACTGCTTTATTCTTGCCTGTTTCTCCTGCCTTTGTTGCATCAATTCTTCATATTTCGGAATAGGAATGCTTTTTTCGGGAGAGATCGGCTGCGCATTTATCATGGGTACATCCGAAATTTCATTACGGCGTAATTCTTGTAACATCAAGAATTGCTGATACGTGGATTGAGATTCCTGCTGAATTCTGTTCAAATCCTTTTCTAAAACACGTAATTGTTCGTCGGCGTGGCTCGTCACGGAAAAGAATATGAGTATTGCTAGAAAAGCAACTTTCATTATGTACTTCTTTTGATTGATTGGTCGCCTATTGGAAAGTGGGTTTATTTTTGAGTGTATCTGTTTTTGCATGATATTTTTACTCAATCGGCCACAAGAATTCATTGATCAGTATACCAATTTCTAGCAAGTCAGTGAAAAACTAAGACATAACGCAAAATAAAAAAGCACACCAATCGGTGTGCTTTTTTACGTAATCAATTTTCTGATCGATGCGATTACAACAATGGAATAATCAGCAATGCCACAATGTTGATAATCTTGATCAGCGGATTAATTGCTGGACCGGCCGTATCTTTGTAAGGATCGCCGACGGTATCGCCGGTTACGGAAGCTTTATGTGCTTCACTACCTTTGCCGCCGAAGTGTCCATCTTCGATGTATTTCTTGGCATTATCCCAAGCACCACCGCCTGTGGTCATCGAAATTGCAACAAACAATCCGGTTACAATTGAGCCCATCAACACACCGCCTAATGCTTGTGGTCCAAGAATCACACCAACCAGCACCGGAATCAGCACAGGCAACAATGAAGGTATCATCATTTCTTTAATTGCTGCTTTGGTCAGCATATCGACTGCACGAGAATAGTCGGGTTTAGCCGTACCTTCCATAATGCCTGGAATCTCTTTGAACTGACGACGTACCTCAATTACTACTGAGCCAGCAGCGCGTCCAACGGCTTCCATCGACATTGCACCGAACAAATAAGGGATCATACCGCCGATAAACAATCCGATAATAACCATGTGATTGGATAAATCGAATGATAATTCAAATCCGGCGTGCTCCAACGCATGCGTATAGTCGGCAAACAATACCAATGCAGCTAAACCGGCAGAACCGATTGCGTAACCTTTGGTAACTGCTTTGGTCGTGTTACCTACGGCATCCAGTGGATCGGTAATGGCACGGACAGAATCCGGCATTTCCGACATTTCCGCAATACCACCCGCGTTATCGGTAATCGGTCCGTATGCATCCAGTGCCACGATGATACCTGTCATCGACAGCATCGACGTTGCAGCAATCGCAATGCCATACAAACCAGCCAATGCGTAAGCCAGCAGGATACTTAAACAAACAGCCAAAACCGGCGCAGCGGTTGCGCGCATTGAAACACCCAGACCAGCAATAATGTTGGTTGCATGTCCGGTGGTAGAGGCCTCAGCAACATGTTGAACCGGTTTAAAATCGGTAGAAGTGTAGTATTCGGTAATAACAACCATCAATCCGGTCAGCACCAATCCGAGCGCAGCCGCTAGGAAGACTCGCATAACCAGCATACCACCCGCTACTTCGGTTCCGTCGATATCAAGCGACATACCGCTCATGAACCAAACGGTTACAGGCAAATAAGCCAATAAAGCGATACCACCTGCTACCGCCAACCCGCGATAAAGTGCGTTCATAATCTTGCCACCTTCGCGCATCTTAACGTAGTAACAACCGATAATCGAACCGACGATAGAAACTGCGCCCAGCATCAACGGATAAATCACGGCGTCTATAGCGTTGGTCGTAAACAGCAGCGCACCCAAAATCATAGTCGCGATAATGGTAACCGCATAGGTTTCAAATAGATCCGCTGCCATACCGGCGCAGTCACCGACGTTATCACCCACATTGTCGGCAATAACCGCAGGATTGCGAGGATCGTCTTCCGGAATACCGGCTTCTACTTTACCCACCAAATCCGCACCGACGTCCGCACCTTTGGTGAAAATACCGCCACCCAAACGCGCAAAAATCGAAATTAGCGATCCGCCGAAAGCAAAACCGACCAATGGTTTGATGATATCGCTCACTGCTTGTCCTTCGGCAGCACCATTGAATAGTGCGGCACAGTAGCCGGCAACACCCAATAACCCGAGAGCAACGACCAACATTCCAGTAACGGCACCGCCACGGAATGCTATCGCGAGCGCTTCATTCAATCCAACACTCGCTGCTTGGGCCGTACGTACATTCGACTGAACCGATACGGTCATGCCCAAAAAGCCTGCAGCACCTGAGAGAATAGCGCCCAGCGCAAAACCAATCGCGGTATCCCAGCCTAATGCGAGCCAGAGTGCAAAAAACAAAACGGCACCGACCGCTCCGATCGTCATATATTGACGCTTCAGATATGCGGAAGCACCTTCTTGAATAGCTTTTGCAATTTCTTGCATCCGCTGGTTGCCTGTAGATTGTTCAAAAATGCCCTTAATCCATATACCACTGAATATCAAGGCTGCAATCGCACTTAGTATTGCGATAACTAAACCACTTGCCATAGAGAGCTCCAATTAATTTCAGATCATAAAAAAAATATGCAGAATTCTGATCTCATGAATTCCGCACTTTTAACTAATTGCCCCGATTAAAAAATCACGATGTATTGTATCTGTTCTTGTTAATCGAATACATCAAAAATTTATAAAATTCGCTTATTTTACAACTAAATCAGTAATGCTTAACTACAACACTACTGATGTATACGCATTGGATCAAATTACAATTTGAATTCTTCCAACTTTTTAGCAACGGCAACATTCTTCAGCCGCACATAATCCGGTAAACCATTTTTGTAAGGTGGGTAGTCTTCTCCTTCGATCAATGGTATCAAATAATCGCGACATGCTTGACTGATACCGAAACCGTCTTCGCTAATATATTCAGCTGGCATCATTTTCTCGACATTAGCAACATCGGAGAGCTTCGCCATACCGACCGACCATTTATAAGGCGAATTTGATTCGCGCACGATGGTTGGCATAACAGAATTATGACCTGCCAGCGCATACTCCACGGCTGCTTTGCCCATCGCGTAAGCTTGCTCCACATCAGTTTTTGATGCCACATGACGAGCCGCGCGTTGTAGATAGTCCGCTACCCCCCAGTGATATTTCAGACCCAAGCCATCCTTAATGATATTGGCAACAACCGGTGCTACACCACCTAATTGTGCATGACCGAACGCGTCGCGCAATCCTTGATCGGACAGGAAATTACCGTCCGCGCCTTTAACCCCTTCAGACACCACCACCGAGCAATAACCATATTCCTTGACGAGGCGATCCACTTTGGCCAGGAATTTCTCTTTATTAAAGGTTACTTCCGGAAACAAAATGACGACAGGAATCTCACAGTCCGGACTTGAAGCCAAGCCACCCGCAGCCGCAATCCATCCCGCATGACGTCCCATCACTTCCAGCACAAAAACTTTAGTCGATGTTTTCGCCATACTCGCAACATCGAAACTGGCTTCGCGAGTCGAAACGGCAATGTATTTAGCCACCGAACCGAAACCAGGACAGCAATCGGTAATCGGCAGATCGTTATCGACGGTCTTCGGCACATGTATCGCTTGAATCGGATAACCCAAGGTACCGGACAATTGCGAAACCTTCAGGCAAGTATCGGCTGAATCGCCGCCACCATTGTAGAAAAAATAACCGATGTTGTGCGCTTTAAATACCTCGATCAAACGTTCGTATTCGCGCCGATTTTGTTCCAAGCTTTTCATTTTGTAACGGCAAGAGCCGAAAGCGCCGGATGGGGTATAGCGTAAACCGGCAATTGCGGCGGCGGAATCAGCATTGGTATCGATCAGATCCTCAGTCAGCGCGCCGATAATGCCATTGCGTCCTGCGTAAACCGTGCCGATTTTGTCTGTATGCTTGCGTGCTGTTTCCAAAACGCCGGCAGCGGAAGCGTTAATCACTGCGGTAACGCCCCCCGATTGTGCATAAAACGCATTTTTGATTGTCATAATTTTCTCCTTATTGATCAAGTCTTAAGCTGGTATTTTGTTTCTAAATCTGTACGAGCAAAAACTCAGGCCGCAATAAATCGCGGTCTGAGTTTTATATCATTGGATATTCGATTAAGCTTATTTAAGCGCCGTAATAATCTGGTCGCGTATTTCCTCTACCGTACCGATTCCTGCTATTTTGATATAGCGAGGCGCACCGCCATCTCCGGTTTGCGACCACTTGGAGTAATACTCAACCAGCGGTTCTGTCTGTTGGTGATAAACCTCCAACCGTTTTCTGACGGTTTCTTCCTTATCGTCGTCGCGCTGAATCAACGGCTCCCCTGTCACATCGTCCAGATAGTTATTTTTCGGTGGATTAAAATCAATATGATAAGTACGTCCTGACGCGGGATGCACCCTGCGCCCCGACATCCGCTTAACGATTTCCGCATCCGACACATCGATTTCAACCACAAAATCAATCCGCACCCCAGCTGCTTTCATGGCATCGGCTTGCGGAATGGTACGCGGAAAACCGTCGAATAAAAAACCGTTAGTACAATCGGGTTGCGAAATACGTTCTTTAACTAAGTTGATGATAATCTCGTCAGAAACCAATCCGCCGGAATCCATGATTTTTTTTGCCATCAAACCTAATTCGGTTCCTGCCTTAACCGCAGCACGCAGCATATCGCCGGTGGAAATTTGCGGCACACCAAAATGTTCCTTAATATAATTAGCCTGCGTTCCTTTACCGGCGCCAGGACCTCCTAACAAAATGACGCGAATGATACTTCTCCCTTATTGTTGAATAATTATTCTTGTCGAAATGATCGAATGGCTCATAAGCAATTCAGTACTATTCGTTTGCGCGCAATTATAGCGCAGGCAGGACAGGTTGAATACTCGAGCCTTTATTTACTATGATAAATTTTTTGCCTGATCAAACAATCGAATAAAACAAGTTGGCTTGATCCGGAACGGTTATGCGATAATTTGCCCAGCTCAATAATTGAGGATTCAGCATGGACGAAAACAGAAGCAAGGCACTAGACGCCGCACTGGCTCAGATCGAAAAGCAATTTGGTAAAGGCTCAATCATGCGGATGGGAGCGAACGACGTTGCCTACGATATACAAGTCGTTTCCACCGGTTCTCTAGGACTCGATATTGCACTGGGTGTCGGTGGCTTGCCACGAGGACGGATCATCGAAATTTACGGCCCGGAATCTTCTGGCAAAACCACGCTGACCTTGCAAGTCATCGCCGAAATGCAAAAATTAGGTGGTACGGCGGCATTCATTGATGCCGAACATGCGCTTGATCCGCAGTACGCGCAGAAACTCGGTGTCAATGTAAAAGATCTGTTGATTTCTCAACCGGATAACGGTGAGCAGGCATTGGA
>DJMI01000089.1 GCA_002435335.1 Nitrosomonas sp. UBA6494
AGCAATAGCAAAGCAATCGAATCAAGGTAGTAATCGAGTACCCAGAATAAAGGAAACGCGATCACCGTGCCAACCGTGCCAGGAGCGTAAGGGCTCAATCCTGCGCCGCCAGAAAATGCGACAAAGTAGGCAGGATGGCTGTAAACCAACTGGAGGTTAGGGCGGAATATAGTGGATGGTTTGCCGGTTACAGGATCAGTTTCTGGTTGTGAAGTGGTCATAGCCTGTGGTTTCCAATGTCAAAGTTTTGCCATGTGCATCCGTTACGATTAAACCTTCACCCGCAGCTATCTCACCGATGCGGGTGAGTGGAATCCCCAGTTCGGTAGAGAGTCCTGCGACCGCTTCGCGGTGCGCTGCGGGGGCTGTAAAGCAAAGTTCGTAATCGTCTCCTCCCGCCAGCAGACAGTGCAAAGCTTGCGATTGGGGCAAGCGTTTCTTCAGTACAGCAGAGCAGGGAATGCTTTCCAATTGAATGACGGCGGATTTTCCCGAATTTTCCAGTATATGCCCGAGATCGGCGAGGAGGCCGTCGGAAATGTCGATTGCGCTGTGCGCCAGAGCAATCAAGCGCTGTCCCAATTCGATTCGCGGTTCCGGTGTTAATAATGCCGGTAGGCACTGATCGATTTCATCGGGTTGTAACGTGATTTTTCCCAGTTCGTGATTCAACGCTAATGCAGCGTTCCCCAGCATGCCGGACACCCAGATGTCGTCACCGTTTTTTGCACCACTGCGGCGCAACGCTTTTCCTTTGGCAATTTCACCCAGGATTTGTATGCCGATATTCAGCGGACCGGCGGTGGTATCGCCGCCGATTAGTTCAACTTGATGCTTATCGGCCAAAGCAAAAAAGCCCGCACTAAATTGTTGTAGCCAGGTTTCGTTGTGCTTCACCAATTGTTGCGGCAGCGTTAGTGCGAGCAGTGCCCAACGTGGCTTGGCGCCCATTGCTGCCATATCGGACAAATTGACGGCAAGCGATTTGTGACCGAGTCGGTAAGGATCGGTCGCGGCAAAAAAGTGCCGATCGCATACCAGTGTGTCGGTGGAAACAGCGAGCTCGGTGCCGGGAGTGACGTCGATCAACGCGGCATCATCGCCGATTCCAAGGACCGCTTGCGGTGCGGTGCGTGTAAAGTAACGGCGGATAATGTCGAACTCGGAACTCACACTGCTTTATTAATTGTTTTTTGCGTGTTTATGCGCTTGCATTTCTACACTGCGCAGCTTGAGCGCTAATTTATCCAAAACACCGTTGACGTACTTATGTCCGTCCGTGCCGCCGTAGGTTTTGGCCAATTCGATCGCTTCATTGATGATGGAGCGATAGGGAATTTCAGGGTGATGGATCAATTCATAGGTGCTTAAATATAAAATGGCGGCTTCGACCGGGCTCAATTCATTCAAAGGACGATCCAAATAAGGCTGGATGGTCTGTTCCAGTGCTTCTCCGTGCTGTATTACGCCATGTAGCACTTGCGTGAAATGTTTTGTGTCGATCTGCTTGAAATCTTCGGATTCACGCAATTGCTGTTCGATGGAGGCGGCATATCCGCCCGCAACGCGCCACTGATAAATGCCTTGTACCAAAAATTCACGTGCAACGCGGCGGCGGCTTTTGGTTTTCCCGCTGCTTTGGTCTGATTTGATGTCAGGTTGCGTCGAAGTGTCGCTCATAACTCGGTTTCATCGATGCCGATGTGCAGATTCGCCATTTCGAGCGCAACGCGAGCGGCTTCCGCGCCTTTTTCACTCATGCGCTCAACCGCCTGATCGTCATTGTCGGTGGTTAAAATACCATTGGCGATGGGTATGCCGGTTTCGAGTTGTGCCGACATAATGCCGCGTGCCGATTCGTTGGCAACGACTTCAAAATGATAGGTATCGCCACGAATGACGGCGCCAAGCGCGATCAAAGCATCGAATTGATTCGATAGCGCAAGCTTTTGCAATGCCAGCGGAATTTCCAGCGCACCCGGTACGGTGATCAATAACAGATTCGAATCCGGAACGTCGTGTTTTCTCAATTCTGCAATGCATGCGCTAAGCAATCCTTCGCCAATGTCGAGGTTAAAACGGCTCATCACAATACCGATGCGCAGCTCGGCGCCCTGCAAAGTCGGTTCGTATTCTAAAATATCGTTATCGTATGCCATCTTTGAGTTCCTTTATTGTAGGGATTAATCGATCTGAATTTGCCCGTATGCTACTGTTTCGCTGTTGCAATATCGACATAACTGGTCACTTCCAAGCCGAAACCCGTTACACTCGGCATTTTTCTCGGCGTCGCCATCAAACGCATTTTACCAACATTGAGATCTTTGAGAATCTGCGCGCCGATGCCATGATCGCGCAAATCCGTTTTGAATGGATGAGCAATCGGCGATTCTTTCATTTGTACCCGCTCGATTAATTTTGCCGGGCTTTCCTTGCGGTGCAACAGCACAATAACGCCGTGACCAGCTTCGGCGATCAGCTTCATCGCGTCATGAACGCTCCAGGAATGGGTGTTGTCATGAATATCCAACAGATCGACGACGGAGAGCGGTTCATGCACGCGCACCAGCGTTTCGCGTGCCGGATCGATATCTCCTTTGAGTAACGCCAAATGCGTGGTGTTTGCGATTTCATCGCGGTACGCGAGCAGTAGGAATTCACCGTGCAAAGTGTGAATGGTTTTTTGCGCAACGCGCGTAACCAAGCTTTCGGTTTGACTGCGGTATTCGATCAAATCCGCGATGGCGCCAATTTTAAGCTGATGCTTGCGTGCAAATTCAATCAGATCGGGTAATCGCGCCATGCTGCCGTCTTCTTTCAGGATCTCGCAAATCACCGATGCCGGTGTCAATCCGGCCAGCCGAGTCAAATCACAACCGGCTTCGGTATGCCCGGCACGCACCAAAACGCCCCCTTTTTGCGCCATTAAGGGAAAAATATGTCCCGGTTGAACGATGTCATGCGGTTTGGCGTCCGCCTTGACGGCAACCTGAACGGTACGTGCGCGATCCGCTGCGGAAATGCCGGTGGTAACACCGCTGGCCGCTTCGATGGAAAGCGTGAAATTGGTTCCCAACGGTGCACGGTTTGCCGACACCATCAGCGGTAAATCGAGTTGATGGCAACGTTCTTCAGTCAGCGTCAGGCAAATCAATCCACGTCCGTGCGTGGCCATGAAATTGATCGCTTCAGGCGTCACAAAATCGGCTGCGAGTACCAAATCGCCTTCGTTCTCGCGTTCTTCCTCGTCGACCAGAATCACCATTTTGCCTTGCTTGAGCTCGGCGATGATGTCCTGGATGGCGCTAATACTCATCATTTTTATTCCTAATTAAGCTTCAGGGCATCTCTAAAAATTCATATTTTGTTACAATATTTCGTTGTTCACAAAAAATATTTCCTAACATATCAGTTACATGCTGCGTCAATATTTTTTGCTCCCGCCTCGTCTTGCTTAAAAATCTGAATTTTTAGAGGCGTCCTTCAGAAGCTGCGCCACATAGCGCGCCAACATATCCGTTTCCAGATTTACCGTCGCACCGGGCGTCAATTCTTTCAGATTGGTCATTGCTAAGGTATGCGGAATCAGATTGATGGAAAATCGATCACCATCGACTCGATTCACCGTCAGACTGACACCGTTGACTGTAATCGACCCTTTGTGTGCAATGAAGCGCAACAGCGCTTGCGGTGCCTGGATAACCAATTCGAAACACTCTCCGATCGATTCAAATGATACTACCGTACCGGTTGCATCAACATGGCCGCTGACCAAATGCCCACCCAGTCGATCCGATAAGCGCATGGCTTTTTCCAGGTTGACGTGCGCTCCGGTTTGGTTCAATCCATGCGTACAATTGAGGGTCTCTTGAGAAACCGTAACACTGAATTGCCGCTGATTCAATGCTGTGACAGTCAAGCAAACACCGTTGACAGCGATACTGTCGCCCGGTTTGACATCGCCTAAATCCAAACTACCGGCAGCGATGGTCAAAGCCAAACCGTTTCCGCTTTGTCCAGTGAGCGCGTGGACTTGCGTTATTTCACCTACTGCTTCAATAATTCCGGTAAACACTTCATAAATTCAGGATTCGATAGAGCCGTAAGTATACCTTGTTGTATAGGCTGCTGCTTGACCGGGTATCGATCTTGATTCTATAAATGCAAATGCAAATGCCAATGTTTTTCAACATTGGCATTTTAAATTTTTAAACCTACAGAAAACTTTAGGCGTAAATTTTTTTCATCGGTTCGCGAGTTTCATTTTTTGATGAACTAGCGATTAATAAGTAGCTCAAAAAGAACACTGCGCCTAAAGCAAGATCAATTTCTAACCAACTTGCAAACGAATTCAGATCTCCAAACAGTATGAATCCGATTGCCGGAATGATTCCAAAAAGAACAAGAGTAATGCTTGTAGCTGTACTGATAATATTGCGATTTGCTTTCATTTTCATCTCCAAGTGGGTGGTTTATTAATAATCACGATTCAGTTAATATGATAGCATAATTCACAAAAAGTTCACATTTACTTAACAAAAAATTCACATTTCGAAGTGATTCTTGCAACTTGCTTCACATCTGCAATCATCGGAGACCGCATCGCAACTGACGAATAACACTTTCTTGCTTACGTATCACAAGTTGAAAATATCGGGGTCATAATGAAAAATGTTCTTTTTCAAGAAAGAATGCTTGCCATGAACAATAACAATAAAATCCTATATACCTCCAAAGAAGCACATCAGAAGCTCAATGAAAGAACGGTCATTTTGGTAGATGTGCGTAATGCGGAAGACTTTGAAAAATCTCATATACCAGGCGCGGTAAATATCCCGGAAATGTTTACTACCTTGTCTATGACTACCCCCGAGGAGTTGCGGGAATTGCAGGATATTTTTGTTCCGTTGTTCAGGAAAGCCGGAATCCGTCATGATCAGACCGTGATCGTGTATGAAAACAGTTTGAATACGCGGTATGGCGGTTCGTGCCGCGGCTATTTTCAGCTCAGACTATTGGGTCATCAAGATGTCGGGATTTTGGACGGAGGCCTCGCACAATGGTTGCAAGAGGGTCTCCCGATCACGACAGAATCAACGCAAGTCACAGCATCAGATTTCGAACCGGTCCTACAAAACGATATTATCGCGACGCGTGACGATGTTCTCAATGCAATTCAATCCGGCTCAAGCGTCAAATTACTGGATAGCCGTGATGAAGATGAATGGCGCGGTATCAGCTCCTCGCCCTATGGTATCGACTTTGCACCGCGCAAAGGACGGATACCGGGCGCAAATTGGATCGAATGGTATCGATTCATGGATACCACACAGCCAATACCCCACTTTAAATCCGGAGAAGAAGTGCGTGCACTTTGTGCGCAAGCAGGATTGGGAGTGGATGACGATATCATCATCTACTGCTTCAAAGGCGCACGGGCATCCAATACTTATATCGCACTTAAAATGGCGGGATTCAATAAAATCCGCAACTATTACGGTTCGTGGAATGAATGGTCAAGAGACCCGGCACTGCCGATTGATAACGAAGTTCTGACGGATGTATAGTTATTTTAAAATCCGCCATCGACTAAAGACGTTCTTTGGATTCTTATTTCTGTGATGCAGAGTGGATAAGTAAAACGCTATCCTCCGAAATCATTGGCGACAATCGCAAGAGCACTAGCGGTTGACTCTACACTTACCTGCCCGACTTGCTGGACAACAATCATACATATTTGTTTGATAGAAACGTTGCAACACCAGTATGAGATTGCCATGACACATCGAACGACCATTACATTGGATGATGAAGCCTACCGATTTCTGAATGATATTGCGGCCAATAACCGCAGCGCGTATATCAATGCGTTATTGAAGCAGGAACGCAAGAATTTCCTTAAACAGGCATTGATTAAAGCCAATCAAGAAGAAGCTGTCGATCCGGATTATCAAGAAGAACTCAAAGTCTGGGAGAGCACGTTATCCGACGGCTTACCGAATGACTGATTTCAAGCAACTCGATATTTACTGGATTGGTCTGGAACCGACCAGAGGCGCGGAAACCAAGAAATTGAGGCCGTGTGTCATCATTCAGAGCGATCTGGTCAACAACCAATCAAAAACACTGATCGTTCTCTTGCTGCCAAATCATAAACCCTGGCCTTTCGCGGTGAATCTGGAACCCAATCCGGAAAATGGTTTGGACAAATCCCATCATATCAATCTCAAACAGTTACATGCGGTGGATATTTCCCGGATCGGGAAGTTACAAGGTCGATTGAATAAAGAATATTTTCCGGCGATCCAAAATGCTCTGGCCATCGTGTTTGGCTTATAGATGCGGCAGCATGTACGGGCGGTGCAACGTTTTTCCTGATAGCGCGGGTTTATCCTAACTGCTCGCAGCAATCTAGCGTGATGTATCGTGCACTGCTACTTATCTTTGCGTAATGCGATGTCAAGTTGTAATCCCTGGTTTTTGCTCTTTCCGTGATTATTTGAATAGATAGTCAATTGTAATGTGCTGTCTACCGGATTATACTTGATCAACTTATTGTGCATATTAATGGATCTGATATGAAAGTTGTCACTTATACCTATGCGCGCAACTCACTTAAAGCGATATTGGACGAGGTGGTTCAAGACGCGGGCGTAACCATCATCAGCCGCCGCGATGCGGAAGGCGATGCTGTGGTGATGTCGCTCGACAGTTACAACAGCATCATGGAAACGCTGCACCTGACCGGTAATCCGGCAAATGCCGCGGCCTTGGCCCGGGCGATTGCGCAAGACAAAGCCGGAATGGCTCAGGAGCATTCGCTGCACGAGTCCGACATGGAAGGCTGATTTTGCGGATTATCCGGTTTGTTCCCGATGCCTGGGAAAATTATTTGTATTGGCAAGACCAGGATAAAAAAACACTGAAGCGCATCAATCTACTGATTACCGCAGCAGCACGCGATCCGTTTACCGGCATCGGCAAACCTGAGCCGCTGCGAGGCGACTTAACCGGTTATTGGTCGCGGCGCATTGATGAAGTGAACCGCTTGGTGTATCGCGCCAACGATGCCGAGCTGGTGATTATCGCTTGCCGGTTTCATTATGGTGATTAAAGTTAAACGCTGAATTAAGGCCGAATTTATGTTGTGGATAGCTGACGGGAATGTTGGAGTTCCTGGCGTTATTCCAGTCAACCGTGCTTTCAAATAGGGGTGCTCTTGGAATAAGAATTCACCGCGAAGAGTGATGTCAAGATGTGACCCCTTGTTTCTTGCATGTCGATTGATTTATATCACATAATTATATATAGCTAAAAGAAATATGATAAATTAATCTTTACCTCGTCAACCCCGCATACAACACCGGTAGTTTCTCCGGCAATCGTTCCACATGATCCACCACCAGATAATTACGTTCACCAAAAATCCGTGATACGTATTGATCCGCACGCGGATCCAAGCTCATGCAGTAGGTGAGGATTCCTGAGCGGCCGGCTTCTTCGACGGCTTTCTTGGTGTCGTGGCGCAGGTATTGCGGGTCGCGTACGTCGACATCCGCCGGTTCGCCGTCGGTGATGACCAGCAGCAGTTTTTTCGCCGATTTCTGTAGTTTCAGGTAGTGCGTGGCGTGGCGCATCGCGGCGCCCATGCGGGTCGACAGTTGCCCGGTCATTCCGGCCAGTCTTGCTTTGGGGATTTCGTCGTACGGCTGGTCGAAGTCCTTGAAGCGGAAGTATTCGACGTCGTGGCGTCCGTCGGAGCAGAAGCCGTGGATCGCGAACGGGTCGCCGATTTTGTTGATCGCGTTGGCGAGCAATACTGTCGCCTGACGTGTCAGGTCGAGCACGGAGTAGTCGTGTCCGGCGACTTTTTCGTTGGTCGATTCCGACAAGTCGAGCAGCACTAGCACGGATATGTCGCGCACTTTGCGCACCGAGCGCATCATGATGCGCGGGTCGGGTTGCATGCCCATGCGAATGTCGATCATCGAGCGAATCGCGGCGTTGATGTCGATTTCGTCGCCGTCTTCGAGCTTGCGAATGCGGCGCGTGCCTTGCGGCTGCATCGCGTCGAGCAGGAATTTCATACGCTGAATTTCGCGTTTGTATTGGTTGGCGATATCGTCGATGCATTGCATGTCGCCAAGTTTCGCACGCTTTTCCTGCACCGTAGCCCAATCCGGGCGTTCCAATTGGATTTGGTAATCCCATTCGGAATAGTGGTAGGGCGCTGATACCGGTTCTTTGCCTTCCATATCGTTGTACGATACGCCCATGTCTTCGTATGGGAAGAATTCGGTGCCCATGACCCAAATTTCCTCTGCGTCGTCACCGGCGGTTTCAACGTCGAGTTCGTTGGCAAATTCCATCACATTGACGTATTTGCGCACTTGTTTCGGCGCATCGTAACCGGCGGATAGCGATTTGTTGAAATCGAATTCCTCGAACTCCCAGAAATAGCGGTTGTCGTCGCGGTACGGCGCGGTGAGCACGTCGGTCCGCGGATTGAACGGGATTTTCTTGTCCATGAAGCTATGCGCCAGTTGCACGCCAATGTCCCACGATGTTTTGTGGCTATTGAGTTTGTCATGCGCGGCTTTGAATAGTTTGCGGCCTTCGACGATCCACGGATCCTTGTCTTTATAATCCGGATCGAGCAGGGCGCGCGCCAGGCGGTTCAGATAGCCACCCATGGTGGCGTTCATGTCCGGGGTGGCGTCGTGCAATACCGACCAGGTTTTGCGCAGCCCGGGAAAACGGCGAATCGATAGTTCTTCGACACGCGCGTCCTCAA
Source organism: Nitrosomonas sp. UBA6494 (assembly GCA_002435335.1). Classification (GTDB taxonomy): domain Bacteria; phylum Pseudomonadota; class Gammaproteobacteria; order Burkholderiales; family Nitrosomonadaceae; genus Nitrosomonas. The sequence goes on from DJMI01000089.1 coordinate 8,795, forward strand.
TCACGGAAATCATCGCCATTTGCAGCGGATTCAAGCTTTCCGCGGAAATCGGTTGCCTGGTTTCGACCAAATGCGCGGCAGCATGCGCGGCGGCGGCGCGATAGACTTCGGTCGCCGACACATCGCCGAACGCATCGTAAGCATCGGGCAGGTGAATAAAATAGTTTTCGATGAACGGTTTGTAGCCTTCACGTGTTTCAAAGTCGCCGGAAGTCGGCTTCATAAAGAAATCGCGTGCCCACAAGGCGCGTAGATACATATTGATACGGCGTTGCACATCAACGAACAACGTGCCTTTACGTTCTTTCTGCAAAACCGCGAGCGATTCCTTGGATTCCAGGCCAAAGTATTTGATTTGCTCTTCGTAATCGGTGCGATGCGCGTGCGCGCCCCACATAGCCCAGCGGCGCAGGCCACCAAGGGTTAGTTGCCCGAATAGAATATCCAGTTTGCTGAGCATGGGACGCATACCACGTGGCGCCTGGGCAATCAACGTATTCAGGAATTGCAGGTAATTCTGGAACAACTGTGTATCGCCTAAACGTTTGGCGGCAGTCGGGGCGGTGGCTAACACCAGTTCGATCACAGCGCCCGATGTCCTTGAGGCGAGTGAAAGCACGGTGGTTGCCAGATCGCTGATAATATCTTCACCGATTTCCTTAGCGACCAATGGTGTTTCGTCGATCCAGCAGTCTACTAAACTGCGCCCGCGCCCTAATCCACGGATCGCGGATGCACCTTTCAGATAGTTATCGAGTCCCCGCGCTGAAAAAGTTTTAGTCGCTTCAGGCCAGGCATGATGGAGCAACTCAATCGATTCCGGCTCCAGATCCTCGAGCAATTCTTTGTAATCGTCCAGATTGATACTCATGGCAGCACCTATTTACGTTTCAGAACAATCAACATATTCGCTGATAGAAGCTTTTAATTAAAGAACGTGCTGACAGCCGCATCCAGCGCGTCGCGCATATCCGGATCGTCGGTGATCGGTCGCACTAAGGCTACGCGGCAAGCTGCATGCGCGTCGACTTTTTTGGCGATCAGGCTGCCGGCGTAAATCAGCATCCGTGTGGAAATGCCCTCATCCAATCCATGCCCCTTGAGGTTACGCGCGCGTTCGGCGATCGATACCAGTTTATCTGCGACGTCGGTCGACACACCGGATTCGTGCGCGACGATTTCGCTTTCAATGTCATGGCTCGGGTAGTTAAAGTCGAGCGCGCCGAAACGTTGCTTGGTCGATTGCTTCAAATCCTTCATCAAGCTTTGATAGCCAGGGTTGTAGGAGATGACAATCTGAAAATCCTCGTGCGCTTGGACCAACTCGCCTTTTTTTTCCAGCGGCAATACGCGGCGGTTATCGGTCAACGGATGAATCACTACGGTGGTATCCTGGCGTGCTTCCACGACTTCGTCGAGATAGCAGATGGCACCGTAACGTGCGGCTACTGCGAGCGGACCGTCTTGCCAGCGCGTGCCATTAGCATCTAGCAGAAAACGTCCGACTAGATCGGATGCGGTCATGTCTTCGTTACAAGCGACGGTGATCAGCGGCTTTTTCAGTTTCCACGCCATGTATTCGACGAAGCGGGTTTTACCGCAACCGGTCGGACCTTTCAGCATCATCGGCATGCGGACCGAATAAGCGGCTTCGTAGAGTTTCACTTCATCCGCGACGGGATGGTAATAAGGTTCTTTTTTGATGCGATATTGATCAATGATAGTGCTCATGACAGACTCCTATAGAAACAGTCTTTATCGAGATGCCCTCGATTAATTGCAATCGAAATTCCGGTGAAAAAAAACCCCCTGCCCTGTTTAAGGGAGAAGGGGGTCTTGCGGGTTCGAACCCCGTTGTTACTTAAACAGTCTTGCCGCGGTAAATCACCATGGCGGTACCTTGTGATTGGTTAAAATTGTTGTAGCCAATTAAACGAACATGATTATTCGGGTTGGCTTTATGACACGCAGCAGCTTCTGCCAGCACGCGGTCTACATCAGTTTCACCAAACATAGGCAGTTTCCACATATACCAGTAGGAATCCATTACATACTCAGGTTCTGTATGTTCGATGGCTGGATTCCAGCCTTTGCTAATTAAATACTGCACTTGCTTTTTGATATCTTTGTCAGACATTGCAGGCAGGTAGGAAAATGTTTCAAACTTACGACTTGCCGGATCACTGACGCGTGATTTGTAATCTATTACTTCGCTCATTATTTATTCCTCATTTTTAGGGAGATGAAGAAGAAAAGCTATATAACTATTCGCTTTTCTTCTTTGGTCAAAATTGCTTACTTGTGGGCTATGTCGAGCTTATCAACCGTATCAAACTCGAACTTAATCTCTTTCCATGTTTCCATGGCGATTTTGAGTTCTGGGCTGCTCTTCGCTGCCTTCGTAAGAATCGCTTTGCCTTCCTTCTCGATTTCAACACCTTGGTTACGCGCTTCTACACAGGCTTCCAATGCAACGCGGTTTGCGGCTGCACCGGCTGCGTTACCCCAAGGGTGACCTAAAGTACCGCCACCGAATTGCAAGCAAGCATCATCACCAAAAATCGAGACTAGGGCTGGCATGTGCCATACGTGAATACCACCCGAAGCAACTGGGAACACACCCGGCATAGAACCCCAATCTTGATCGAAGAACAAGCCACGGCTACGGTCTTCTTTAATGAATTCATCGCGCATGGTATCAATCCAGCCGAGGGTTGCTGCACGATCGCCTTCCAATTTACCGACTACGGTACCGGAATGCAGGTGATCACCACCCGATAAACGGAGTACCTTAGTTAATACGCGGAAATGAATGCCATGGTGAGGGTTGCGATCGAGTACAGCATGCATAGCGCGGTGAATGTGCAACAGAATTCCGTTATTACGGCACCAGTTCGCTAACCCGGTATTGGCTGTTAGGCCGCCTGTCAAGTAATCATGCATAATAATCGGTGCATTTAATTCCTTAGCAAACTCGGCGCGTTTGTACATTTCTTCAGGGGTTGGCGCGGTAACATTCAGATAGTGGCCTTTGCGTTCTCCGGTTTCACGTTCTGCTTTATGCACGGCTTCCATCACGAATTCGAAACGATCGCGCCAGCGCATGAACGGTTGGCTGTTAACGTTTTCATCGTCTTTGGTCAGATCCAGACCGCCACGCAAACATTCATACACAGCACGGCCATAGTTTTTAGCCGACAAGCCCAATTTTGGTTTAATGGTGCAACCTAACAACGCGCGGCCATATTTGTTCAAACGGTCACGTTCCACTTGAATACCGGCTGGAGGTCCGCCACAGGTTTTGACGTAGGCAATCGGGAAGCGAACATCTTCCAGGCGCAGTGCGCGCAGGGCTTTAAATCCAAATACGTTACCAACCAATGAAGTCAGTACGTTAACCACGGATCCTTCTTCAAAAAGATCAATCGGGTAAGCTACGAAAGCATAGAAACAAGTGTCATCTCCAGGGACGTCTTCGATTTTGTATGCACGTCCTTTGTAGTAATCCAAATCAGTTAGCAAATCGGTCCACACGGTAGTCCATGTGCCTGTAGAAGATTCTGCAGCTACTGCAGCTGCTACTTCTTCACGAGGTACGCCTGGTTGTGGTGTGATTTTAAAACATGCCAGAATGTCTGTATCCAGTGGTGTGTAATCAGGGGTCCAGTAAGTTTGTCGATATTCCTTTACACCAGCATTATATATTTTTACTGCCATGATATTTTCTCCAGTTAAATTCCATTCAATTCCAAACGATGCTGCAACCGGAAGTGAGCAGAAGTTGCGTTACAAAAATGACGACTGTCATAAAACTACTTTGTTAGACTTCTCAAATCATTGAAACGAACTATAACTTGATTAAACCATAAGAACAAATCAATAATTCTGATATTTATGATAAGGTAATACTTATAAAACTAGGTCAATCAATGTATGCTGCATGTTACGCTACGCCAACTTAAAGTATTTGAATCGGTTGCCCGGCATCTGAGCTACTCGCGCGCCGCCGATGAACTCCATTTGACTCAACCTGCTGTTTCCATGCAGATAAAGCAATTGGAAGACAACATTAGTTTACCGCTGTTTGAGCAACTCGGTAAACGAATTTTTCTCACTGAAGCCGGGCATGAGTTGTATCAATACAGTCGCGCCATTGCACAGCAACTGGCCGATATGGAGGTCGCTCTGGACGAATTGAAAGGAATGGAGCGCGGCAAATTGAGTATAGCCGTTGTCACCACCGCCAATTACTTCGCACCGCATTTGTTGGCCAAATTTTGTCAGCGCTACCCGGGTGTTACCGTAAGTCTGAACGTTTCAAACCGTGAAACGGTACTGAAGCAATTGACAGATAACTTGATCGATCTGGCGATCATGGGACAACCGCCGGAAAATCTCGATATCGACAGCGAATCATTCATGGAAAATCCGTTGGTGGTGGTGGCGCCTCCAGATCATCCGCTATGTCGAGAACAGCATATACCGGTAGAGCGATTGGCGCAGGAAATTTTTCTGGTGCGCGAATCCGGCTCTGGTACGCGCAGCGCGATGGAACGTTTTTTTTCTGAGCACGGTATCAAAATCAATAAAGGCATGGAAACGGATACTACTGAGGCGATCAAGCAAGCGGTGCAAGCCGGGATGGGACTGGGCATTATGTCGAAGCATACCGCCGAACTGGAACTGGAAATGGAGCGATTGAAAATTCTCGACGTGCAAGGATTTCCGATTGTTCGCTATTGGTATGTGGTGCATCGCAAGCATAAGCGACTATCGAGTGTAGCAAAAGCTTTTTTGGCGTTTTTATTGAAAGAAGCAACGGAATTGTTGGTGAAATCAAAGCAATGATTATCATTTTTAATAAAATGGCTATTGAATTTGATATAGTTATGTAGGATAAATTGATGGGGAGATGTAGGCATGATCAACCTGGAAACAATTCAAAGGAAGGAAGCAACACATCCAATCATATATCTGGCGTGCGGGTTTATTGCATTGGTCATTTTGCTGATCGATCTCCACGTACCACTCGGAATCGTTACTGGCATTCCTTATATTGTTGTAGTTTTGCTGTCGTTAAAATCACCAGAAAATCGCTTTACTGTAATCACGGCATGCATTTGTACTTTATTGGTTATCCTTGGTTATTTCGGATCTCCGCCCCCACCGGGGGATGTTTCCATGCTAATTGTTTATTCCAATCGGGCGCTAACCTTGGGCGCGATCTGGGTAGTTGCTATCATGGCATTGAAACAGCGTAACCAAAACCGGAAATTGCACCAAGCGCAATTGGCAAATTTGCAATCGGCGAAAGATACCGAGATTCAGAAAGAAAAATTGAGAATCTTGAAAGCCACGATGCGCACGGTGCAAGATATTACCGGTAACTTTCTGAACAACTTACAGTATTTCACTTTGGAAATCGAAAACAGCAAAACCCTGTCTCCCAAATCGGCCAAAAAACTGGATGAATTGATCCGCGATACGGCGGAACGTATCAATGCGCTGGGAAACTTGGAAGAAATTCGCGAAAAGAAAATGGCCGGTGATATGATAGGCATCGATTACGAGCATGCTGCACAGAAAAGCTCGACATTCGAATGCGATCGTAAACAGGAGTAGCAATGGTAGGACAAGGATCAGGCGGCAATGTGTTGGCTGCGGTATGCAGTTTTTTTATTCCGGGATTAGGTCAATTGGTACAGGGGAGGATTTTTCCCGCCTTGTTGTTTTTTGTAATCACTGGATTGGGGTATTTTTTCTGGGTACTGATCATTCCGGCAGTGATTGCTGGTATTTTTCATCTATGGTCGATCATCGACGCGGCTCGCTTCACGCCTGCTTAAAGAAAATTGATTGATCACGAATTAGTTATCGCTTGCAGCCAAGCTTGTATCGCTGTAACAAATAGAGGTAGTTCAACTTGGCAACTTGCGCCAGGTTCTTTGCTGTAATCATCTTCAATCACCGCATGATCCGGAAATACCGATAAACAATAAGCGTTACCAAGCCGCTCCCAGCTAGGCAAGCTGCCGCTACGCACGGCAGCAATTTTTTCTAATAACTCCTGCGCAGCTTCCGGACTTGCTTGAATATCCATCGTTAAGTACGCCCGCACTGTCTGATGTACCGGGTCATTGGGGTTATAACCGGGCCATATCGGCGATGCGATCATTCGAAAATAGGAAAAGCGGTATTGATTTTTCCTGCAATCGGCGGTGCAAATGCTATGGTAAAGCGCGTGCCGTTAAAACTGCAATATTGTCCGGATGAAAGAGAGTCATCGGCTGGCCCATTGTGTCCGCATTGCGCCCAGTTGGGTGAGCCGGATGGGCATTGCAATTTGCCATGTGTTGCTGCAAAAGCGATCGATTGTACGATTTGCGCCGCAGTACACTGATCAGGAAACATCGAAGAGAATTTTTCCTGTTGAGGATGATTTTTGTATGTCCAGCGTATAGTGTAAATTCCAGCAGCGTTGGGTTTGGTTTGCAGTTTCAAATGTGTGATTGGTGCTGGAGTATCACCACCGGGCCGGGCATGAAAACCTTTGGGACGATTGTTGTGCCATTCACCGCAAAACACATGCTGCTGGTTGAGCTGTAGTTGGTCGTTAAGCTCAACCCACTTAGGCAATGCAGCACAATCCACTTGCGCCAATACCGGCCACGGCGCACTGAGTGCAATACCAATCAAAAATCGCCACAGCCACCAAGTTGATAGATTTTTCATGCTCATTCTTTTCTAAAGATTAAAGCGCCGAAGGTGCGTTATCAGCTAAAATTTGCGTTTTATTTCTGTTGCATTATCGAAGTTCATGCCATCATCCAAATCATCCGAACGAAAAGTCGGCTTCATTTCCCTGGGTTGCCCCAAGGCATTGGTCGATTCCGAGCAAATTCTGACACAGTTGCGCGCCGAAGGCTACGCCATCTCGCCGTCTTACGAAGACGCCGATCTGGTGGTGGTCAATACCTGCGGGTTTATCGACAGCGCGGTGGAGGAATCGCTCGATGCCATCGGCGAAGCGTTGGCGGAAAACGGTAAAGTGATCGTAACGGGGTGTTTGGGCGCCAAAGAAGACGGCGAAGTGGTCAAACGTGCGCACCCGCAAGTACTCTCGGTGACCGGGCCGCATGCACTACCGGAAGTAATGGCGGCGATTCATCAGCATTTACCGCAACCGCACGATCCGTTCACCAGTCTGATTCCACCGCAAGGTATCCGCTTAACGCCTCGGCACTATGCCTATGTCAAGATTTCCGAAGGCTGCAATCATCGCTGCACTTTTTGCATCATTCCGTCGATGCGCGGCGATCTGGTCAGCCGGCCGATACATGAGGTGATGCAGGAAGCCGAACATTTGGTTAACGCCGGTGTGAAGGAATTGCTGATCATTTCGCAAGATACCAGTGCCTACGGCGTCGATGTGAAATACCGTACCGGTTTCTGGCATGGCCGTCCGGTTAAAACCCGCTTGACCGAATTGGCAAATGCGTTGGGATCGCTAGGTGTGTGGGTGCGACTGCACTATGTTTATCCGTATCCGCATGTCGATGAAGTGATTCCTCTGATGGCTGAAGGCAAAATCCTGCCCTACCTGGATGTGCCGTTTCAGCACGCCAACCCGCGCATCCTCAAAGCAATGAAGCGCCCTGCCAACACGGAAAACAATTTGGCACGCATCCGTCGCTGGCGTGAAATTTGTCCTGAACTGACGCTACGCAGTACCTTCATCGTCGGCTTTCCCGGAGAAACGGAATCGGAATTCGAGGAATTACTCGATTTCCTGCAGGAAGCACAACTCGATCGCGTTGGCTGTTTTGCGTACTCGCCGGTAGAAGGCGCTGCCGCCAATCAACTACCCGATGCGGTACCGGAGGAAGTCAAAGAAGAGCGCCGTGCACGCTTTATGCAACTGCAGCAAGAAATCAGCCATCAGCGTTTGGCGCAGAAAATCGGCAGCCGCATTACCGTGATGGTCGACGAGATTGATGATGGGCAAGTCATCGCTCGCAGCAGCGCCGATGCACCGGAAATTGATGGATTAGTGTACGTCGAAGGTGCTCAAAATGCGCAACCGGGCGATTTCATCACCGTGGAAATTACCGCTGCGGATGTGCATGATTTGTTTGCATCAGCCTTATAACCAACTGATCAGAAAAGTTTCAGAACAAGGCATTGATCCCAGCCTGCGCAATCTGTGCATCTTCAAACGAACGTACGCCACTGACACCGATGGCACCGACGAATTGATTTCCGACGGTGATCGGCAAACCGCCTTCGATAGGCAGCGTTCCGGGTAGATTCAAATAGCGCAATCGTCCTTCCGAAATATGTTCTTCCCAGATTTTGGTCGGGCGACGGAAGGCGATGGCGGCACGGGCTTTTTCGATGGAGACGTTGACGCTGCCGTATTGCGTGTCGTCCAGGCGCTGTAAATAAAGCAGATGGCCACCGTCGTCGACGATGGCGATGACGACCGGCCAGTTGTTGCGCTTGGCTTCTGCTTCCGCGCCTGCCGCGATTTTCTTGGCATCTTCGAGAGTGAGAGTGATTTTATTCGTTGTCATGGGATTCAACCGGAAGACGAGGAATTGATAGGAAACATCCAGTGCATGTGCGGCTTTCGGATAGTTACTGCGGCGATTGCGCTTGCGAGATGTTGCTGCCGGGCGGTACGCTGTGCGTGAGCCAGACGTTGCCGCCGATGGTCGAGCCGCGGCCGATGGTGATACGGCCTAGAATCGTCGCACCGGCGTAGATCACCACATCGTCTTCCACGATCGGGTGGCGCAGGTTGCCTTTGATCAGCGCGCCGTTCTCGTCGACGGGAAAGCGTTTCGCGCCCAGTGTCACCGCCTGATACAAACGAACGTTCTGGCCGATGATGGCGGTTTCGCCGATCACCACGCCAGTGCCGTGGTCGATAAAGAAACTGCCGCCGATTTGCGCACCGGGGTGAATTTCGATACCGGTAGCCGAGTGCGCGATCTCGGAAATCATGCGCGCGATCAGCGGTACGCCCAGTCCGTGCAGCACGTGCGCCAAGCGGTAGAGCATGATCGCCCGGATGCCGGGATAGCAAACCAGCACTTCGTCGATGTTGCGCGCTGCCGGATCGCCTTCGTACGCGGCCTTGATGTCTGATTCGAGCAGGCGCCGGATTTGCGGCAATTGTTTGGCGAATGCTTGCGTAATCGCGACCGATTTGACGCGGTCTTCGTCGTCAAGCACTTCCAGTCCGGAGTTGTAATGCAATTCGTGCTGGATTTGCACCATCAATTCGCGCAACGTCATATTCAAGGTATGGCCGACATAATGGTCGACACCTTCGTCGGCGAGTTCCGAAGAGCCGAGCCGGTTCGGGAACATCGCTGCGCTTAAGCCTTCTGCAACGTCCGCCAGAATCCGGCGCGACGGCAAGCGCGGCGGCCGATCATGACGATTGCGACTTTCCAGCGACGCCAGCCTTAGCGCGCGCAGTTCGGCAACGATGCTGTCCACGTCCAGATAGGTGCTGCGCAACAGCAAGTCGCGCGTATTCTTGTTATCGTTCACGTTGTTGCCAAACCTTGTGCGTCAAATAAACCTTCGAACAGAATGCTGCTGAGATAGCGTTCCGCCGAGTCCGGTAAAATCACTACGATAGTCTTGCCCGCATTCTGCGGTTGTTTTGCGTGACGAACCGCGGCAGCCACCGCAGCGCCGCACGAAATACCGGCCAGGATGCCTTCCTCGCGTGCCAGGCGGCGAGCGTACATAATGGCGTCTTCGTTGCTGACTTGTTCGATCTCATCCACCAGCGACAGATCCAAATTGTCCGGCACGAACCCTGCGCCGATGCCCTGAATCTTATGTGGTCCCGGAGTCAACGTTTCGCCGGCGCGTTTTTGCGTCAGCACCGGGCTGGCGGAAGGTTCAACTGCCACCGTGGTGATGGCTTTACCCTTGGTTTGCTTGAGGTAACGGGAAACGCCAGTTATGGTGCCGCCGGTGCCAACACCCGCGACGAAAATATCGACAGCGCCGTCGGTATCGTCCCAGATTTCCGGGCCAGTGGTTTTTTCGTGAATCGCAGGATTGGCGGGATTCTTGAACTGTTGCAGCAACACATAATGCCCCGGATCTGAAGCGACGATTTCGTCCGCCTTGGCGATTGCGCCACTCATGCCGCGCGCGCCTTCCGTCAGCACCAGCTTGGCACCCAATGCCACCAGCAATTTACGCCGCTCCATACTCATCGTTTCCGGCATTGTCAGCGTCAGCGGAATACCGCGCGCAGCCGCAACAAACGCCAGCGCGATACCGGTATTGCCGCTGGTCGGTTCGACGATTTCCTTGCCGGAACCCAGTAAACCATCGCGTTCGGCGGCGTCGATCATCGCGGCGCCGATGCGGCATTTCACCGAATAAGCCGGATTACGTCCTTCGATTTTCCCCAGCACCAGCGCTTGTGCGCCGTCGGTGACCCGGTTCAGGCGCACCAATGGCGTGCGCCCGATCGATAACGAATTATTCTCAAACCAATGTGCCATGAATTGTTCCTTTTGTTTTTCAGTATGGAGTTAATGTTTCGACTATAGCGTATTCATCCGTATGCCGGAAGCGGTTGCAAGCAAAAATTCAATGATCCGAAATTCTTTTGCCGCCAAATCTCATTGATTTTGCCAAGATCAACCGGCGTACCCTATAATCCAATCCTATTGTCGAATCAATCGCTGGTTATCTATTCAAGCCAATTACCACATCCACTACACATGTCGACTACAACTTATATTCATATTTTCGGTGATAGCGAAATAACCATTTGGGGATTGACCGGGCGCGAGCGTTTGCACCGCATGCTGCAAGGCAAGGAAGCCATCGCATTTGCCGACGACGTCGAGAAAATTCCCGTCAGTGCGGATGCGGTATTTCTCAATGCCAATTTTCTGTTCGATGCGCGCGTGTTGTCCGCTCTGCTGGGTTTAGACAAAAAGGTTGCGCTCTATAGCGACGATGGTTGTCCTGCCGCGGTCCGCACTGATGGCAGCTATGCGCCGCAGTTGTTGCGTAATTTGAACAGTAACCAGGATCAGAATTATAAATTCGCCATGCTAACGCTCCCACGTATCGGTTTGAGCGATTTGAAAATCGACGTGCAACAAAATCTTAAAAAAAAGGATCCGCCCTATATTCTGCCGGTGAGTGAGCAAAATAAGCGGTTGCTGGAACAAGAATTGTTTGACGGTTCATACAAAGGTGTGACCGATTTCGTCACCAAGTGGGTTTGGCCGGTACCGGCTTTTTGGGCAACGCAATATTGCGTGCGGCAAGGCTGGCAACCAAACCATGTTACGTATTTGAGTATCGTGCTTGCTGTCCTGGCCGGTTTGGCGTTCTGGGCCGGCTGGTTTGCCATCGGTTTGCTGATGGGTTGGTTCATGACCTTTTTGGATACCGTCGACGGCAAACTGGCGCGCGTGACGGTGACATCAAGCCGCATCGGCGATGTATTGGATCACGGCTTGGATATTGTGCATCCGCCACTGTGGTACATTGCCTGGGGCGCCGGATTGATCGGTACGCAATTTGAAATACCGGCGCTGTGGTTTTTCATGACATTGATGATGATCGGCTACGTCGGCGGGCGTTTTTGCGAAGGCGCATTCCAATTCTCGCTGGCTTCGTTCGATATGTTCATTTGGCGTAAATTGGATTCGTTCAATCGACTGATCACCGCACGGCGCAATCCGAACATGCTGTTTCTGACTTATGGCTGGTTGATCGGACGACCGGATTTAGGACTATATATGGTTGTATTCTGGCATTTAATCTCGACCGGAATTCTTGGATGGCGAATTTTATTGGCTTGGCGCATCAAGCAGGCAGGAGGCACCTTGACATCCTGGCTGCAAGATATCGATCCGGCACGGGATCGAGACATCCTTGCCGTCAGAATTTTTACACGTGCGCCAATCGATTTGAGAAAGCCTTTTCCATTGGCATAAACCTTTCTCTCATCCTTAATGGGCATCCCTAAAAATTCATATTTTGTCACAATACTTCGTTGTTAACAAAAAATATTTCCTTACATATCAATTATATGCTGCGTCAATATTTTTTATTCTCGCCTCGTCTTGTTTAAAACTCTGAATTTTTAGAGATGCCCTAATGACATTACAAATCAGGATTACCCGGTTGCAAGCCGGAACAGCCAAAATCGGCTGTCTGTTCAATCCGTTGGGTGGTCAAGTGCGAAAGCGCAAGGCAGTCATCCGGCAAGCGCTGGAAGAGATACCCGGCATGCTGATTTGCGAAGCCAGTGATACGATCAGCTTCAAAACAGCGATCGAGCGCTTGATCCGGGAAGATATCGATTTGCTGGTAATCGTCGCAGGTGATGGTACAACGCACGCTATTCTCGGTCATTTGTTCACTTTGCTGGTACCGCAAGCTTGGCCACTGGTCATGGTCGTACCAGGCGGCACCACCAACATGACGCCGTTGGATCTCGGTATGAAGGGAAAGCCAGAGCAGATTATTCGGCGTTTACGCGATTATTTGCGTAAACCATCCGATCCCAAGTCGGTGCAGCGTCCGGCGTTGTGTATCGAGCAGAATGGGATGTCGGCGCTTTACGGCATGTTTTTTGCCGTAGGTTTAGTTGCCAGGGGTGTCAAATTTTCCCGCAGTCCAGTTAAGCAAATCGGTATTACGGGTAGCATATTCACGGCTTTAATTATGCTGCGCTCGTTGTTCGGCATGATAAGCGGAATGATTTTGGGACGTCAGCAAAGCGAATGGGCGCCGGTGACGATGACGATGACGGATGCGAGCGGACGAATCTATCAAGGCACTTATTTATTTGCGCAGGTCAGTGCGCTGGATTGTTTGTTGCTTAATATCCGTCCGTATTGGGGTAAGGAGTCGGCACCGCTGCATGTTACGTTGGTCGATCAGCAGTGCAAGCGGTTGTGGCGTTCACTTTGGCCGATGATTTCAGGCAATGGTCACGTACTGCAGGAAAAAGACGGTTATTTCAGTCATAATACCACTGGTTTAACCTTGCAAATGGATGACGAGTTTATCGTCGACGGTGAATTGTACCGTTGCAACGGCACGCAAGGCCTCTTGCGAATAACGGCAACCGATCCGGTGCATTTCTTAGTGCTCTAGCCAGATGAATGACATACGTTTAACACCTCCTGCACAATTGCCGGAGGAACTGATCAGTGAAGTTGCTACGGAGTGCGGTGAATCGGTGTCACCTGATTTTGTGCCATTGATCGAATCCTTGAAAACACGCTTCGGTGAATCGCTTGATGCGGTATTGTTGTACGGTTCTTGCCTGCATTCCGCATGCAGCCTCGATGAAGGGATTGTTGATCTATATGCCATCGTAGGCGATTACGGCACTGCGTATCCCAAGCGTTACTTGGGATTGCTGAATGCATGGTTGCCGCCGAACGTTTTTTATATCGAAGTGATGCATCAAGGGAGGATATTGCGCGCCAAATACGCGGTGTTGTCACTGTCCGATTTCGAGCGTGGCGCCACAATCTGGTTTCACTCCTATATTTGGGCGCGGTTTGCACAACCATCGCGGTTGCTGTTTGTGCGCGATAGCTGCTCTCAGCAGCGCATCCATGAAGCAATTGCTTTATCGGTGATCACTTTCCTCAAATCCGGGGTGCCCGCACTTGAAGACGAGACGCTCAATGTCGAAGATATTTGGACGCGCTGCCTGATGCTCACCTACGCTGCCGAACTGCGTGCGGAAAAAGAGACGCGCGCGCGCCATTTGGCGCAAGCCAATTTAGCAGCATTTGTGCGATTGACTGAAGCTGCCTACCCGCTACTCACATCGGTTCTGGAAAAACAGGAAGCGGGATATTATCGGTGCTTGACTGATCCGATCAAACGAAGGAAAGCACTTGGACGTTGGCGCTTGCGCCGCTGGCAGGGGCGTGTTTTATCGATTTTGCGGTTAGCAAAAGCCACACTGACTTTTAACAACAGTGTCGACTACGCTGCCTGGAAAATCGAACGGCACACTGGAGTGCGCGTCGAAGTCACACCGTTGCTGCGTCGCCACCCGATTCTGTGGGGTTTGAAAGTGGCTCGACAATTGTTGCGGCGAGGCGTATTACGTTGATGAAATTACCCAAACTAAATGAGACCTTTGCACGGTTACTACGCGGCACGATAATTGCGTTAAAAATTCGCGAAAAATGCTCATTTACCCCGTGTAAACTCCGCTTTTTCGCAAATTTTTGCCTTATTCTCGTACCGCTCATGACACCGTGCAAAGGTCTCTAAATATTTAAATTTAAACCTTCTTGGAGATGACAATGACTTATTTGAATCGCTTGCTGTTTCTTTTGCTGTTGCTGATGTTGACGGCCTGTTCGACTGTGTACCTGGAGGGTTTGGAGAAAATCGGTATTCCGAAACGGGATGTGATGGTGTATCGAGTAGAGAAGGCGCGCGATACGCAACAGGAAACCAAGGAGCAGTTTAAATCGGCATTGGAACATTTCACTGCCGTTACGAATTTTCAAGGTGGCGATCTGGAAGCTACTTACAAGCGTCTTAACGATACCTATGAAGCCAGTGTCAGTAAAGCGGATGAAGTCAGAAGTCGAATTGCCGATATTGAGAGTGTTTCCGAGGCTTTATTTGCTGAGTGGAAACAAGAAATTACACAATATAGTAACGTCTCTTTGAAACAAAGCAGCCAGAAGAAATTGGAAAGCACGCAAGCGCATTACCGCCAATTGATTGCATCGATGAAAGAAGCGGAAAGTAAAATGGAGCCTATTTTGCGCGTATTCCAAGATCATGTCATGTTTCTTAAACATAATCTCAATGCTCGTGCTATTGCGTCACTCAAAGGTGAATTGGGAGCGATTAAATCCGATGTTTCGACGCTGATTGCTTCCATGGAGCATTCGATCAACGAAGCCAATGCGTTTATCACGACCATGTCGGATAAATAGCTGAGCCTGAGTTTGCTGAAGATTGAACCATATTGGTTTGATTTCCATCAAACGCTAAAAAGTTACTTCGGATAGTATGCAAAAATCTTTTGGAAGGACACGTAATGGCAGATTTTACTGAACATCAATTGATGCAATTAAAAGCAGCATTACAGAAACGCTATTTGGAGCTCCAACATGAAATACGCGATGAATTGGCACATACGCAGGATATCAGTGCCGAGGAGCTTACCGAGTACTTGAATAATATTCCGGATGACATAGATACCGCGTTGATTGATCGACAGATCAACGAAATGCGAGAATTGGAAATGTCAATGCGATATTTAAGCGAATTGGATTTCGGTGATTGCATTGATTGCGGGAATGAAATCGGCTTTGAGCGATTGCTTGCCTATCCCTCCGCGCAGCGGTGCATTGATTGTCAGAGCCGATTCGAGGAAGCTTTTCCGAAAGAATCGCATTCTTCCCTATGAGAGTGCGGTGCGAATTTATGCGCCAATAGTTTTAAGCAAAATTAATACCGCACCGCCGCCGCCGTCTTCTGGTTTTGCCTGACAAAAAGCCAGTACTTCAGTGCGTTGTATCAGCCAATTTCCTATTCGGGTTTTTAGTACCGGTTCGCGGTTTAACGAGCTTAATCCTTTGCCGTGTATGACTCGTACACACCGCATTTTCTGTTGCACACAGTGATTAAGAAACGCGCTTAATTGCTGCCTTGCTTCATCTCGTGTGTATCCGTGCAAATCGAGATTTTCCTCAATATTCCAATGGCCGCGGCGTAATCGCCTCAATGTTTGATGGGGCATACCAGGGCGCACATAAGACCAAGGATCGCCAGCTTCTATGGAAAATGAAATATGATCCGACAGTGAGTCATTCGGCGCAATTTCATCGCAAAGAATCTTTTTTCTTGGATATGGAGACGGTTTGGCATCGTTGTGAGTAATCTTATCCGGAACAGGCAGCGGCGCAACGTCTTGCATGGCGGTACGGAATAACGCTGTTTCATCGTTATCTTCACCGTGGTTCTCCATCATGGTGGCGCTGTATTAACTCAGATCTTAGATAATGGCATTATTTCAGATTGTCCAAATATTTTTCTGCATCCAGTGCTGCCATACAACCGCTGGCGGCGCTGGTTATCGCTTGGCGGTATATGTGATCCTGTACGTCTCCCGCAGCGAAAACTCCAGGGATGCTGGTTGCGGTTGCGTTGCCCTGATTGCCGCTGCGTGTCACGATGTAACCATTTTGCATTTCCAGTTGACCAGCGAAAATATCGGTATTCGGCTTGTGGCCGATAGCAATGAACACACCAGACAAGCTGATGGTTTGTATAGTGCTGTCAAGCGTGCTTTTGATGCGCATGCCGGTAACGCCGGATTGATCACCGAGCACTTCGTCCAAGACATGGTTCAATGCTAATTTAATGTTACCGTTACGTGTTTTTTCCATCAGTTTGTCGATCAAGATTTTTTCCGAACGAAACTGATCGCGTCGATGCACCACGGTCACCGTGCGTGCGATATTAGAAAGATATAGCGCCTCTTCCACAGCGGTGTTGCCGCCGCCAATGACGGCGACATCCTGGCCTTTATAAAAGAAACCGTCACAAGTTGCACAACCGGACACGCCGCGTCCCATGAATGCTTCTTCTGAGGGTAATCCCAGATATTGTGCGGATGCGCCGGTGGCAATAATTAACGCGTCACAAGTATAGGTGCCTTGATCGCCGATCAATGTGATTGGTTTCTCGGTCAATTTTGCAGTGTGAATATGGTCGAAAATAATTTCGGTGTGAAAGCGCTCGGCGTGCTTCTGGAATCGCTCCATCAGCTCAGGGCCTTGTACGCCCATCGCATCGGCAGGCCAATTGTCGACATCGGTTGTTGTCATCAATTGTCCTCCCTGCGCCAATCCGGTAATCAATACCGGATGCAGATTGGCGCGAGCTGCGTAGACTGCAGCAGTAAAGCCAGCCGGACCGGAACCCAGAATTAACAATGTATTGTGCTTGATGGTCATAATATTAGTTACAAAGAAATTTTAGTCATTATCCTAGCAGGCAGTTGAAAAACTATCTGCGTTGCCTCTGCGGCGTTAAAAACAGGCTCAAAATGCTCATTTATTAGGCATAAACTGCGCGATAGCTTATCGAACCTCGGTTTGGGAGGTTATTGTACCCGCAAATAATCAGACTGCCTTGATGTCTTTCAGCATGATTGCGGAAAAACTATAATGCTTGACGGCAAGCCATTGAATGCGTTTTACTTAAGCACTGTAGTACGATTGCAATTGATTTACAACTACAATAGAAAAGGAAATTCGATGAAAAAGCTTGTCTTTATTGTGATTGCCATCTTTGTTGCAGGTTATATCAGTCTCATGGTGCAATATTTTTAGAGATACATGGCGCTTTGCTCAGCAGAGCGCCTAGTTCAGATTGTGGCATGATGGTTGGGAAGAGTATTGAATTTATATCTAATTTAACCAATGCGCCAACTGAGAATCCATTGCTTTCTTTTCTTCGTTCTGGCAGCAATTACTCTCATATCGCATCAAGAGATTGCTCAGTATGAGCCGATAGGTCCTGATCTATTGACGGACAAATGGAACATACAGACGCCTCCAAACGGCCGAGTTGAAATTACAGAGAACGGATTGATGTTGCAATCCGCTGCCGAACAAGTGAACGTTGGTGCTTATCAATACGTAGCTTTACCCTCACCCGGTACGCTGTTAAAACTATCGGCAGAGATCAGAAGTGCTGATGTGAAATTAGGTCAAAAATCTTGGCAGCAGGCAAGATTGGTGTTGGTTCAGAATAATGGTCAAAAAGACGATTGGAGTTTGCCGCATACTGCGGCGGCTCTTTTCGGATCTCACGATTGGAAAAAATCTCACGGTATTTTTACCGTTTCTACCGAAACGCAAAGAATCAAAGTACTGGCGCAACTGAATCAAGTCAGTGGTTTTTTTCAACTCAGAAACATTCGACTTTATCCTGTTAGTGAATCATCAATGTTTCCGG
>DJMI01000021.1 GCA_002435335.1 Nitrosomonas sp. UBA6494
ATAGATCTTCAATCCAACAAAGTTGTTGGCTTTGAAGCATTGCTGAGGTGGAACAATCCTGCGCTTGGCTACATTAATCCTGCGGATTTTATTCCTATCGCCGAAGAAATCGGGTTGATTGTCCCTATTGGGGAATTCGTTTTACGGACTGCATGCATGCAAATGCAGCAATGGAGAAAGCGTCACGCATTCGAAGGCGCCATCAACATCAATCTGTCAGGGCGCCAATTAATCGATTCAAACATCGTCGACAAAATCGTTACCATAGTGGAATCAACAGCTTTACCGTTTCAATCGGTCTGCATTGAATTAACCGAAAGCATTTTAATGGATCATTCTCAAGAAACACTCGATAAATTGGAAAAATTACATCGGCTGGGTTTCTTAATCGCGATCGACGATTTCGGCACCGGATATTCGTCGATGAATTATCTTAAGCGTTACCCGCTGGACAGCTTAAAAATCGACCGCAGTTTTATCGCGGATTTACCGCATCAAGCTAATGACATTTCGATCACCAAAGCAATCATCGCCATAGGAAAAAGCTTAGGTATGAAAATCATCGCCGAAGGTGTCGAGAATAATGATCAACTGGATTTGCTGAAAACATTTCAATGCGATATGGCCCAAGGCTCTTATTATGGCAAGGCGCTAACAGCAGATCAGGCTGAGCAATTTATCGCGGCACAGTTTGCATCGATTTCGTAAACTAGTTCAAGAATAGCTGCAACTAGGCCACACCACCACAAATAGTAAATTTTTAAAGCAGCAAGCCAATTCCCCAGCCCACAAAGAAAACCCCTACTGCACGAGAGAAATACCGTTGATATACAGGCAAAATTTTCTCAACCAATACGAGTGCTGTGATTAACGCTATTGCCCATAAATTCATTACACCAACCGCAAACATGATCATCATTTGCGCCCAGCAACATCCCACACACATCACGCCGTGCTTGATCCCCATATGGATCGAACCGGTTGCGCCGCCACGCCATTCGGTCAGTAAGAAACCCACCGGGGAGCGGCAATTTTGCAAGAAAAAATCTTTTACCGGCAGCCATTGATACGTACCCGCTGCGATAAAAATGACGGCAGCCAAGCTTTCGCTCTGGTTATCCATCATCGGTGACAAAATGCGCAGCCCGTGCAGTTGCCATTGCAGCACTGTCAATGCAATGCTGAATAATAACCATATCAGCAAATAAGCAAGCGAAAACAATGCCGCGAGCAGTTGCGCATTTTGCTTGCGTTGCCGGCAAATACGGGTATATGCCAGAATCATCGGGGTTGCCGAAGGCAACATCATCGCTGCCATCATTACCGCCCACATCAGATACACCAAGCCGAAATCCCGCCATTGCCATGCGGAAACATCGGAAGGCGGCATCCACATATCCGCCATCGGCAGTGTCATCATTTGCTCGTGCTGATAAAACAGATACAGCCATGCGGTGGTAATCGCCGCAAGCAAACCAATCCAGGTTAACCAATGATGCTTCGTCATGACCGATAGTATGAGCGAATCGTGAAATTTCAGATTCGCGCCGCTGTAATATTTTCTTAAGGTTGATAAGTAAACGGTGAGTAATAGCCGTTACGTTCGCTAAATTTCCACGCTTTATCATAATCCCGGTACTCGTAATGACTGGATTTCGCCACCACTGACGGATGACTGGCAACCACGCATAACGGTGGATTCTCAATGGTTGCGTTTCCGCCCTTGATACCGGCAATGCTTTCGATGGTTGCTTGAGCGATGCCTGGAATAACCAATTCACGCCGGTTGCCTTGCTCCCGGTAGTCGATTTTAACGCGTTTAATGCCCCAGACTTCGGTGACAAAACTCATCAGAACAGCCGGATGACCGCCGACTTTCCCGGCAAAGATTTGTGTGACGGCGTCGAACTGTGCTTCGCTGGCGCGTTCATCTACATACAATGCGGCTTGCCAATGCCCCTCCATCATGTGTCCTGGGGAATAGCACGCCAACGCGACATTGAGTCCATCCAATTTAACGTCGCCCAAATGACCGGAATCGATGTGCCAAGCAACCAGCAATTTGCAATTTCCTTCCGAAGGCGGTTGCAACCAAATACACGGACATGCGGTTTCACAATTACACGCTTCGAAATAACCACCCTGTAAATTCCATTGAATTGTAGTATTCATAATGATTTCCTAATCTTTTAGAACGGTTCGTTAAAAGGCCGCAAGTCCAGTTCGTGCGTCCATGCGCTACGTGGTTGTTGATGAATAGCCCAGTAAGTTTCCGCAATCGCTTCCAATTGTAACAGGCCTTCCACCCCCTTGCTGGCAACATACCCCGGAAACTGATTGCGTGCACGATCGCCGTCAATGACGCCGTCGATTACCGCATGAACCACGTGCACGCCTTGCGGTGAAAATTCTCGCGCCAATCCTTGCGCCAGTGCACGCAAGCCGGCTTTTGCCGCGGCAAACGCGGTAAACGGTGGCTTGGCTCTGAGGGAAGCGGTCGCGCCGGTGAAGAACACGGTTCCTTGTTGCTGTACCTGCATGATTTCGATGATTTCCTTAGCAAACAAAAACGCACCGAGACAATTTTGCCGCCATAACGCGGTAAATGTGTCTTCATCGGTTTGCAAAAACGGCGCCGGAATATTGCTGTCGACGTTGTATGCAGCGACTTGCACGGTATCGCCGCGCTGACGCACGGTGTTGAAACAACGTACAACTTCTTGCGCCAGCGTCATATCGGCGACGATAACCGTCGCCGAACCACCCGCCGTGTGAATCGCTTGCGCAACACGATCGAGTTTCTCCGGGCTGCGCCCTACGATAAAAACATGCAGACCGTTGGCTGCGAAGCACGTCGCTAACGCCGCACCTAAACCGCGCTCGGGGCCGACGCCTGCGACAAGTGCGGAGCCAGCCGGTGCGGTCATGCAGTTCTGCCGAAAATCAATGAAAAATTATTGCTGGGCATGTCGATTTTTTCTTTTAATTCCAAGCCGTGCTTAGCGGCCGCTTTTTTCAAATCGGCGATATCTTTTAAGCCCCATTCGGGCACACCGACGCCGCTGAGCGTTTCATGAAACGCTTTGTTCGATTCGGTTGAGAATTGACCTTCGACGCGAAACGGACCGTAAATCAAAAGAAAACCGTCTTCTTTCAGTAAGTTTGATGCGCACTGCATCATACCGTCGGCAATAGAAATGGGCGCTACTTGAAAAATATTGATGCAGAAAATTGCGGCAAACGATTTTTCCACCCCTGGATTAAACCAAGTTTTCGGATCGGTCAAATCCAAATGCACCGGGTCAGCAATATTGTCGTTACCGAGATTGTTTTTCAATTGCTTGATATTGTCGAACACTTCGATGTCCTTGTCCGACGGTTGAAAATGCAAATGATCGAAATGCGGCGCAAAATAATTGATATGCATACCGCTGCCGCTGGCCATTTCTAAAACACGCTCGGGATCTTTCGGCAATTTTTCCTTTAAAACACCCAGAATCGGTTCACGATTGCGGCCACCGGCCCAAGCAACATATTCGCTCAGCGGATGCGGATCTAGCGGAGGGATTTCCTGATTCATGCATTAAATCCTTATAATGGTTAATATTAACGACGAGACGCAAAAGTATAACGCAAGATTAACAACCAGGCTCGATGCAAAACCGGTTTCATCCGTAATCAACCTGAGTTTCCTTTTAAGCTCCAGCTCAAAAATGGCTCTACAACAATTCCAATCAAAAGTAATCAAAAAAATTGCAGATCGATTGAAAAATTCCGTAGAAAATCGATGAGGTGTACTATACGCTTTAAGAAAGTCACAGAATAACCGTAACCGACTAAAACAATGGAGGTAATTCAATCATGAGAAATTTAATTTGGTCTCTCGTTCTCACAATTCCTATTCTTTCCCCCGCCTTTGCCGGTCAATACTTCGCAGCCAGCGGTATCCCGGTGGAAAATCAATACATCGTAGTGCTCAAAGATGAAGTACCATCGGTACAAGCCAGGGAAGCATTGTTGCAGAATTTTGCCGTGCAGCATGGAGGGGAACTGATACGAACCTACACAGTGGCATTGAACGGCGGTGTGATGCGGATGAACGAAGCCAAAGCCAAAGCGCTGGCGAATCACCCTTTTATCAGCTATATCGAGCAGGATAGTGTGGTACAGCTCATCGTACCGACATCATTGTCATCACAAACCCCTACTTCCTCTTGGGGATTGGATTGGATTGGATCGTATCGACCAGCAGTTGCTGCCTTTAAATAACACCTACAATTACAACAATGACGGCGGCGGCGTCAGTGCCTATGTCATCGATACCGGCATTCGCATTACGCATACCGAATTTGGCGGACGCGCCACGCATGGTTTCGATGCGGTCAATGACGGCTACAACGGCAACGATTGCCACGGACACGGCACGCATGTCGCCGGTACCATC
The DNA here is from genome assembly GCA_002435335.1 of Nitrosomonas sp. UBA6494. Lineage (GTDB taxonomy): Bacteria > Pseudomonadota > Gammaproteobacteria > Burkholderiales > Nitrosomonadaceae > Nitrosomonas. The sequence goes on from DJMI01000021.1 coordinate 4,445, forward strand.
GGTGGGACTAATTACGGTGTTGCCAAGAATGTTCAATTGATCGCTGTACGCGTGCTCAATTGCTCCGGTTCGGGAACAACAAGCGGTGTCATCGCGGGAATCGATTGGGTAACAATAAACGCTGTCCGCCCTGCTGTTGCCAATATGAGTCTCGGTGGCAGCATCAGTTCGGCGCTGGATAGTGCGGTCACTAACTCGATCAACAGCGGTGTTTCTTATGCCATCGCAGCCGGAAATTCAAGCCAAAACGCCTGCAATTTCTCACCGGCACGCGTTCCTGCCGCGATTACAGTTGGCGCAACCAATAATTCCGATTCGCGCCCATCATGGTCAAACTATGGTAAATGCCTTGATTTATTCGCCCCCGGCGTCAGCATTACGTCGGCATGGATAGGATCCGACACCGCCACCAATACCATTAGCGGAACTTCCATGGCAACTCCACACGCTGCCGGCGTAGCGGCTTTGAAACTGCAAGGGTCTCCAACCGCAAATCCTGCCGAGGTTGCTGCAGAGTTGGTTACCAAATCAACTGCGAACATTGTCAAGAACACCGGCAAGAACTCCCCCAACCGATTACTTTTTACCGATTATTAAGTAAAGTGGTGTAACAAAGCATATCGCAACCTCGCTTGAGTTTGCGGTATGCAAGCGCATCCGACAGTAGTTTTCCGCATCACAAGGTCGGAATCAACCGGGATAACCGGTTTTGTTGTCGATTCATCCATGCTGGCTTTATAATCCGCATCTTACAAAATTGACACTCTGACATCGGTAGGACCGATGTCAGAGTGATCGCTAAACATGCGCCCCAATGGTATGAATCCAAATCTCAATCTGCTGCAACNNGATACGCAAATCATCCCGATCAACGGCAGCCGGGAAGCGCTGTTTGCCTTTGCGCAAACGATCATTGACGGTAGCACCGAGCAACCGGTAGTCGTTTGCCCTAATCCGTTTTATCAGATTTACGAAGGCGCGGCATTTTTAGCCGGTGCAACGCCGTACTTCATCAATACGTTGCCAGAAAACGATTTCAGGTTGGATTTTGCGCAACTCAGCGATGATGTTTGGTCGCGCACGCAGTTGATTTATGTCTGTTCGCCCAACAACCCGACCGGTGGCGTAATGTCGCTGGACGAATGGCGCGAATTGTTCGCGCTATCGGATCGATACGGTTTTGTGATCGCTTCGGACGAATGCTATTCCGAAATTTACTTTGACGAAAAAGATCCGCCGCTGGGTGCATTGGATGCGGCCAATCGCCTAGGCCGACACGAGTTCCCTCGACTTGTAGTGTTCAACAGTTTATCCAAACGCTCGAACGTGCCAGGATTACGCTCCGGCTTTGCTGCAGGCAACGCGGCGTTGCTGGAAAAATTTCTGTTATACCGCACCTACCACGGCTCGGCGATGAATCCTGCTGTGCAAGCCGCCAGTAAAGCGGCTTGGGACGATGAAGTGCACGTCATTGAGAATCGGCGCTTATATACCCAGAAATTCGCCGATGCGCTGGCGATCCTATCGGATAGCACCGCAATACAAATGCCGAACGCGAGTTTTTATTTATGGATACGCACGCCGATCAGCGATACCGAATTCACCAAACGACTGTATCAAGATTATAATGTCACTGTTTTGCCGGGCAGTTTCCTGGCACGCGAAGCGCGCGGCATTAATCCCGGAGAAAATTTTGTACGAGTCGCGTTGGTTGCGTCTCCGCAAGAATGTACCGAAGCGATGGGCAGAATCAAACAACTTTTTGAAAATCTTTGAATCCGTCGGCAACTTTGTTTTGCTGCGTAAAGCATTCCCATATACCCAATCATTCAATCACTAGGAAAAACCATGACAGAACTGAAAACCATCATTGAAGAAGCTTTCGAACGCCGCTCCGAAATCACACCGCGCAATGTCGACGCCAGTTTGAAAGAAGCCGTAACCCAAGTGTTGGCTATGCTCGATAGCGGCAAGCTGCGCGTTGCCGAAAAAACCGGCGGCGAATGGATCACGCATCAATGGATCAAGAAAGCGGTGTTGCTGTCATTTCGCATTGAAGACAACAGTTTCATCAAAGGCGGTTTTTCCAATTATTTCGACAAAGTGCCGTCAAAATTCGCCGACTACAGCTCGCGTGATTTCCGCGACGGTGGCTTCCGCGTGGTTCCACCCGCTGCGGTGCGTAAAGGTGCATTCATCGCCAACAACGTGGTATTGATGCCCTCTTACGTGAATATCGGCGCGTATGTTGACGAAGGCACCATGGTAGACACCTGGGCCACGGTTGGTTCGTGCGCGCAGATCGGCAAGAACGTGCATTTATCCGGCGGCGTCGGCATCGGCGGTGTGCTGGAACCGGTGCAAGCCAATCCGACGATCATCGAAGACAATTGCTTTATTGGCGCACGCTCGGAAGTNNGCCAAAACCCGTGCGAAGACAGGTATTAATGAATTATTGCGGGGAATTTAGAGAAACGTCTACTGTGGTATGATCGCCCAAAAAGGCAATCATGCAGCAGTCTCAAACGTTAACAGATCGTTGAAAAACTATCTGCGTTGCCGCGCAGCGTTAAAAACAGACTCAGATGCTCATTTATTAGGTATAAACTGCGCTTTTTCACCTGTTTTTGCCTTGCATCTGCTGCCTCGGAAACGTTTTTCAACGACCTGTTAAGCCGCCCACTTCCGGCCATGGCTGGCATAATCGAGCATCAAATGAAACACATTGTCGCATTTCTCGCGGAATAGCACGCGGTCATAGCTTTCCGGCAAATCGCGATCCAGTATTTTCTCGACCGCCGATCGAACCGTTTTCTGCGTTTGCGTATCCTTGTACCAGTCCTGTACCAGCACGCGGGGACGCTCTTCCAGCAAGCGATGCAGTAACGATTTCGCGGCCAATTTTACTTTTTGTGTTTCGTCCTGCGTCATTTTGTCTTTTTTCAGCAAATCGAACAATTCCAGCTCATCCTCGCTCAAGCCTTCGCGAATATGGCGCTCGTCTTCCGTGCGCAAATCCTCGGTGAATTGCATCAGATCTTCATAGTAGTTTTCAGTGGATGAACCGCCGGCGTTGTAGGTGTCGATGATCTGCTGCAAGCGCTGGGCGAAATCTGTCCGCGTTGCATTCTGTTGCAGCATCAATTCCAGTTTATGCTGCAAAAAGGCGCGCAGATCGGCAATCTCGATATGTTTGTAAGCCGCTTGTTTGAATTCCTCGCGCAGCTTATCGAAATTGATTTTGCTCAAATCCCAGGTCTTGCCCTTTTGAATAATCTGATATTTCGCATCTTTCTGTTGTGTCTTAAGCTCAGCCGCACCATTCACCACCACACTTTCATCCAGCAGCTCGGCGATCTTCCGGCTGATCGCGTCGATGTCCTTCTGCTCGATATGCGCTTCGATCACACCGCGCAGATACTGGAACGCTGCCACCTCGCGCCCTTTGCCATACCCCAGAACCTCCGGCTTGCATGCCTCATACAGCGACGTGATGGTGTTCTCATACACGTTGAAACTCTTGCGCCACTCATCGTTAGCCAGCAAAGTATCGGCAAACGATTCAAATCGTTCGACCTGCTTGAAGACATCCTCGCTTCCCAGCACTTCACGCAACGTAACCGCCCTCTCGTGGCAAAACGCAAAGCCTTGTTCAATCGCATCGTCCAGCAAACGAAACAGCTCCGTTTTTTCCTTGACCGGCGAATCATCGTCAGCATCTTGCCCTTGCGCGTAATCTTTCAGCGCCAGCTTTATGTTGCGGAACACATTGTAGTAATCCACGATTTCGCCATTGCGCTTCTCCACCTCGTTGATCTTCCACGACGTCACGCGATTGGCGCGGGCGATGGTCTGCATCAGCGTATGGCCCTGCATCGGCTTGTCGAGATATAAAGTGGAAAGTGTCGGCGCATCAAAGCCGGTCAGCCACATGGCGCAGACAAACACCAATTGCAGCGGATGCGCCGGGTCTTTGTAGTTGTATTCAATATCGTGCCCGTGTTCATCCAGCCTGTCCATGCGTTCACGATGCGGTTTGATGGTCAAACCCTGCGCGGTGAATTTTTCTTCCTCGCCCGCGTCTGCGCTGATCACCACGGCCATTTCAACAGCGCGCATGAATTCAACGCACTCCTCCAGACGCCGCTTCTCAATTTCGCTGAGGGTTTTGCTGATAGTCCCTTTCAGGACTCTTATCTCTTCCTTCCATAACCGCTGCACCTTGTCGAACATCTTCACGGCGGTGAATTTATCCACCGACACCACCAGCCCTTTGCCGAGATAACCGCGACGGGGGAAGTGATAAACGATGTCCCGCGCGATTTTTTCCAGCCGGTCGTCGCGTTTGATGACTTCCACTTCTTTGGCGAAGCGCTGCTCCAGCTTGGCCTGTTGCGCCTCATCCAGATTTTCATCTTCCAGAATCTGATAAAACTCCTCGCTCAATCCCTCGTTCTGGATCAACACCTCCGGCACGCGCTTCTGGTAAAACAGCGGCACCGTCGCACCATCGTCCATAGACTGCTGAAAATTGTATTCCGATACGTAATCACCAAACCACGCATTGGTTTTACGTTCGCGCCCGAGCAACGGCGTGCCGGTGAATGCCAGATAGTTCGCCTTGGGTAGCCCTTTGCGCATGTTTTCCGCCAGCGATTTGTATTGTTGTGCGGTGCGCCTCGTCGACAATCACGATGATATCGCGGCGTGCCGATAGCTCGGGATATTCGCGGCCTTTGTCCCAGCGGAATTTCTGAATCAGGGTAAATACCAGTCGTTTGTTCTGCCCGAGGAAACGACGCATCTCCTCGCTGTTCTTCGGTTGCGCCGCCTCGGCCTCGCTCACCGTGCGGGTGTTGAGGAAATTACGGTAAATCTGCCCGTCCAGATCATCGCGGTCGGTCACCACGACGAACGTGAAATTGCCGGTTTGTTTGCGGAAAATTTTGCGCGCATAAAAAATCATCGAAAAACTCTTGCCCGAACCCTGCGTGTGCCAGAACACCCCGAGCTTGCCCGCTAGTTCCTCGCGTTTGAGAAAGACGTCATACGCGCGATTCACGCCGATAAACTGATGGTTCTGCGCGATGATTTTCTGCGTGTCTTTGTAATAGAGAACGAAATTTTCCACGTAATCCAGCAGCTTTTGCTGCGGCAGCAAACCCTCGATGACCCCTTCCAGACTGGTGCCTTGCGCGCGGATTGCCGCGCGGTCAATTTTCTGTTTCTCATCGTCGGCGCGCAGCCAGTTGAAATAATGTTCCCACTGCGCCGTGATGCTGCCGACCTTGGTTTCGACAGCGTTGGACAGCACGCAAAACGCATTGGTCAGGAAAAGCTGCGGAATCTCCGTTTTGTAATTCGTCAGGTTGTCATCGTAGGCGTTACGCAGCCTGACATTCGAGTTTTTCAGTTCGATGAACACCAGCGGAATACCGTTCACGTACAGCAACACATCCGGGCGGCGAAAACCGCGCTCGCCCTTGATCCACAACTGCGTCACGGCCAGAAAGCGGTTATTGCCCGGCACGTTGAAATCCAGCAAGCGCACGCGCTCCTGCTGAGACTGTCCCAGCGCATTGTCGAATACCACCGGAATGCCGTCGCGCAACAGGCCATAGATTTCCTGATTCGCCGCAATCAGCGTCATCGCCTGCCGCCGTTCACACAGCTTTTCCAATGCGCCCTCGATGGCTGCTCGCGGAATATCCGGATTCAGACGGAGCGCAGCTTCACGCAGCCGATCCACCAAGATCACATCGCGTTTGCTGGCGCGATTGGAACCGTCGTTCAAATCCTCCGCATTGTCCGTATGGCAATCGAGCGCGTCGAAGCCGTGCAGATGCTGAAGTTTCTGCACCAGCGCTTGTTCGATCTGATCTTCGGAAATAAAGTTAGGCATTCAGTTTTCTATCCGGATTGTTTTTGCTTTAAGGAAACTCTGAATAACTCGCATTGCCATTCCGAACGAAGTGAGGAATCTTCAAATAATCAATGCAATAGATTTCTCGCTCTTGCTCGAAATGACACTTGTTCAGAGCTTCCTTAACTTAATCGTCGTCTAAGTTAAGGGAAACCGCTTTCCCTTAACCAGCGAACGAGCTTAAGTAACGATCAAACACGTAAGCGCGTCCCCCGCCTGTCATTTCGACAGAATGGAGAAATCTTATAGCGTACAAAAGATTCCTCACNNTTTCACCCGGAACAGACTCCAGAAGAAACCCTACTCCCACTCCAAACTCAAATCCTTCCATTCAGGATTCATTTCGACTACCAACTGATTCTTCTTCTCACGCCGCCATTTTTTGATCTGTTTTTCCCGTTCAATAGCCGCCAGCACATCGCTTGCAGTCTCGAAGTAAACCAGCTTCTCAACGTTATATTTTTTGGTAAATCCATCAACCAGCTTATTTCTGTGCTCATAGATCCGGCGTTCAAGATTATTGGTGACGCCGACGTACATCACCTGATTGTTCCAGTTAGTCAGCAGATAAACATAATAGGTCTTTTCCATCAACTTCACCCCTCATTTCATGCACCCAGCCGACAAACCTATCATTCCGCTCCCACACTATCATTCCCCCTCCGTATTGTCATTCCGTCCTTATACTGTCATTCCGAACGCAAGTGAGGAATCTTAACCACAAGATTTCTCCATGCTGTCGAAATGACAGGTGATCCATAGTCGCCTTCTGTAATGAAGGCACTGATCTGTTTCCCCATGCCCGGAGAGAAGAAACCCTGAACAAGTGTCATTTCGAGCAACAGCGAGAAATCTATTGCATTGACTATTAAAGCTTCCTCACTGCGTTCAAAATGGCAAATTGCATTATTCAATTTCCCTAAATGTCGATTTGCTCAATGAAAAGTTTACTGAAAATGGAACATAGCCAATCCATCCGCTTTGTGCTAAATTCTGTCCAGTCTGACCAGAATAATTGAGAAGTATCATGCATAAAGAATGGCAATTGCAAGAAGCGAAAAGTAATTTCAGCCAACTCATCAAACAAGCCGCCAGCGGTGATGCCCAAACGGTTACTGTGCACGGCAAACCGGCGGCAGTGGTGGTTTCGGCGCAAGAATACGCCCGCCTCACCCGCCGTGAAGGCAAACTCTCCGAAGCACTGCTGCAACCCGGTCTTGCTGCGGATGATCTGGATATTTCCCGCAGCCGTGACGCCGGACGCGCCATTGTGCTATGAGCTGGCTGCTGGACACCTGCGCATTGTCCGAATATGTCCGGAAAGCGCCCGCGCCGGAAGTCATCCGCTGGCTGGACGAACAAGATGAGTCCAGTCTGTTTGTCAGCGTCATCAGTCTGGGGGAAATCGAAAAAGGCATCCTCAAATTGCGCGCATCCGATCCGCGCCGCAGCCAGAAGCTCACCGCCTGGCTGGGCAAGGTGGAACAGCGTTTCTCCGGGCGCACCCTGGCGCTTGATGCCGCCGCGCTGCATGTCTGGGCGCAAATCGCCGCAACCGCCGAACTCGCCGGGCAACCGCTGCCGGTGATGGACGGCTTGATCATGGCCACTGCCCAATGCCACGGCTTGACCATCGTCACCCGCAACGAGCAGGACTTCACGCCGTACCCGCAAGTGTTCAACCCTTGGGCGCTGTAAGCCCATCGCAACAACGCTTTCACGCCAATCCTTTGCCCTGCCATTCCAACCGGCACGCCTGTCATTCCGAACGCCAGTGAGGAATCCGAGCCGCAATACAGGATTTCTCCATGCTGTCGAAATGACAGGTGGTTTGCGACCGCGTCCGGTTTTGAAATCAGACACAGGCCGATTCCTCCATGCCGGGCGGAAATTGGATGTCGAGATGCTCGACGGAGAGTTTGCCGGAGATCAGGCGAGGGAGAAGCAGATCGCGCGAAGCAGTCAGTACCTCATTAGCTCGAAGCAAATTCACAATTTGCGAAAACAATAACTCGAATTTTGTCTGGAACATCTTCAATAATTTTACATCTGGAACAGCCAATTCAAGCTGCTTGAGAAATCCCCAATCTGCTCTCGGCATCTTCGTCCCTTTGGATGCTACCGTAGCAAGCTCAATGAACGTATCACTGAATACCGTGAATAGAAGGTAGCCCTCGTAAAATTTTTCCTTTGGCCGAAGAACTATCGTGTCCGATGAACAAGCACCGGAAAAATGCGCAAGCGCAACCTTATGCAAATAAGGGCGGATTTTCCCAAACAAAATGTCGCGATCTTGAAATAGCAGTTTATCGCTATCTACCGTGCTCGCTGTCGCCCATTCCTTTATTGAAATTGATCGCCGGGGGATATGTTCAAGACCAAGATATCTCCCCGCATCAGCTAGGTTTTTCTTTTTAATTCCTTTTTTAATCTCACTCGCAAAACTGGCAAGCGTTCTCACTTCCCATCCTTCCGGCACACCCTTACCCTTCTTCACCCTCTCATAACCCGGAAAGCGCAGGCGCACAAACCATTCGCGGTAGATTTCCTCGGCCATCTTTTCCAGCAGCGCGATGCGCCGCTGGTTGTTTTCGATCAGTTCGTCGTAGGCGGAAAGGATGGCAGCTACCTTGTTTTGTATAGACTCGTCAGGATAATTGACTTTGAGTGAATGAACCCAATTTCTATTTAAGCCAGGAACCGCCGCGTCTGAATTCATGCTTTTTAGCCCGATTTGCGACAAAAAATAGTAATAGAACTTTAAAGAAAATCCTTTCTTGACTTGATCTACATAAAAAACGGTATCAATTGGAAAAAATGGTTCCTTAGAAAAATAGAGGGAGCCAACATTTCCTTTTCTGCCGACTATGATTCCAGCATTTTTTACGACACTCTCATTGTGATAACCACAAATGCCACTAGAACCATAAACAGGAATATGTCCGAGCAATCTCATATTCTCAGCCAGCGATTTCCCATAGTTAAAGGGACCAATATCAGCGATCTTTAACGCAATAGCTTTCATTCATCGCCCGCCAAGAGCCTTGTATTCTGGGTGACCACCATTTCCAGTGCCCGTGCCGCATCATTCAATGTCACCAATTCGTCATTCATAGCTAACAGTTCGGCGACGAATTCCTCCTCGCTCTTCCCATCCTCCTCAATCACCACGCCGACATAACGCCCCGGATTCAGCGAATAATCCTGTTCTCGTACTTCCTCGGGTGTGGCCAGTTTGCACAGTCCGGTGACGTCTTCGTATTGCGCATTGGGAAAGCGCTCTTGCAGCCAATGAATATGCTGAAAGTACAGTTCGGCGTTTTTCACATCCTGGTGCAGTTCTTCCAGCGCAGTTTTGAGCGCTTTTGTTCTGCGGTCAGTTGAGGTGCGTTTGCCTTCCTGTTGGGCTTGTTCAGTTTGCTCTTTTTCGTGCTGGCGCACGGTTTTGTCGAGGTGCTTCAAGCCTTCGTGCAATGCGGAGAAGAAAGGATCGAAGGCATTGCGCAACTGGTGTTGTGTCTGATTTCTGGCGTTGACGGCTGCTGTGGAAGATTCCGTGTCAGCGTAAGATTCCTCACTGTCGTTCGGAATGACACTATTGCCCGTAACACCGCTGTCATTTCGATCCCCCCGATTGTCATTTCGACTGAAAGGAGAAATCTTGTCATGCGTTACAGATTCCTCACATACGTTCGGAATGACAGGGTTCC
>DJMI01000136.1 GCA_002435335.1 Nitrosomonas sp. UBA6494
AGTCAGCGGCGGCGTATCGAACGTATCATTTTCTTTTCGTGGCAACGAACCAATCCGCGAAGCGATTCATACCGCATTCCTATATCACGCGATCAGAGCCGGGATGACGATGGGTATCGTCAACGCCGGTCAATTGGGCGTCTATTCCGATATTCCGCCGGATTTGCTGGAAAAAGTCGAAGACGTATTGCTTAACCGCCGTCCGGATGCAACCGAGCGATTGGTTGAATTTGCGGAGCAATTCAAAGGGCAGAAAAAAGAGCAAGTTGAAGATCTGGCGTGGCGTAACGAACCGTTGCAGCAGCGGTTGACGCATGCGTTGGTAAAAGGCATTTCCACGTATATCGTCGAAGATACCGAAGCAATGCGCTTGGAGATCGACAAGCAAGGCGGGCGTCCGATCCAGGTGATCGAAGGGCCGTTGATGGAAGGCATGAGTGTAGTCGGCGATTTGTTCGGTGCGGGTAAAATGTTTCTGCCGCAAGTGGTCAAGTCGGCGCGTGTGATGAAACAAGCAGTGGCGCATCTGCTACCGTTTATCGAAGCGGAAAAGAAACTGTTGGGCGACAGCAAGCCGAAAGGCAAAATCGTCATCGCCACTGTCAAAGGCGACGTGCACGACATCGGTAAAAATATCGTTACCGTGGTGCTGCAATGCAATAACTACGAAGTAATCAATATGGGCGTGATGGTGCCGAGCGCACAAATCCTCGACATGGCAAGGCGTGAGAACGCCGACATCATCGGCTTATCCGGCTTGATCACGCCGTCACTGGAGGAAATGGCACATGTCGCCAAGGAAATGCAACGCGAAGGATTCACCATCCCATTGTTGATCGGCGGCGCCACTACGTCACGCGTACATACTGCGGTCAAGATCGCGCCGCATTACGACGGTCCGGTGGTGTGGGTCCCTGACGCCAGTCGAGCGGTTGGCGTGTGCAGCAATTTGCTTTCGGAGGATTTACGCGACGGTTATGTGCAGACAATCCAAGAAGAATACGAAAAAGTGCGCAACCAGCACAAAAACAAGAAAGGCCCGTCAAATCTGCTGACCATCGCCGAAGCGCGCGCCAATGCATTCAAGACAGATTGGAAAAACTATCAGCCGCACCAGCCCGATTTGATCGGTATCCGCACATTGAACAATTACCCTCTGGAGAAAATCGTTCCTTATGTCGATTGGACGCCATTTTTTCAAGCTTGGGAACTGGTCGGGCGCTACCCGGATATTCTGCAAGATGAGATAGTCGGAGAAACTGCCAGTCAATTGTTTCGCGACGCACAGGTGATGTTGAAAAAAATCATTGAGCAAAAATGGCTTAGCGCCAATGCAGTAATCGGTTTGTTTCCCGCCAATTCGGTCGGCGACGACATCGAGATTTATACCGATCACACCCGCAGTAAACTCGCGATGACTTATCATTGCCTGCGCCAGCAAGACCAAAAACCATCCGGTAAACCGAACCGTTGTTTGTCCGACTATATCGCACCGAAAGAAACCGGCATTGCGGATTTCATCGGCATGTTTGCCGTTGGTGCCGGATTCGGTATCGACGAGCGCGTCAAAGCTTTTGAAGATGCCAACGACGACTATAGCGCCATCGTACTTAAAGCGCTTGCAGACCGTTTGGCGGAAGGCTTTGCCGAGCACATGCATGCGCGCGTGCGCCGTGAATTTTGGGGCTACGCCAAAGACGAAAACTTGACCAACGAACAATTGGTCGATGAACAATACCGCGGCATACGCCCTGCACCGGGTTATCCCGCGTGCCCGGATCACACCGAAAAAGGCCCATTGTTCGCAGTATTGAACGCCACCGAAAACGCAGGCATCGTCATCACCGAATCGTTTGCGATGGTACCAACCGCTGCAGTATCCGGCTTTTATTTCTCCCATCCTGAATCGGCCTACTTTGCTGTTGGCAAGATCGGTAAGGATCAAGTCGAGGATTATGCCAAGCGCAAAGGCTGGACACTGGAGGAAGCGGAACGGTGGCTGGCGCCGGTGCTGGCGTATGAGCGGTAACTACACATCCAAGATGACAGTGTATTCATAGAAAACCAAATCCCCTTGCTGCCCGATTTGTTGGGCAGTCATGGCAGCCCGTGCTATTTTAGATTTCCGGCTCAACAATAGATCCAATGCATTGAGCGATTGGCCGGGAAAATACATTTGTGTGGTCAGCGCGCGATAACCCGGCTTGGAAATTTTAAAATGAATATGCGGCGGCCTGGTCCACTCGTTACTGGCCGGATAAGCACCCGGCATCACGGTTTTGAAACGAAACTTTCCGTTGCCATCCGTGTAAATGATGGCTCGGCCTTGGAAATTTTCATCCGGCTTGGCTTTGTTCGGATCGCGCGGATGCCGATAGCGGCCATTGGCGTCGGCCTGCCAAATATCAAGCAAGGCATTGGCGATCGGATTTCCATAGATATCACGTACTTCGCCACTGACAATGATATGCTGCCCGCTCGCAACGTCGCGGCGTCCGGCGATTTGCGTTAAGTCCGCGTCCTTATCTTTCTGATCACGCACCGGATAAAACGGCCCTTCTACTTCACTGGGCGTAGGCAACAGCGCTGCCAATACTTTGCCGGCACCGCCGCCGAGAGCAACCGCACCGCCTGCGAGACCCCATTTAACAATAGTTCGCCTGGAAATTTTTTTCATATTAACTCCGATTTCATGTTTTTTTCTTCTCCGCTTCATCCTGTTTTAGGCACAAATCCCAATAAGGTACNNCCGTTGCTGGCTTTTAAGTAGGGATTGATGCGTGTTTTGATGATTTGACCATCTGCGCTAAGGAAATTCCAGTTTTCATAGTTGCTGATCAAGTTATAAACCAAGCAACGGTGATCGATCAATTGTTGCGGTGTTTGCGGCCTGCTCATTTGCTCAATATAAGCAGGGCTTGCGCATATCACTGATTGAATTGAAGTCAAACGACGTGCGATCAAGCTGGAATCCGACAGACTGGCGATGCGAATGGCGAGATCGAAGCCCTCAGCGAGGATATCCACTTGACGATCGTTAAAATCGAGATCGAATTCCACTTCCGGATGTAGCTGCAAAAAAGCCTGAATGGCCGGTCCCAAGTGCATTAATCCGAAACTGAGCGGCACGGCGACTTTGAGTTTGCCTTTCAAGGCGCCGTGAAATAGCGATGCGGCTTGTTCGGCTTCGACAATGTCGGCGAGAATACGCACACATTGGGTATAGAAAGCCCGTCCGGTATCGGTCAGATTCATTTGCCGGGTGGTGCGATGAAACAATTGCATGCCGAGATGTTCCTCCAATTCTTTCAAGCGACGGCTGATCATCGATTTTGCAACATTCATGCGATCGGCGGCGGAGCTGATGCCGCCTGCTTCTACCACATGAACGAAAGTATTCATATTTTCGTATCGATCCATAACGATAATATTGTTGCTTTTATAAGAACAATAAATTGCAATAATTAGTATTTATTCTTTATGAGGAAACAATAATAATACATTCCAACATTTGATCCAATTGTTTATCACTAAGGAGGAGAAATCATGGATGCATCATTAAAACCAGTCAGAGTTATTCCCGCAGCAATCGTACCGGAAGGAGCCGGTGTCACGGTTTATCGCACGATAGGTTCCCCGGTCTTGCGCGAATTCGATCCGTTTTTGTTGCTGGATCATATCAGCAGCGATAATCCCGATGATTACGCAGCAGGGTTTCCCTCTCATCCGCATCGGGGTTTCACTACATTTACTTACATGATCGATGGTTTTATGGCGCATCAAGACAGTATGGGCAATAGCGGCAATCTGGGACCGGGATCTGCGCAATGGATGAAAGCTGCCAGCGGCGTCATTCATTCGGAAATGCCTAAACAGCAAAACGGCTTGATGCGCGGCTTCCAGCTTTGGATCAATTTACCGGCAGCAAACAAAATGGATCATCCTGAATATCAGGAATACGCGGCGAACGCTTTTCCAGTCGTACAAACGCCGGATTACACGCTCAAAGTATTGATCGGGCGATTTGCCGATGCGGTTTCACCGATCGAAGATGACATTACGCAAGTCGTTTACTTTGATGTGAAGATAGCGGGCGATAAACGCTATCACCATCAAATTTCAATCGGGCACAGTGGGTTTCTGTATGTTTTTGAAGGCAACGGTCAATTGAATGGGCGAGATATTGCACAGCATTCGTTGGTAATACTGGACGACGACAAGGGTGTTTGGGATTTTGTGGCTGGAAAAGCAGGGGCACGTTTGATTACAGTGAGCGGTAAGCCGCTTCATGAACCTATTGCCAGATACGGGCCCTTTGTCATGAATACCAGGGAACAAATCGATCAGGCATTGCAGGATTTTCAATCCAGCAAGTTTGTGCGCGAACGCGCATGGATAAAAAGAAATTAATCAACTTAAACAGGAAAAGGAGATTCACATGGAAAAAATCAGTCAATTCATTGCACGCTTATTTCTTGGACAAA
>DJMI01000075.1 GCA_002435335.1 Nitrosomonas sp. UBA6494
TGCGCAAAACCGGGCGGAATCCACAATTGTTTTTTGTTTTCCGCACTGAGTCTTTCCCCGATCCAGTGTCCGAAAGTTGGTGATGTACGGCGAATATCGACTGCGACATCGAATACCTCCCCGGCGATGACCCGTACCAACTTGCCNNAATACCTGCAACAAATATTCTCCGTAGCTGTTTTTAGCCAGCGGCAACGCGAGTGCTTCCAGTTGGGTTGCGTTGATCCAGCCGCGCCGAAAAGCGATTTCTTCCGGACAGGCAATTTTCAATCCCTGGCGATGCTCGATGGTGGCAACGAATTGGCTGGCATCGAGTAACGACTCATGAGTACCGGTATCAAGCCAGGCATAGCCACGTCCCATAATTTCAACATTGAGTGCGCCATGTTTCAGATAAATGCGGTTCAAATCAGTGATTTCCAGCTCGTTTCGATCCGATGGCCGCAAATTTTTTGCATAATCGACGACATTGTTATCATAAAAATATAAACCGGTTACCGCATAATGAGATTTCGGTTGCTTCGGTTTTTCTTCAAGATTGACGACTTTGCCGTCTGCATCGAATTCAACCACGCCGTAACGTTCCGGATCATGAACGTGATAAGCGAAAACACTGGCTCCTTCGGTACGCTGCATTGCATTCAACAGCAGATGATGAAAATCGTGACCGTAGAAAATGTTATCGCCTAGCACTAATGCGGAGCAATCATTACCGATAAACGATTCACCAATGATAAAGGCTTGCGCCAATCCTTCCGGCGCGGGCTGTTCGGCATAAGAAATGTTTAATCCCCATTGTGTGCCGTCATGCAGCAATTGCTGATAATTGACCAGGTCGCGTGGTGTGGAGATGACTAGAATATCTCTGATCTCAGCCAACATCAGTGTGCTCAGCGGATAATAAATCATCGGTTTGTCGAAAACCGGTAGCAGTTGTTTTGAAACGGTTTGTGTTACCGGAT
The DNA here is from genome assembly GCA_002435335.1 of Nitrosomonas sp. UBA6494. GTDB lineage: Bacteria > Pseudomonadota > Gammaproteobacteria > Burkholderiales > Nitrosomonadaceae > Nitrosomonas. The sequence continues at coordinate 963 of DJMI01000075.1, forward strand.
ATAACCGGGTGCCGGAGCCCCCAGCCAAAATGATACCTTTGCGGCGCACGGGTGCGGAAGTTGCAATTGCTGACATAAATATTTGAACAAGTTACTTCATTGAAATGGATTTGCGGGAAACAAAAGCGATTGTATTATACTGTTTCCATTCACTACACGTTGCTATAACGCAGAAATGTTCAGGTAGAATTACGCACCATGATGTTGATTCATCTGCAATCCTATCTTCGCTTACTGAATAAACTCACATCTTTTTGGATACTGGTTATACAGTCACTGCTCGCAATGTTGCTAGTTGCGGCAGTAATTTCGTTTGTTCCTATTTTCATCCAACATTTGTTGGAAGAAGCTTTTGTACAGAAAGATCCAGCGTTAGTTCAAATCACACTGTTGACTATCATCGCACTAATCGTAGTACGTGCAACCATAGGTTTTTACGGCTTGCTTTTGATATCGAAAGCAGGCGAAAAACTAGCAACTGATCTGTATCAGGATTTTTTCGATAAATTGCTGTCGTTGCCTGTCAGTGCGTATGCTCAGTTAGCTAATGATCATCAAATCGAAAAACAAATCTCCGCCATCCGGCATATTTCACAATCCACCTTGCGTTTAATTGCAACGGCAGTGCAAGATTGTCTGATCGTTATCGGATTGATGATTTGCTTGTGGCATTTGCATCGGGAATTGTTACTGCTGATGCTGTTCATTACACCTTTCACAGTATTGGTTGTCAGTATCGTGCGTGAATATTTCGATACCCCTGATCAAAAGATTGCATCCAAAACCAAAAATCTGATTGATCAATTATCGCAATCGATCGCGAATTATCGGTTGATTAAAGTTGATGGTGGCCAGATCTGCGAAAGCAAACGATTAGGGAAAATATGCCAACTTATTTCGCAAGCGGAAACCCAGCAAGCACTCGCCAAGGCAGCAGTCATTTCGATTGGGCAAATTGTCATTGCGCTGATTTTATGCGCACTGGGTTATATGACTGCGCTACAGTTAATGCAGGGAACACTTGGCTTGACCGCAGCGTGTGCAGCCTTGTCAGCCATTCTATTATTGCTATTGCCGCTATCGCGCTTGATCAACCTACCGAGGCAATTGGTTCATGACCATAAAATCTTAGAAGCTGTTTTTTCATTTGCCGATCAAAAATCGGAGCGGCACACAGGTAGTATTCACATGCCGCACGCTGACGGAAAGTTAGTTTTTGAGCAAGTGCGTCTTGACTATGATGAAGCTGAATCAACAGTATCAAATCTTTTGAACTTGACTGTTGAGCCTGGGGATGTTGTTATTTTTAAAGGCTATGATGCAATCAAAAAGAACGCAATGATTGATTTGTTATTGCGCATGAAATCGCCTGCTCATGGAAGGATTTTTCTCGACGATCACCCAATGGATGAAATCAAATTGGATGATTTATATGCCAATATCACCCTTTTGCCCGCTGTTCCTTTCCTACTTGACGAAAAAATTGCCGAAAATATCGCGTATGGTATCAAACGTTGTACGCATGAAGCGGAGATTACTGCTGCGGCACGCGATTCTCATGCAATGACATTTATCCGTAAGTTGCCGGGTGGATTGCAAACGCGGATCGACACAGAAGATGTTGAAATTAGTCACCAGCAATTACAATTTTTGGCGATTGCGCGTGCTTACGTCAAGAATGCACCGATTTTGATTGTAGAAGAAATGCCGATCACGCAAGATTCCGATACTCAGATTTTGCTTTCCGCCTTGCAGCAATTGATGCAAAATCGCACCACGTTGATTTTTTGCCAACAAATTCCTCATTTGCACAAGATCGACCAAGTTATTGAATAATTACCCGGTTATGCTATGGATGCCATTCTCGTTTTGACTCATTATCCGAACAAACAAGATGCTATCGCGCTATCTCACGCATTGATCGAGCAACGATTGGCGGCTTGCGTCAATATATTGAGTCCATGTACGTCGACCTACCGCTGGCAGGATGAAATCGAATCGTCGGAAGAATTCCCAGTTACGATCAAAACCCGGCTGCATCACTATGCGCAAGTTGAACAGTTGATCAAGATGATGCATCCTTATGAACTTCCGGAAGTGATCATGATCCCTATAGCAGGGGGATTACCTGCATATTTGCAATGGATCGTCACAGAAACCTCGTCTTCAAATTAATCTATACTAAACACCGATGCGATTGATTCAATTTTTTTTATTGCTGTTATGTTTAAACTGCAGTCAAGCAGTTGCTCAAGAAACCGGTTCTTTTAACTTGCTGCAGAAGCTGCAAGGGTTGGGTATTAATTTAGGACAAACCAACCAACAAGAACTGCTACCGCCGGATGAGGCATTTAGAATCACCGTGGAAGTGCGCGATGGCAATACATTGATTGCCAATTTGACTCCCGCCAAGGATTACTACTTGTATCGCGACAAAATCGCTTTTGAACCGCAGCAAGCGGATACGGTTATCGAAAAAATAACGCTACCACGCGGCAAAATGAAAGAGGATATGACCTTCGGTCAAACCGAGGTTTATTACCAACCAATACAAGCAGTCATTTCTTTGAGACGAGATGATGCCGACCATGAGCAAGCATTAAAACTCTCCGCTACCTATCAAGGCTGCAACGAACCGGTCGGTGTTTGTTACGCACCGATCAACAAAGTGATCGAACTTACGCTTCCTGCAGTAAAAGCGGCAATCGGTGCAGTTGCCGATGCGGTCAGCAACCCGGCAACCGCTGCTACCGATGCCACTGCGGCATTATTTCAGACACCATCGCGAACACCGTCAATCGAAACCGAATCGTACAAAATCGAGCGCATGTTTGAAAGCGGTGATTATTGGCTGATTCTGTCCGGTTTTTTTGTTGTCGGTTTATTTCTTTCGTTGACGCCTTGCGTGTTTCCAATGTTCCCGATTTTATCAGGCATCATTGCCAATCGCGGCCAACAAGTGACAAAGAGCCATGCATTCATCCTATCGCTGGCTTACGTATTGGGCATGGCAATTACTTACGCAATTGCCGGTGTCGCAGCGGGATTATCCGGTGCCATGTTATCTGCGGCGCTGCAAAATGCTTGGGTATTGGGTACGTTTGCATTGATTTTCGTACTGCTGTCTTTTTCCATGTTCGGTTTTTACGAACTGCAATTACCGGGATCGCTGCAAAGTAAATTGTCGGAAGAAGCCGGTCAATTAAAGGGTGGGCACTTGACCAGCGTATTCGGCATGGGCGCGTTATCTGCACTGATTGTTGGTCCATGCGTCGCCGCACCGTTGGCCGGCGCGTTGCTTTACATCAGTCAAACCAGGGACGTAGTACTAGGCGGTTCGGCGTTGTTCGTTATGGCGTTAGGTATGGGGGTGCCGCTGTTGCTGTTGGGCACTTCAGCCGGTGCTTTATTACCGAAAGCGGGTGGCTGGATGGAATCGATCAAGCGGTTTTTCGGCGTACTGTTGCTGGGTGTGGCGATCTGGATTATCTCGCCGGTAATCAATGAAGTGACGCATATGCTGTTATGGGCGACGTTACTGATCATTTCCGCAATTTATTTGCATGCCATCGATCCGTTGCCGGAGCGAGCATCCGGCGCACGCAGATTTCTCAAGGGAATTGGTGTGATTGCATTGCTTATCGGTGTGGCGCTACTGATTGGCGTGTTATCCGGCAGTCGTGATGTGCTGCAACCGCTGTCAAAATTAAATCTGGCAGGTACTGCAAGCTCCGTAGAAGCAATACCCGTCAGCTATACGGCTCTGCCATTTCAGCGAGTAAAAAACGTGGCCGAGCTGGACGAACAGATTCGGCAATCTCAGGGTAAGCACATCATGGTCAAATTCCATGCCGATTGGTGTGTGTCGTGTAAGGAAATGGATCGCTTCACGCTGTCAGATGCCAAAGTGCAAGATCGCTTGAAAGATGTGGTACTGTTGCTAATCGATGTTACTGACGGCACACCGGATGACGCTGCTTTACTGAAACGCTTCAAGTTGTTCGGCCCCCCCGGTATTTTATTCATCGATCGCCAAGGTAATGATGTTCCTGACATTAAAGTAATTGGATTTCTCAACAAGAATGATTTCTTGACAGTATTGGACGCAGTGCTGATTTAACGTCAGCGTATCGCAAAAAATAATAAAAACCTTGAAAGGATGACGCTATGTCTCTAACGAAACAGATTATTTTGTATTCTTTTGTTGCAATTGTTGCACTGGGAGCGGGTTCTTTTATCCGTTCTTTGATTACCGATTCGTATCAAACCGAATTGACGGGCGAAGAAAGTCTCCAAGGCGCTCAGGCCGTCTTAACAACACAATTGCCGGATTTGGATGGCACCGAGCAAGCGGTTTCGCAATGGCTTGGAAAAGTCATCGTAGTCAATTTCTGGGCAACCTGGTGCACACCTTGCCGCGAGGAAATTCCGGAATTCATCGAAGCACAGAAAAAGTATGGCGATCAAGGTTTACAGTTTGTCGGTATTGCAATCGATCAGCTCGACAGAGTTCAAATGTTCAGCAAAGAATTCGGTATCAATTATCCCGTTCTGGTTGGTAGCATCAATACCTGGTCATTGCTGGAAGCAGCGGGCAATCGGATGGCTGCTTTGCCGTATACGGTGGTCATCGACCGCTCCGGAAACCTGGTGGAAAATTACCTTGGACGGGTCGATATGAAAAAACTGGAAAAACTGGTGATTCCGCTGTTGCAACAAAATCCATCAGCGGGGAATTCAGAGCAAATCTAAGAAAACGGTGAATAACGAATAGAGAGTGGCAAGGCAGCAGCAGGCAATATAGATGCTAATTTCTTAGTGGCCTGCTAAAGCTTTTTAGCGCTGCCTTCGGGTAATTGTTCGTACTCATACCAGCGTTGTTTGATTTCTTTACGCTTTTCAGCGGGCAGTTGTTCGATTTTTTTAAACCGCTCACGTGCTTGAATGCGCTGTTCAGCGGTTAGCGCATGCCAGCTTAGCATTTGGGATTGAATACGCTGCTGCTCTTGCAAAGTCATTTTTGGATAACGTTTTGCAATCCCTAGCCATTTTTTCTTTCTTGCCGACTCCATCTGATCCCAAGATTCCGCCAGCGGTCCCAAAATTTTCTGTTGCTGCGGCTTTAAGTCTTTCCATTTTGGTTTGTTTGATTCAGCGAAAACATCAAATGAGAAGAATAAGAAAAATCCAAAAATAAAAATTAATTTAAATCCAGCCATTCCTCAAACTCATTGTCGATATAGGCATCAACCGGCAGATCGTCGGCCAAAATTAAGGTATCGATTGCAGAATATTTATCGGCATCCCAAAATTGCAAATAAGCTAAATTTATTAAAATAAACAATATTGTTAGCAGTAATAAGAATTTTCCGCCATTCCAACTGATTCCATGCCAACCATAAACCGAAGAATTGCTGCTTGATCGAATGATTTTTGATGATTCGGATTCGAATTGACATTGTTCCAAAGCAGCCAGACGAGCTGCTTGTAATCGATATAAAGTACTTTGCTTTATCGTTTCGTGAGTGCTTTGATGCAATAAATTAGCGACCTCTTTGCCAAATTGCTGTTCATTCATAATTTCACCCCTTTTGCCTTGAGTAATGAAGCTAATGTATGAACCGCCCGAGAACAATGTGTTTTTACACTCCCTTCCGAGCACTTCATAATCTCAGCGGTTTCAGCCAAACTCATCTCTTCCCAATAACGCAACAAGAATGCCTCCCGTTGACGTGGAGGTAGCATGCGAATGGATTTCTCTATGATATCAAGAGTTTGCTCTTTCTCTAGTTGTATATCCGGCGCATTGGATTGTTGCTCTACTTCCAAAGTATCAAGTATATCGAATTCTTCCGAATTTTTGTCTTGATCATTAGGAGCAAATGAAGAAAACAAGGAGGTCCATAGCGAACGTACTTTCTGTCGCCTGTAATAATCCCGTATCGTATTTTGCAAAATGCGTTGAAAAAGTAGCGGCAATTCTTCAGCCGGCTTGGATGCATAGTTGGCCGTCAGCTTCATCATGGAATCCTGCACAATGTCTAGCGCGATATTCTCATCATGCACTGCAAACAAAGCTTGCTTAAAGGCGCGCTTCTCGGTTTCAATTAAAAAATTTGAAAATTCTTGTCGTGTTGCCAGAGTGCGAGCCTATGAATAAGTGAGGAAGCCGGAGTTTAAGCCATTAAGTGTTAATTTTTTGTAAAATGGCAATTTAAGTACAGTTGATAATAGCTATTGAATTATCCAATAGCTTGATTCAGTATTGTATATTTCCAGAATCAACATCGTCGCAATCTATAAAATCTGCGCATATGCCACAACGCATCGTCAACTGCCCGCAATGTGGGAACAAGGTAATTTGGGACGTAAGCAACCGATACCGGCCATTCTGTTCTGAGCGTTGCAAAATCAGCGATCTATCAGAATGGGCCAAGGAATCCTATCGAATTCCGGCTACTGAATCGGAACCGGATGATCAGAAAAACGGCGAATTACTATGATGGATGAATCGGTCTATAGGAAGAATCTGGAACTTCAGCGCAAGCTGGATCAGCTTCTTAAACAGGCCAGAGCCAATGAAAAAAAACAAGAGCTTTATGAAGCCGTCGGTTTTGAAATCATCGGAGCAAGTACTCCCAAACAGTTGCGCGAGTTGTTGCTGTCTCAAATCATTACACGCTTTCAGCTTCTGGACGTAGTGCTATGCCTCGTCGATCACCACAAAGATACGGAACGGATGTTTTTTGAGCATGATGAAGAGGCGCGCCTTCATTTGGATAATAAATTATTGATTTTAGATACTCAGAAGGATGCCGAGTTGATTCAGTCGCTGTCAATCACTCCAATATTAGGAGCGGATGCTTTAAAAAATTATCAGTGGATGATTGTCAATCTGAGAATCCGGGATCAAATCAAAAGCGCTGCCTTTCTGCCGCTGGTGCGCAGTAACCGCATCATCGGTGCTTTAATGCTGCTGAGTCAGGACTCGCATCGTTATCAAGCAAATATCGGCACGTTATTTTTACAGAAATTGTCGGCCATGACCGCGGTCGCTATTGAAAATTGCCTTAATCAACAGAGAATCAAGGAGATCAGTTATCAAGATGTGTTAACCCAAGCTTATAATCGGCGCTATTTCGATTTGCGTTTCAAAGATGAAATTGCACGATGCACCCGCTGGGACGACGATCTTATCTGTATGTTTCTCGATGTCGATCATTTTAAGAAAATTAACGATACCTACGGCCACCAAACGGGCGATCTGGTACTTAGACACATGGTCGGTTTAATCAAAGAACAAGTGAGGTCTTGTGACATCGTAGCCCGATACGGTGGAGAAGAATTTGTCGTCGCACTGCCTTCAACCAATTTGACAGCCGCCCAGGAAATTGCAGAAAGATTGCGTCATGCTATTAATGCTTTCGCAATTATTCTGTATGACAAGCAGCTTCATATATCAGTATCCATCGGCATGGCCAGTCTCAGGGGGCTAATCACCGCGCAGCATCATGATAATGATTATATTTGCACCGCATTGCTCGATAGAGCGGATAAAGCGCTCTATGAAGCCAAAGCCGGCGGCAGGAACCGGGTTTCCGTTTTTACCGCACTTCCTGAGCAATAAAACAGCGATTGGTGGATGATCAGGCCAATGCGCGCATCATAGCGATGCCGTGTGCTCCCATTTCTTGCGCAATCGCTAAGTCACGAACACTGAGTCCTCCCAGCGCATACACCGGCAAAGCATAATCACCAATCAACGTTGCAAACCGTCGCCAACCTAATGGGGTCATACCAGGGTGCGTTAATGTGGGTTGAACCGACCCCAATACGACGAAATCCAATCCCAGTTGTTCGGCAGCAAAAAGCTCTTCCACGTTATGGCAAGACGCACCGCAGAGACCGACCGAATCGGGTCGCCCTGATAGGGACATCAATTGCGATGACGTCAAATGCACACCATCGGCACCAACCGTACGCGCCAATTCAGGATCGCCGTTGATAAGCACTTTTG
>DJMI01000104.1:0-381 GCA_002435335.1 Nitrosomonas sp. UBA6494
TGGCTTGGCGGGTTGGTTTGTACCCGGTTTAGCTGAGCCTTTTGTATCGCTCGGATTGAAAAAGAATTTCCATTCCCGGTATGTTACCGCCTCGGTAAATTTGGCGTATTGCTCGGGAAACTTGTCTTTTTTGAGCGGTTTATTTTCTGACAGACTATGCACGCCGGTGATGCGTGCTGTGATATTCGAGCTTGCCACTGAACCGGTATTCGCTGCCGCTTCTTCAATGAAGCCCCAATCGTCGGAATTAGTCATAGGATCGCGGTAGATTTTGCGCAAATGACGCTTGATCACCGGCGAGCGCGAATCGAGCAACAAATCCTCCAACGATTTCGGGAATTCTTTGCTGTTCCCCGGTGAACTGTTGTAATAAGACATGAT
>DJMI01000104.1:479-3280 GCA_002435335.1 Nitrosomonas sp. UBA6494
ATCGCAATCACCACCAGCAGCTCAATCAGCGTAAATCCGTTACAGCGCAACGAAATAGACATAGCTTTCACCATTCCCGGTAAGGAATGCCATTGGTACCGATCGCTTCAGACAGTGAATACACATCGTATACATCGTCGCCCTCCTTAGGACTGTCCGGCGGGCTTTCATAACTGCGTGTACCCCAGGTATCCACCGCCGGAGTAGGTCCAATACCCGCAAAGTCCAAGGATTCGACAAACATCGGATCACGCGGCAATCGGCGTAAAAAATAAATATTTTTCTTTTCCTTATCCTTACTTTTAGCATCCGGAATACCGATAATTAAGTCTTCCAAACGCGACGGATAGCCGGATTCGTCCGTTTTCAATGTGATACGTCCTTCGTCTGCAGCCTGTTTATAAGCATCAATCGCCGAGCGGATCTGGCGCAACGCTACGCGCAACTCTTGCTCTTTTTCACGCTTCACCATCAATTCGCGCAACGGCATAGCGGCAGTTGCCAAGATTGCCATAATCGCTACCACAATCATCAATTCGATTAAAGTAAATCCCTTAGCTTGTTTTGTAGCCGCTCGCAACACCATAGCCACATTATTTAATATTGATCGTCGATGAGTGCGGCAATGTCACCTCTACAGCCTCACTGGTAGCTGAATCTTCAGCATTTACACTTTGAATATTGATCTCGGTCGTTCCCGGATTTGCTGTAATAACTTTAAACCGTAGCTGCGCAGCCAATCCTGAAGGCTGATCCTTACCCAACTTGATGACACGAGTCCCCGATTTATCGCCGTCGTCCAACGCTTCTAGGACGCTGGCTTCGTAGCTCAACTGCAACTCGGTATTGACAGTTGGTTTCGCACCGACCAACCGCACATTGACCGAAAATTCCTTATCCAGCCCTACCGTGGTAGGAACCTGTAAAGAAACAGACGGTGTCGTCGCAGCAGACGCAACATCGGCAAATGGATTCGGTGGCGGGCTTTCAATCGATGGCACAAAAGCATTTAAACCACCGCGCATTGCACCAGATCCTGTTCCAGTCGGTGCAATCGCCAACGACTGAGCTTTGGTTTTTTGGATTGTGATCGGCAATTTACCAGCTTCGCTCGCAGTACCGAAATGGTATTCGCTATCTAAGTTAGCTGGTCTTTGAACATTGCGGATGATGCGCGGAGTTATCAGCAATACCACCTCATTCTTATCTCGCTTAACATCCTGATTTGACAATAATCTATCAAACCCTGGAATGTTCAGCAATCCTGCTATTCCTTTCGTCGATCTTGTTTCGCGATTTTCGATAAGCCCTGCCAATACTTGCGTTTCACCATTTTTAATGGTCAGAATGGTTTCAGCATTTCGAGTTCCGACCACTGGCGCACTGGCTCCACCTGGGCCGGAGGCAGTTCCGATTTGCGAACTGACCTCCAGCGTAATTTTAAGTGTAATATCGTCATTCAAACCAATACGCGGCTCAACGTCGAGCTTGACACCCAAATCGATAAAAGTCGGAGTCGAGGTAACAATCGAATTGATACCCGGCTGAACATTCGCGGTAAAGAAAGGTTGTTTGGTTCCAACGTGGATTTTGGCCTTTTCTCGATTATTAACGCGTATCCTTGGATTCGCCAATATGTCGCCTTGCGTAATGTTATGCAAAAAATCGATTCTTGCCTGATTGTTGATTGAAAAACTCTTTAATCCGTCAAAGCCGATTTGATTGATAAGCGCTGCTGCAGCGGGAGTACCCGCTGCTGTCCCGGCCACACCGAGGAACGTCGCTGATTGCGGCACATTGGGTCCGAGCAGAAAGGTATTGTTGCGACTGACCTCGAGGATCGCCACATCCAGCATCACTTCCGATTCCGCCAGATCGTTCAATGTCACTAATTTCTCAGTTAAGCGTATAGCCTCGAGTGTATCGCGCATGATAAACAAATTGAGCTGCTCGTTGACGTAAATATCTTTCGCTTTAACGATACCCCTGATCATGGCAACCATCTGCTTGACATCTGTGTGCGCCACATGAAAGCTCCGTACCACCAACTCCTGATAATCTTTCAACTTAGCAGGAGTATTAGGGTATATCAGCAAGGTATTATTATTTAGTTGCTTGTAGGTTAACTGATTGGTTGTAAATAATAATTTAAGCACATCTTCGATGGTATTATCGCGCACAAAAATTGAAACTTTGGCTTCTTGACGCACATCCTTATCAAAAACAAAATTGATGCCCGCTGTCCGTGAGATGATTTCAAAAATCGATTTTAAGTCAGTATCCTTGAATTCAATGGTCAATGTTTTTTTGAACGATGTATCCAATCCAAGATCGTTGACCTCGGCACGTGCCATTTGTGCATGAATATGCTTCATCAATTGCCGAGCATGCGATTGATTGGGGTTTTCCTGAAGTACCGATCTGACTATCGACTCAGCTTTGGCCACGTCCCCTTTAGCCATGAGCTCTTTCGCAGCCGTGACAGAGTCAACATGACGACGATCCAATTCGATAGCTTCCAGACCTGCTATCGCACGCTCATTGAACGGCCACAAATCGATAATACGCTGATATACAGCTTTGGCGTTAAGTAAATCACCCGCAGATTTTTTGTTGTTAGCATCGATCAACAGTTTGTTGATCACTTCTTCCCGACTGCGCACCAATACGGTACGAATTTCCTTGTTTTCAGGCTCTTCTCGCAGCGCCTGCTCCAATTTTGCAAGACCGTCTTCCAATTGCCCTTGTGTAATTAATTGCTGCCCTTCAAGAAAAGCACTATTGCGCGTTCCGAAGGTTCT
>DJMI01000097.1 GCA_002435335.1 Nitrosomonas sp. UBA6494
GCCGAGTTTTTCCGACGACGGCAATGTGATTTATTTCACCCGCTATGAACCGGGCAATATGTTGTCCGGCGATTTGTACGTGGTGCAGAAGGTTGACGGGGTTTGGCAAGAAGCCAAAAACTGGAATGATGTGCCGGAGCTGCCGAATATCAATACGCCGACCGGCGAGGAGCATTGTCCGATCATTGCATCAGATAGCTTAATTTATTTCAGTTACCACCAACCCGGTGTGACGCAGGACAGCGATATTTGGAAAGTCGAGAAAAAGGACGGTGTATGGCAAAAACCGGAAAGCTTGGGGTTGAAAATCAATTCACCGCATCGCGATCATTTGCATTGGACTGGGTTGTCGAAGGACGGCAAGAGCTTGATCATCACCAGCACACGGCCGGATTTGGGTTCGCGCGGCGGTCATGACGAGTGGATTTCGCAGCAAAACGCCGACGGCGAATGGCAGCAACCGGTCAATCTCGGCGATGCGGTCAATACCGGGGGAGAGGATATGTGCTGGACGTTTACCCCGGACGGCAAGCAATTTACCGGCAGTTGGGGGCCGCACGGCACTTACGATATGGATATTCGCTCGATTAACAAAAGCGATGTGCCATTGTTGAAAGACTTCGAACCGATCGGTCCGCCACCGAATTTGCTGAAAACCAGCCGGTAAATTTTTTGCGCCGCTGCTCTTGGCAACTGCCTGTCAAGTCAGCGCAATCAGTGATTCTTTGTCAAAGGCAGTAACCTGACCGATCAAAGCTGCATCATAACCGGCTTGCCGCAATGCACGTAAACAGTCTTCAGCGGATGCAGCGGGTACGCCCGCGAGCAACCCGCCCGCTGTTTGCGGATCGAACAGCAATGCGTGACTCGGATGATGGCTGCTGTCGCTATGACATCGACCGGCTTTCAGGTTATGCGGATAGAGTGAGCTTTTGATGCCTTGTGCGCTGCATTGTTGCGCGCCTTCCATCACCGGCACGGCGTCGAGCGATACGGTGGCACTGCATTGCGAGGCGCGCAGCATTTCCTGCAGATGACCGAGCAGGCCGAAGCCGGTGACGTCGGTGCAGCTATGCACCCGGTGCGTACGCAGAATCGCCGATGCGGCGCGATTGCTTTGTAGCATCCATTCCACCGCGCGATCCAACCAAGCACCTTCGCAGCGTGCAGCCATATTGGCCGCTAGCAGCACGCCGCTACCGATGGGTTTGGTCAAGATCAAGGCATCGCCAGGTTGCAAACCGCTTTTGGTGAAAGCATTGTTTTGTTCCAAAGTGCCGTTAACTGTCAAACCGACCGCCATTTCCGGTCCTTCGCCGCTGTGACCGCCGATCAGCGCTGTTTTTTCCTGATCCAGCGTGGTTAAAATCCCTTGCATCAAGAGCAGCAGGTTTTCTTCCATGATCGCTTCGCTGCTATAGGGAATCACGGCTGTTACCAGCGCGGAATGCGGCGTTCCGCCCATGGCGTAAATATCGTTCAAGCTGTGGATCGCAGCGATTTTGCCTAGCAAATACGGATCATCAAGGAAGCTGCGGAAAAAATCGACCGATTGCAGCCAGTGCGTTTTGCCCGGTAAATCAATGATTGCAGCATCGTCACCCAGTGCGCTGATGATATCCGGAGGTGATGATATTTTTAATTGTGATAACACGTTATGCAAAATGCTGCTGCCGATTTTGGCGCCGCAACCGCCGCAGCGCATGGTTTCCGGTTCGCTGCCGGATTGGTCTGGCGTTGCCATCGGCTTAGGGATGAATCGCGCCATGAAACGGCGGTCGATGAAGTCTTTCCAATGCCAAACCCATTTGCCACTGGCGAAAAAAGCGCCTCGCGAGGCGACAGCGTAACGATCACCGGTAGTCAATAAGCTTAAGAACAATCGTTGCGGCTTATAAGGCCGCAACGGCGAGTTATTCAATTGTGCAATCAAGTTATCCGCTAATATCGGACCTTGCCGCACCGCATAAACGCCGGCTTTGGGCAGCGGATGCGAGGTGAATGCGGCGCAGTCCCCGACGGCAAAAACCTCGGAATGTGACACGCTGCGCAGGTAATGATCCACTTGGATAAAGCCGCGCTCATCGCATGCCAAACCGCTTGCCTTTGGCCAGGGTTGCGCGCCAGCATGAATTGACCAGGCGATGAAATCATAATCGAGCTGCGATTGATCATCGAGTCTTAGCTGTTGCTCGTTGACGGCGATCACACGCTTTCCGCTGATCACACGGATGCCGAGTGTTTGTAGATGCCGCAGAAAAAAATCCCGTACACGATCATTGTGCGAGCTGAGTATCTCTGTTTCGGCACTGATCAGGATGAATTCGGCTTGGATGGGCGAGGCATGGGTAACTTGATGTCGCAGTGCGAGTAATATTTCAATACCGGCAGCACCGCCGCCAACGACAACGATGCGCTGCAGGCGATTTGCCGTTGCGGTTGCGAGCCATTGTTGCCAATGCTGTAAAAATTCCTTGGCCGGTTTGACCGGATAACCATGACGATCGGCACCGGTAATGTCACTGAGTGCCGGTAGCGAGCCGGTATTGATCGATAAGACATCGTAGCGCAGCGATGGATAATCACGGCACTCGATTCGCTTGGTTGCCGGATCAATATGCGTAACGTCGCTGCGGATGAATTGCACACTTGCCGATTGGCAAAGCTTGCGTAAATCGATGTGGCAATCTTTGAACGAATAGTGCCCGGCAATGAATCCCGGTAACATACCGGAATATGGTGTCATCGTATCGCTACTGATAAGCGTTACACGCACGCCGGGTAGTGGATTCATTCCGAGCCGCTTAACCACGGCGATGTGACTATGACCGCCACCGATCAGGCGTAGATCTTTGTTGTGCGGTGTTAAGCCTATCATTCAATAACTTTTTTTGATTGCGTTCTAGTCCGAAAAGTGTGATAGTTCACACCGCAGCATTATAAGTGAGTTCAAATAAAAATAAGCACTGGTGGAAATGTTGCCTGGCTTCAAAAAATTTGGTAGTGCATTGAAATTAAATATTTTAATGCTTATAAGTCGTTTGATGTTTTTTAATTTTTTGGGAGAGTATCAATGAAATTTAACAAAAAAAGTACGACAATATCTTGCCTTGTTCTGTTTTTATCAGCAGCGCTGATGGTCGGCTGTAAGCCGATATACGAAAAAAAACCATTACCACCGAGTGAAGATAAAGCGGCAGCAGCACCTGCTGCTCCTGAACCAGCACCTGCACCTGCTGCTGCCGCAGCCCCTGCTGAGGATGTGATTGAAGATGTACAAAGCTTAGAAAGCTTAGATTCGGCAGGAACCGATGATGAAGCTGCCGCAGCCCCGGAATCGGAGCCGATTGTTGACGATGGCGACGATGTCGTTAAGCCGAATTCTGCAATGATGCGCGATATTCAACAGGCGCTCGTCAATGCAGGATTGAACCCAGGACCGGTTGACGGCAAGAGCGGTGCTAGAACCGTAGCGGCGATCGAAGCTTTCCAGAATCAAAACGGTATTCCTGCCGGTAAAATCGATAAAAGAACTTTACGTGCGCTGGGCGTAAATTTCTAATCGAGAGTTTTTGTTTTTCACTACACCAAGAACCTTCGGTTCTTGGTGTTTTTTTATTGTAAACGCATAAAATAGCCGTCGTTTCGAAGGGCGGGCAATTGCCAGCTTAAAAATATTTGCTAACAAAAGCAGCATGTTCTATAGTTCGAAAGCTGATTTCGAAGCTTGTTCGGGCGTATCGCTTAAAAAAACAATACTATTCCACTGATTGGGAAACTGGATTTGCAGCTTCGGTTTAATTTTTAAGTTTCACGAAATCATAAGAACAAACTGGTTTCATATTTGTCATTACGATTCATGGCCGTTTTGCAAATACTAGGCCATACAATCATTAACATGCTTTTTGAAGTATTTTTGGAGGTTTATTCATGGGCGTTCCTTTACGTCAACAGATAGCAGTCGGTACCTATTTGATCAAACAAAAAATAATGGGGGTTGAGAAATATCCCTTAGTGCTCATGTTGGAACCTTTGTTTCGCTGTAATCTGGCCTGTGCCGGATGTGGAAAGATTGCGCACCCGGAAGATGTTTTGGATCAACGCTTATCTTATGAAGAATGTATGCAGGCAGTTGATGAATGCGGTGCTCCCATGGTATCGATTCCCGGCGGTGAGCCGTTGTTGCATAAAGAAATGCCGCAAATTGTCGAGGGCATTATCAAACGCAAGAAATACGTTTATCTTTGCACCAACGCTTTATTGTTAAAAAAACGAATTGGTGATTATACCCCGTCGCCCTATCTGACTTTTTCCGTTCATTTGGATGGTATGAAAGAACGGCATGACGCTTCCGTGTGCCAGGAGGGGGTATTCGATCGCGCGGTAGAAGCGATAAAACTTGCATTGGATAAGGGTTTTAGAGTTACCGTGAACTGTACGCTGTTTCAGGGCGAAACCCCGGAAGATGTAGCCGAATTTCTCGATTATGCAATGGAACTCGGCGTTGAAGCTGCAACCATTGCACCGGGATTCAGCTATGAAAAAGCACCGCAGCAAGATGTTTTCATCAAAAGCCAGGATACCAAAATTTTATTCCGCGGCATTTTTGAACTGGGCAAGAAACTGAAGCGGAAGTGGCGTTTGAATCACTCGGCACTGTATCTGGATTATCTTGCAGGAAATCAGAATTATAAATGTACGCCATGGGGTAATCCGACCCGTAACGTATTCGGATGGCAAAAACCGTGTTATTTGTTGTCCGATGAAGGCTATGCAAAAACTTTCAAAGAATTGCTTGACGATACACCGTGGGAAAAATACGGTACCGAAAACAATCCGAAATGTGCACAATGTATGGCGCATTGCGGCTATGAAGCAACCGCCGTGGAGGATACGCTGAAAAATCCTTGGAAGGCGCTGATTACTTCAATGAAAGGCCCCAAAACGACGGGACCTATGGTTGAAGAGCCGACCCCCAAATGGGCGAAGGAAGAAACCAAAGCGGCTAAAAAGCTTGCGGAAATTCCGGTATCGGTGATTAACAAATAATAATTTAACCGTGATCGTTTGAAACAATTTTGAAGTAACCGGTGTTTGGTAGAAACAAGTGAATAGATGCATTTTTTCTCCGATGAGATTTTCATTTGAATGGGGTTTTAATGCCGAAATGGCCTTTTCGGCATCTGCTTGCAACATTACCGATTCTATAGAACTATAAACGACAGGAAGCGATCATGGCACTGGTATCATTCCTAGCTGTTTTCGGCGCACTGTGCTGGTGGTGCCTTGTTTTGTTTCCGTGGCGTCCGTGGAGTACGGAAGAACATCTTGAAGCGCATGAGTGTAATGAGGCCGCAAATACAGCGTTACAAGACATTACCGTATTAATTCCGGCACGAAACGAAGGACCTTATATTGGGCGTACGCTGAGTAGCGTCAGGAGCCAAAGCGAACAAATTCAGATCATTGTCGTTGATGATCAGTCGACTGACGATACCGCAGTGCAAGCACAGCGCTTTAATGCCACTGTGATTTCAGGCACGACGCCTCCAACCGGCTGGAGTGGTAAGCTGTGGGCATTGGAGCAAGGATTCGAGGAGGTGAAAACTCCATACACCTTACTCTTGGATGCCGACATCGAACTGACTCCGGGCATCATCGCCGAGCTATTGCGGAAAGCGCGCCGTGAAAATCTGGCGCTGGTATCGTTGATGGCCGAACCGCCCATGGAAAATTTCGTCGAACGTTTGTTGATGCCGGCATTTATTTATTTTTTTAAGTTACTTTATCCTTTTGGTTTGGTGAGAAAATCCGAGTCTCGCATGGCAGCGGCGGCAGGCGGATGCGTTTTAGTGGAAACACAAGCGCTACGTGCGGCTGGAGCATTCGCCTGCTTACATGACGCGCTCATCGATGATTGCACGCTGGCTGCGCATATCAAACGCGCCGGACATTCCATTTTTCTGGGTTTAAGCCATGCTGCGCGGAGTCATCGCGGCTATCAGGAATTGAAGCCGATTTGGGAAATGGTAGCCCGCACGGCATTTACCCAGTTAAAATACTCCATTTGGCTACTTGCGGCATGTACTTTGATCATGATGTCGATGTTTTGGCTGGCTCCGTTTGCGTTTTTGTTGTCGTCAACTACGGATGTCTATTTTGTTAGCGCACTGGCATGGATTGCCATGTTTGCCTCTTATTTACCTACATTAACTTACTATCAGCGTTCCCCGCTTTGGGGGTTTGCCTTGCCTGTCATCGGTGCGTTGTATCTTGCCATGACCTGGACATCCGCCCTACGGTATTGGCGTGGGGAACGCGCAAGCTGGAAAGACCGTCGCTATGAAAGCAAAACAACCCTTTAAATTCGTAATCGTTTGTCTTGTCTGGGTGTTACTGTTACCCGTTTCAGCGGCAATCGGTTCTCCAAACACTGAATCCGCAAGCCCGGAATCGGTCGTGCACAAGCTGCAAAATGGGTTGCTGCATATCATGCGGGAAGGTCAAAAGCTGGGTTATGATGGGCGCTATCAATATTTGGAGCCTATCATCGATCAGTCGCACGATGTGGATATGATCATCAAAACGATTTTGGGTGCGACATATTGGTCGCAACTTGACCAGACGCAGCAAAACTTACTGGTCGCGACTTTCCGTCAATTGACTATTGCAACCTATGCTTCGCAATTTACAGCATACGATGGGGAAATATTTAAATTCATAGAACAACGCGAACTGCCGCGCGAACAGGCGTTGGTCAGGAGTCAATTGATTACTCCATCCGATAACGGAACTGTCAATTTTGACTATGTTTTGTATCAACAGGATGGTCACTGGCGGATTATCAATATTTTATTCGATGGGGTCAGCGACTTGGCGATCAAACGTGGGGAATATCGAGCCGTGATGCAAAAAGACGGATTCCAAGCGCTGATTAAAAAGCTGAAAGAAAAAATCGCGCTAACCCGTCAAAATCCCTGATAAATAAATTTTCTTTAACACGAGATCGCTAAGCACGTGACTGACCAGCGCCCTGACAGCGGACGCATATATGCACGCTGGGTAGACTTTTCCTATCGCCATGCGATTTGGATTATTTTACTGTTGCTGGTATTAACCGGATTCAGTACCGTTTATACCGCCAATAACTTAGGCGTGCATACCGACACCACCGATATGCTGTCGGAAGAAGTGCCGTTTCGTACCAACCATATCCACTATCTGAAATCATTCCCGCAGCAGGAAGATAGCTTGGTATTGGTGCTGAATGCGCCTACGCCGGAACAATCCCACCAAGATGCCAAGCGGCTCAGCCAATTTTTACACAACGATCCGGCGCAATTTTCCAGTATCTATTACTTGACCGGTGAACCGTTCTTCGAGAAGAATGGCCTTTTGTTCAAAGATTTGGATGATCTTGGGCGTATCGCCGACCATTTGGCGGCGGCACAGCCGATGATCGCCCGTATCGCGGAAAGTCCAACGCTTTATACTTTTTCGTCGGTGCTGACAGAAGCGGTCAATGCGCTAAACAATGGGCGCAAATTAGAATTACAGCCCGTCTTCGATGGCATCAGCGCGACACTGGATGCCCGTTTGTCGGGACAATCGCGGCCATTGTCTTGGCAGGCATTGCTGGGCGGCGAAGCGCAAAAAGATTCCTACTTGGAAATCATCAGTGTAAAACCGGTGCTGGACTATTCGCAAATCTTCGCTGCGGAACAGCCGATCACTAGCATACGAGCCGCTGCTCAAGAAATGGGTTTTTCCGAACAAACCGGGAGAAAATTACGTATCACCGGTGAAGTGGCGTTAGCGCACGATGAACTCGACAGTGCCATGCACGGCGCGCAAGACGCCGGCGTGGTAGCTTTAGTCATGGTCGCCGCGGTACTGCTAATGGCCTTTCGCTCTATCGGTCCCATGATTAGTATCGTTGTGAGCCTGATACTTGGCTTGTTGCTTACCGCAGCTTTTGCTACCGTCGCGGTCGGTCATTTAAACCTGATTTCTATCGCGTTTGCCGTACTTTATATCGGCTTGGGAGTTGATTACGCCATTCATTTTTTATTGCGCCTGGAAGAAGTTCAAACATCGGGTCAACCGATGTCGCAAGCGCTCTATAAAACCGGTGGCGATATGGGGCAATCGCTGCTGATTTGCGCGCTAACGACAGCCATCGGTTTTTATGCCTTTACGCCGACAACCTACCGTGGTGTTGCGGAGCTCGGTGTCATTTCAGGTTCCGGCATGTTGATCAGCTTCTTAGTCACAATGACGATGTTGCCGGCGATGCAGCGCATCTTTCCAATCCGTGCGAAATTTTCAGCGTTACAACACCAACCAATCAATTCAGTGCTGGATTTACCGCACCAGGCCGCCAAATGGGTTTATGCCTTAACTTTCGTTGCGGTAATTGCATCCATCGCAGCGCTGCCGCATGTGCGTTTCGATTACAATCTGCTGAATCTAAACAATCCGCGTGCGGAATCGATCGCCACTTTCCAGGAATTGCTGCAAACACCGGAGGAATCTCCGTGGTATATCAACATACTTGCCGATGATGCTCAGGAAACCGAGCGAATTGCACAGGCGTTGCGTAAATTACCAGAAGTGGACAAGGTTATTAGCGTCTTGGATTTGGTGCCGCAACAACAAGATGACAAAAGTCTGCTGATCGAAGAAATGGCGATGATCTTGGGGCCGATAGCCTTCTCGCCAACCGCATTCCTGATCACCGATTACTACACTGTGACGGAACAGCGTGCCGCACTGGAAAAATTAACCGTGGCCTTAGATCGGTTTATTGCCGCACAACCGTCGCATCCCACCCACGCATCGGCGCAAAAGTTGCATCAATCGCTGACTAATATGCTGTCGTATTTAGACCAATTGCCGCAGAATAAAGCGCAGTTTTTGCAAGCAAGCGGACTTGATCTGCTTAGCTTGTTGCCGGATGCCATCGGGCGACTGCAATTGGCATTGACGGCACAACCGTACATACAAGAAGATCTTCCTTTATCTATTAGTGAATTATGGCATAGCGATAAGAATATCTACCGTATCGCCGTTTATCCGAAGGAAAATATCAACGACAACGACGCACTGCGCCGATTCGTTCGTTCCGTGCAAACTGTTGCACCGAGTGCAACCGGAGTACCGGTGATCAGTTTGGAAGCCGGAGAAGCCGTAGTCGAGGCATTCATTCATGCCTTTTCACTGGCATTGATCGGTGTCATCCTGACAATCTGGATTATGCTCAGAAGTATCTCATCGACGGTACTGGCTTTGATACCGCTGCTTCTTGCCGCATTATTCACTGGGGCGGGCACGGTATTGTTCGATCTGCCGTTCAATTTCGCCAATATCATCGCGCTGCCGCTACTGATGGGTATCGGTATCGACAGCAGCCTGCATATGGTTTACCGCAACCGTAACGAAGCAAACAGAAATCTGCTGCACACCAGCACCGCGCGCGCCATATTTTACAGTGCGTTGACGACCCTGGTCGGCTTCGGCAGTCTGATGTTCTCTACACACCAAGGAACCGCCAGCATGGGGCTGCTGCTTACTATTGGTTTGTTTTTAACGTTGGTTTGTGTATTGATCATTTTGCCGGTGTTGCTGCAATCGTTTGGAAAAAAGCAAGAAACCGCTGCGCTTTGATCACTCAGGTCGCCACAATCACACGGACTGCGTCTAGCCTTAAGTGAGCTGAATCTAGCGCGTCGCTTAGCATCTCCAATTGCTGTTCAAAGAAACAAATCTCTTCGTTGCGCACATTGGGGTTGATTGTCTTTAGCGCTTGCAAGCGCATAATTTCCGGCAACAGGGCTTGCTCGATTCTTTGCCGTGCTTCCGCAATCAATTGCGGTACTTGCGTTTTTGCTTTTTGTTCGTTACGCACCAGCATCGTTTTGATTTCGTCTTGTTTCATTTGAATGACTTGCTTGGCGATAGCTGCGGTAACCGAAACCCAATGACGATTGATCGATTCATGGTCAAGTTCGGCGTATTCGCCACTGTCTTGCTCATTTCCGATGACACGAATGGCTACCGGCGGCAGGTAGTGATTGCTTTGCTGGATTTCTTGTCTAGCGGCTTCGAGTACGAAAATGCTTTCCACCAGCAGCGTGCCGGGTTGAACCGCTTTGTGCTTGATTGCGGCGACCACGGCATTACCGGATTCCTGGCTGATGATTCGATCCATGGCGTGAATCACCATTGGATGTTCCCAGGTCAGAAAATACATATCTTCGTTGCCAAGCGCCACTTCTCGGGAATAGGTAATCACCGAGCCTTCATCCATCAAGCCTGGAAAAGGAATAGTCATGTGTTCGCTTGGCTCGAGCAGGAAGCT
>DJMI01000072.1 GCA_002435335.1 Nitrosomonas sp. UBA6494
ACCGACATCATGAGCGAGATTTCTGCCGCATCTCACGAACAAAGTTCGGGTATCGAGCAAGTCAATCAAGCGGTCACGCAAATGGACGAAGTGACACAGCAAAACGCAGCATTGGTCGAACAAGCGGCGGCAGCGGCTGAATCGATGAACGATCAGGCACAAGCATTGACCCAAGCAATCAGCGTATTCAAATTGTCCGGCAGCGGTTATGCAAGCACTGCACCGGTGAAACGCAGCAACCGACCGGCCAAAGTCGCCAATCTGCCTAATCGTGGTTCGGCAACGAAAAAAGCTGCAGCCCCTGCAGTCGATTCGTCACAACCACGCAAAGCAGCCGCAGGTGGCGGCAGTGACAGCTGGGAAGAGTTTTAATCGTCCCTAACGCCTATTGATTTATTATCGATAGAAAACCCGCTGTCTGATTTCAGGCAGCGGGTTTTTGCTTGGTGTGAAACATTCACCGCAACAACGCTAACAATCCCGCCTCGTCCAGAATCGCAATACCCAAATCCAGTGCTTTATCGTATTTACTACCCGGATCGGTACCGACAACGACATAATCGGTTTTCTTCGATACACTGCCGCTGACTTTACCGCCGCGCGCTTCGATTTGCGCTTTGGCTTGATCGCGACTCAGCGTCGGCAGCGTTCCGGTCAGCACAAAGGTTTTGCCATGCAACGGAATGGCAGCGGCGGACAAAACCGGCTTTTCGTCATGCTCGTCCCAGTGTACGCCACCGGCACGGAGTTGTTCGATGACTTCGCGGTTATGCGGTTCGGCGAAAAAATCGACGATGCTTTGCGCCACCACCGGACCAATATCCGGAATTTGCTGCAAGCGTTCGCTATCGGCTTCGATCAGCCGGTCCAAACTGCCCAAATGCGCCGCCAAATCCTTTGCCGTCGCTTCGCCGACATTGCGGATTCCCAGTGCGTAAATGAATCTTGCCAGCGTGGTGTGTTTGCTGTTTTCAATCGCTTGCAAAATGTTGCTCGCCGATTTGTCTGCCATGCGCTGCAAATTCGCCAACGCGGCCAATCCCATCCGGTATAAATCCGCCGGGGTGTGCACGATGGCGTTGTCGACCATTTGATCGACTAATTTATCGCCCAGTCCTTCGATATCCATCGCGCGGCGCGACGCGAAATGCAAAATCGCCTGTTTGCGCTGCGCCGGGCAGAACAAACCGCCGCTGCAACGCGATACCGCCTCGCCCGGCAATCGCACCGCTTTCGAGCCGCACACCGGGCAATGGTCTGGCATCTCGAACGACACCGAACCGGGCGAGCGTTTTTCCGTAATCACCGATACGATTTCCGGAATCACATCCCCCGCGCGACGCACGACCACAGTATCGCCGATGCGCACATCTTTGCGCGCGATTTCATCGGCGTTGTGCAACGTCGCATTGGTGACGGTGACACCGCCAACGAATACCGGATGCAAACGCGCCACCGGTGTCAACGCGCCGGTACGCCCCACTTGCACGTCGATATCGAGCAATTGCGTAACCGCTTCCTGCGCCGGAAACTTGTGCGCCACGGCAAAGCGCGGCGCACGCGACACAAAACCGAGTTGACGCTGCTGTTCCAAAGCATTGACTTTGTACACCACGCCGTCGATGTCGTACGGAAGATTGTCGCGCTGCGCACCGATTGTCCGGTAATACGCCAGTAATCCGTCCAGTCCTTGCACCACCGCGCACTCCCTGGCGACGGGAAAATGCAGTGNNACGCCGTAAGCGAAAAATGTCAAACGACGGGTTGCGGTGATCGCGGGATCGAGCTGACGCAGCGAACCTGCTGCCGCGTTACGCGGATTGGCGAATTCCTTTTCGCCTTTGGCCTCTTGTTGCTGATTCAAGCGTAAAAAATCGGCTTTCAGCATCAATACCTCGCCGCGCACTTCGAGCAAATCGGGCGGATCGTCGTTCGGCAATGCCAACGGAATCGATTGGACGGTTTTCAGGTTCAACGTGATGTCCTCGCCGGTGTAACCGTCGCCGCGCGTTGCGCCGGTGACAAAAACACCGTGCTCGTAGCGCAGACTGACGGCCAGGCCGTCGAATTTCGGTTCCACCGCGTATTCCACCCGGTCAACGTCCAGACCTTCGCGCACGCGCCGGTCGAACGCCTCGGCCTCAGTATCCTCGAATGCGTTGCCCAGCGACAGCATCGGCACGCGATGCGCCACCTGTGCGAACGCTTTCAGCGGTGACGCGCCGACACGCTGCGTCGGCGAAGCGGCGTCGATCAATTGCGGGTAATCATGCTCGATTTGCTGCAATTCGCGAAACAGGCGGTCGTATTCCGCATCGGGAATGATCGGCGCATCCAAGACATAATAGCGATAATTATGCAATTCGATTTGCGCGCGCAAATCTCGAACGCGTTGTTTTATATTCTCAATGCTTTCATTCATGATGATAAGCCAGGTAAAAACCGGCCAATTGCTGCTTCTGATCTATTGCAAAAATCCTTTATACTGCGCATTCCAGTATAAATACAACCACTCGATATCATCTTGCCTTGAAATCGCCGAAATGAGCAATCAAAATTTAAAAATTCGCATCAAAATCCGGCAACCGCAACCTCATGCCATTGAAGAAACCTATCCCGATCCCGAAATCAGTTATCAGCAAACTTGGGATTGGAACAAGATCGTTATCGCCGCCATTTTGTTGCTCTCTGTGCTATGGATAACAGGATCGTTTTTTTTCTCCGACGAACATAAAACGACCGCTCAGCCTCCACAGCCGATCGATTTTCTGAGTTCGATCCCCGATGCGACGCCGGAGATTGCAACAAAATCCAACGAACAAACCGCAGCTGCGCAACCCATCGATACGAAGCAATCGCCTACAGTTGCAACGACCGCACCTGCCAAGCCGATCATCATACCCGCGAGAAAACCGATTGTTCAATCGACAGTAAACCGGCGCAGCTTAACGAATGGAGAAATACCCAAAACAGCCGCTCAAGCGAAACCTCACCTACCTTCCGACAGTCCGTATGTACTGAGAGCGCAACTGAGCCGTGGCGTCAAAGCACACGAACCGGTTGACAGCATTGAATCGGTGTCGCTGCAACACGGTCAATCGACGCCAGTGTATTTTTATATGCATTTAAGAAACTTACGCGGGCAAAACATCCGTATCGATTGGTACCACAACAACAAACTGGATTCGCATTTGCTGCTGCACGTGCATAAAGACAACTGGCGCACGCAAGCCAGTAAGCAATTGGATCATCGACGATTAGGCGCATGGCGTGTCGAATTGCTCGACGAAGCGGGAAATCGGTTGGCAACGAGGCATTTTACCGTCACCCGGAACTAAAACCTTTTCATCCATTATCCCAAACACACGAAAATGAAATATTGCAGCCATTGCAGCGCCACCGTCGAATTCATCATCCCGCAAGGCGATTCTCTGCCACGCTATGTGTGCACGCAATGCAACATCATTCACTATCAGAATCCGAAAATGGTAGTAGGTTGCATTCCTGAATGGGAAGATAAAATATTACTCTGCCGCCGCGCCATAGAGCCACGCCTCGGATGGTGGACCCTCCCCGCCGGATTCATGGAAAACAACGAAACGCTGCAACAAGCCGCAGCTCGCGAAACGCTCGAAGAAGCCAACGCGCGCGTTGAAATCGGCGATCTTTATGCGATATACAGCCTTCCTCATATCAGTCAAGTATATTTCCTGTTTCGTGCCCGCTTATTGGATTTGGATTTCAAACCGGGCATTGAAAGCCTGGATGTCAAGTTGATGTCCGAGCACGAAATTCCTTGGCAAGACATGGCGTTTCGCGTGATCCACGATCCTTTGCAGCACTATTTCAAAGAACGCCGTGAAGGAAAATTTACTTTTCACATCGGCGTCATCGATAAACCACGCAGCGATTCCTAAGGAAACATCAATCTGACAAACGCCAAGTCACAATCCGATGATTCTCTTCAAAGTACTCAAGTTTTTCCGGCTCAGGTCGATACGCAAAGCTTATATCAAAATGCATCAACCGGAGATCATTCATGAGCACTGCACTGCACGAAATCGACCAACGTACCAACTTAACGGCTAATAACAAATTCGAATTACTACTCTTCAGATTGGGAGACGCTCCCGGCACCGATCAGCGTGAACTGTTCGGTATCAACGTGTTTAAAATCCGTGAAATCCTGGTCATGCCGACCATCACGGCAGTCGCCAACGCACATCCCAATGTCATGGGTGTTGCCAATATTCGCGGTCAAATCATTACTGTGATTAATTTACCCAAGGTCATCGGCTGTACGCCGAAAAAAGGAACATCGATTTTGCTGGTCACAGAATTCGCGCGCTCGACACAAGCTTTTGCCGTAGAAGACGTCAGCGAAATCGTGCGCCTGGATTGGAATCAAGTCATACCTGCGGAAGGCAACGGCGGTGACTTGATCACCAGTATCGCAAGATTGGACGGCAATGTCGAAAACACCCGGCTCGCGCAAGTACTCGATGTCGAACAAATCCTGCGCGACGTATTGCCGCAAGCAACCGGGTCATTGGTACCGGAGCAAGGCACACCGAAGTTGACACTGCCGAATGGCCAAATCATTTTAGCCGCCGACGACTCCCCGATGGCGCGCGCCATGATCGAAAACGGATTGAATGCGATCGATGTACCGTTTGTTATGGTCAAAAACGGACTCGAAGCATGGGAAAAAATGCAATCAATATCGGATGCAGCCATCGCGGAAGGCAAAACCGCTCAAGACAAAGTCGCTTTGGTATTAACTGACCTGGAAATGCCGGAAATGGACGGATTCACTCTCACACGCAATATCAAAAACGATCAACGATTCAAATCCATTCCGGTCATCATCCATTCTTCATTGACCGGTTCTACGAATGAAAACCACGTCAAATCGGTCGGCGCAGACGCTTACGTCGCGAAGTTTGTCGCGGACGAACTGACTACCACGATTCGTAGAGTCTTGTCTTAAATCTAAAACCTTTATCCGATTCGTCCGATCCTTTTCTATCGGACGAGTCGAACAATCTCCGTATTTCCTAATTCATATCACCTTTGACTGCCCGATCAGCCAGAAACGCTTCCACCTGCTTGATGTGCTTCTCAAAAGAAGGCATTTCACCGGCCAACGCTGCAGCATCTTTATTTTTCCCCATCTGTTCCAGCGCTGCACACACCTCCCCTAAAGCCATCGCCCCTACCGAGCGTGCCGAAGATTTCAACTTGTGCGCCAATGCACCAACAGCTTCTAATCGTTCACTCTGATACGCTTCATGCAGTTCTGCGGCTATTTTGTTCATGCTGACTCGGAAATCCGTCAACATTTCATTAATCATCGCCGGATCATCACCGACCAATTGTTCGAGAACATGCACGTCCACTGCAGTCGCAACAGAAGCTTCGTCGATTGATGAAGCCGAATCGACGATTGATTTCTCTACTGCCGCCGATTCATCAACGCTTAAATACTTTGCCAGCGTCGCTTGCAAATCATCCAGTTGCACCGGTTTACTAAGGTAGTCGTCCATACCGGCGCTGAGGCAATGCTCCCTTTCCCCTTTCAGCGCATTCGCGGTCAGCGCCACGATCGGCATGTGCCGCTGACCGGCTTCCGATTCACGAATCGCCCGGACCAATTCAAACCCATCCATCTCCGGCATATGCAAATCCGTCAACAGCAACGCATAATCCCCACTTTGCCACCTCCCCAATGCCTCTCGGCCATCCGCAGCGATATCCGCCGCATAACCGAGCAAATTGAGTTGTTGACGAATCACTTTCTGATTGATTTCATTGTCTTCCGCCACCAAAATAAGCTTGCCCTGCAGCAGCGCTTGTTCACGAGACACCGGTATCGCCGTTGATTTGAGGGCATTGGTCAATGACGACACCATCTCCGCGCCGGCTTCCGCCTTGCCCGCAGCAATCGCCATTGCGCGCAGCAACGACTGGCGATACATGACATCGCCATCCAACGTAATGATGTCGATGTCTTCGATACGCGCCTGGCGGCGTCGACCGCGCTTGATGACAACAAAACGCGGTTCGATCGATACCGCCGCAACCTCTTCGGTTTTTGCTGCATCGACATCAGTGCGCGCACCAAAAGCCGCGCGTATTTTTTCCAGCGGCGGTTCCTGTTGTCCCGCATCGATCAGCACCAGCCACATCCCCGGTGCCAAGTTTTGCACCACTGTTTCGATCGCATCAAGATCGAAAATCGGAATGACCGAAGCGCCGGCACTTTTGAGATAAACCGCCAGATCATCACTTAAACCATCGTTGCTGGTTAATATTAAGCAATTTATTCCGTGCAGATCGTCCATCTTCCTATTGGTACCTGTATCCGTAGACAGCGGCTTAAACGGCATCTGGATAATGAACGTGGAGCCTTGCTGGAATTCGCTCTGAACGGTGATTTCCGCATCCATCAATTCTGCCAAGTGATGGGAAATCGCCAACCCCAATCCGGTTCCACCGAAACGCCTTGTCGTTGAAGGATCGCCTTGCGAAAAAGACCTGAACAGTTTCGCTTGTGTCTCTTTATCCATGCCGATACCGTTATCGGTGATCTGAAAAGTCACCAAAATCTGATCGGGATTGGATTCGGTCAGCAACACCCGTACCGATACTTTGCCTTGCTTTTCCTGCTTGCTGGAAAACTTGATCGCATTGTTGATGATATTGACCAGCACCTGACGCAAGCGCAACGGATCGCCCAAGACCGTTTCCGGAATTTCCGGATCGATGAATAGTGTCAATTCCACTTTTTTGTTTAATGCTAAATGCGCCAACATGCCGCATGCGTTTTCGACGATACTGGCAAGCGGCATCGGGATTTTCTCGATTTCCAATTTCCCGGCCTCGATTTTGGAAAAATCGAGTATGTCTTCAATGATCGACAGTAACGAATAGGCGGAATCGCGAATCAGATTTGCCATTTCCATTTGATAACCGGTCAGGCTGGTTTGCCGCAGCACGTCGACCATGCCGATCACCCCGTTCATCGGTGTGCGGATTTCGTGGCTCATCGCGGCTAGAAAAGCCGATTTGGCTTTGTTGGCCTGCTCAGCCTCCGTACGAGCTTGTCTTAAGTCATTCATGATGCGCACATGCTCGCGGATATCGCGCAGCACACCGGTAAAATGCCGCTTTCCTGCGACGAAATACTCGCTCACCGCCAGATATAACGCAATGCGTTCTCCGTTCTTACGCACTCCTTCGACTTCTCGCCCCAACCCGATACCGTGCGATCCGGATAAATAAGGGCGACCGACATATTCCTGCCCATGACCGGTACGGCAGTAATTTTCCATATACCCCACATGTTTGCTGCGATCCGGCTCGGGTATGATGATCGCCACATTCTGGCCGATCATTTCATCGTGGCTGTAGCCGAATAATTTTTCCATTACCGGATTCACGGAAAGGATCGTACCGATTTCGTCAGTAGTTACCACGCAATCAACCATGTGCTCAACCACCGAACGCATTTCCTCTTCCTTGATCGCCAAGGCGGTATTGGCGCGCTGCAAATCGGCAGTTCGTGCCGAAACGCGGTTTTCCAATTCCAAATTGCTGGCATTCAACCGCTCCATCATCAGATTGAAAGTATGCGCGAGCTGACGCATTTCATCCCAGCCTTCAATCGCGACGCGCTGATGGATATTGCCCGCAGAAATCTCCAGCGCGCTTTGATTCAAGTGTTTCAACGGTGTCACTACACGCCGGCTGAACAGTACCGCACCCAGCAGCGCAACCAGCAACGTCAGCACCAGCATCAACAAACCGACGAAATGCACTTGCCTGACCGATGCGAATGCTTCGTCGACATCAATGTGTACTACGATCCCCCATTGCATGCGTGGCAAATAGCGCCAAGCCGCAACCACCTCCTTACCCTGGTAATCCACCGTCAATGCACCGCCGGAATCTCCGTTCAGCGCATTTCGCATCGCTTCCGATGACAACGGGTCATTGAGCGGTATTTTGCGCCTCAAAGCCGCGTCCGGGTCGTATTTCAGCGGTGCCATTACCAATGCCGTTTGATCGCTCTCGAGTCTGGCCACAACTGTTTCGCCCGTTTCGCCCAATCCGACATTATTCGTCAAAACGGCGAAAACACGCTGACTATAAATTTGCAATGCCAACACACCTTTTAATTCACCATCTAATATGATGGGCGTAGCAACGAACGCGGCGATAGCATCGTTCGACGGCGCATAGTGTTCAAAATCAGAGATGCTGCTTTGCAAATTACTCAATGCAAATTGTGTCACCTTGCCTAAACCGGTATTGCGATACGGGCCTGTCAACAAATTGGTGGCAAAATCGGATTCATGCGCTTGAGAATAGATAATCCACCCTTGCGTTGAAATCAAAAACAGATCGTAATATTTGGCATCCTCAACAAAACGCTTGAAATTTTCGCGATAGCTGGTGTCCAGACGGCGGTAATCGTCGGATCCAACACCACCCTGCTCAAAAATTCTGGCAAATTCCTGTATAGCTTCTCGCGTGGTACTGGCATCGCGCAACAAACTTGCATCCAGCAGACGCTCTTGCAAATAACTGTCGATCTGTTCGACCTTCTTATCCGCTATCGCGGACACATTCTGGATCGCGGTTTTCTTAATTTCTTTCTCGAATGTATGTAACAGACTATTGCCAATCAACAAGATAGGTAACAAAGAAACCAACGTAAACCATATTGCAAAACGCAATGTAAGCGATGGAAATTTCACTGGTTTCTCCTATTAGTAAAGTAGTTACGATCGGTAATTACATTGGCTGGTTGTCACACATGCCGCCGATTGCTGCAAAACTGGGAATCTGACTTTGCCAATCGCGGAAAATGTCAGACTGTCTCAAGAATGCTTTTCTTCGATCCGTTAAAGTGCGTTCACACAATTGCATTTCAAGAATTGTTAACCTATTCGTTAAAAATGCCTACTAATATCAAGAAATCCTATCAAAAAATTTTTTTTGGCATTGAAAAGGTGTCGCTAAAAATATTTTTATGAGAACATGTATCAGAAAAAACTATTTTGTCAAATAGGATATTTGGTTATTGAAGATCCTGAGTAGCTCAAGTTAAAAAACTATTTATTCATGCAAGTAATATCGTTCAGCGCTTATCAAGACTCCAATTATTCGATACTCAATCAGCAACGTCTGCCAGTGCAGTATTACACGTTAATCCTGGTCACGTTGTTGTCTTTGTTAACGCGGATTCAATTTCGAAGTGCAACACGTAACGGCGATTTGGTGTAGCGCACCGTTTTTCCGAAGAATACCTCAAAAGGGGTTCTGAAACCCAGTACTTTGCGCGGTCGATGATTGAGTCTATCG
>DJMI01000131.1 GCA_002435335.1 Nitrosomonas sp. UBA6494
TATTACCGAGCCGATTCGAAGTGGATGATTTATCAGGCGGAAGTGGCCGATGACAATCCGTTTTATCAGATTTTTTTGAAGAATATCGATAGCGGTTCTGTCACACAGGTATCGCCGGGCACTGGCAAGACCACATGCGCGTGGGTGCATCCGGCGCAGGAGAAAGTGCTGTTTTCTTCGACGCACGACGATGCGCAAGCCAAAGCCAAGATGATTGAGGAAATCGAGCGTCGCAAAGCCGGTGAGCAAAAATCCTACGCTTGGGATTACGACGAGTATTACGATATTTACGAAACCGATTTCAATGGCGGGCATATCAAGAATTTAACCAATACTTTAGGATACGATGCTGAAGCCTCGTGGTCGCCGGACGGGAAATTGATCGCGTTTGCTTCCAATCGTCGNNAAAGCGATGTCGTGGGCGCCGTTTTATCATCCGTCCGGCAAGTACATTATTTTTGCCACCAATCTGCACGGTCACCGCAATTTTGAACTGTACATTGTCGATGTTGATGGCAGCAAAGAACCGGTACGCGTGACCGACAAGGATGGCTTCGACGGCCTGCCGGTATTTACGCCGGACGGCAATTACATCACATGGACCAGCGACCGCACACCGGAGAAGAAAGGATTGTTATTTCACGGCAAATGGAATCATCAAAGAGCGCTAGAAAGTCTTTCACTAAAATAATACTTGTAATCCAAAATGCCTCGTCAATTAGATTTGTTTGCTGACGAAATACCGGAAGGCGACCAGCAACCCCAAACCAGCCAAGCTACATCGCTTAAGCTGTCGATACAAACCGACCG
Organism: Nitrosomonas sp. UBA6494; assembly: GCA_002435335.1. Taxonomy (GTDB): domain Bacteria; phylum Pseudomonadota; class Gammaproteobacteria; order Burkholderiales; family Nitrosomonadaceae; genus Nitrosomonas. The sequence continues at coordinate 811 of DJMI01000131.1, forward strand.
GTTGTCGCCTGCGCAGCAGCAATTCAATAAATTGCTTGAGCGTATCGAAAAATTGAAAAATCAATTAACCGTATTGCAGCAAGTGTGCGATACGCATCGTCCGGTATTTCATCAAAAAATGGCACCGTTGCGTCAACAGCAACAAAAGTTGTTGCGGGAAATGGTGCTCTGGTTGGATCGACGGTTGCAGCGCAAGGGATTGACTGCAGCGCAGCGCAGCGGTGCTGCCATGATTCTGTGCGAATTGAGCAGGCAGTTGGTTGTAGAAGGTGATGAAGAAATGCGCGCGTTTTACGACAAGCATAGCGACATGACGTTTGATGAAATGGAGAAAAACTCTGCCGAAGTATTGCGCGAGGCGATGGAAGACATGCTGGGTGGCGAATCGTTATCGGATGACGAATCGCTCGATTCCGTAGAAGAGGTTTTGCGTGCCAGCATGGAGCGAATGAAAGAAGCCGAAGAGACTAAACACGAGGCGCGCCAAGCAAAAAAACGGAAAAAGAAACCCAGTGCGGCGCAGCTTAAATCGCAAGCTGAGCAAGCGGATGCTGAAACTGCTTTACGCAAGATTTTTCGGCAATTAGCCAGTGCCTTGCATCCCGACCGGGAAAGCGATCCCGACGAGCGTGCGCGTAAGAACGTCTTGATGAGTGAAGCTAATGCAGCATATGAGCGGCGCGATTTGATTGCATTGCTGCAAATTCAGTTGCGCACTGAACTGGCCAATCCGGATGCCATCGCTAAATTGGCGGAAGAAAAGCTTGCGCCGCTTGCGCTGCTGCTCAAGCAGCAGGCAAAGGATCTAGATCGCGAATTGCAAATTTGCCGCCAGAAAGCACGACAAGAATTCGGTCTTGGACGCTTTGAGACCGTAAGTATTTTTAATCTGAATGGCAGTTTGTTACGCAAAGTCATTGCCATGAAAAAGGAATTAGCTGCGATGCAGCACGATTTCCAGCATATCGAGGATGATAAATATTTTAAACGCTGGCTTAAGGCGCAAGAACAATCGATGAACGATATGTTTGCTGAAGCAATGTTCTCAGGGGAGTTTGATCCATTTGGCCGGTGATGGCTGCGATAAACAGCAAGATGCTCTGTAATTGTCTTGATTCAATCAGTCAGGATTTCATTAATCGAGACCTTTGCACGGTTACTACGCGGCACGATAATTGCGTTAAAAATTCGCGAAAAATGCTCATTTGCCCTGTGTAAACTCCGCTTTTTCGCGAATTTTTGCCTTATTCTCGTACCGCTCATGACACCGTGCAAAGGTCTCTAATCGTCCACCAACGCTTGTCCCGGGAACAGCACATCGGTAAATCCAAATGAACGGAAATCCTTGATTCGCATTGGGTACAGTATGCCTTGCAGGTGATCGCATTCATGTTGCACCACGCGGGCGTGAAAGCCGCTGACTGTGCGGTCGATAGTTTTGCCGTATTGATCGAAGCCTTGATAGCGCAATCGCGCATAGCGCGGCACGATGCCGCGCATACCGGGGACGCTGAGGCAGCCTTCCCAGTCGTCTTCTTTTTCTTCCGATAGCGGCGTTAGCCGTGGATTGATCAGGATTGTGAAAGGGACTTCATCGGCATCGGGATAGCGTTGGTTCTTTTCAAACCCGAAAATCACGACTTGCAAGCTGACGCCGATTTGCGGCGCTGCCAGGCCGGCGCCGTTCAAATGCGCCATGGTGTCTTGCATGTCTTTGAGCAAAGCGTGCAGTTCCGGGGTGTCGAATCGTTCAACTTTGCTCGCCTGCTGCAGTAGCAGCGGCTCCCCCATTCTAAGTACCGGTTTAATTGCCATGGCAACTCACTATATGCTCCAAAATATTCCTTACTTTAATCATTGCTTGATCCAATACCGCGTAAATTTCTTTGAGTGGAATACCGGCTAAGTTGTTTCCGCGTCCGGCAGCGCTGTTGGCGATTACTGCGATAGTGGCGTAATTTAAACCCAGTTCTCGCGCCAATGCGGCTTCCGGCATGCCCGTCATGCCGACGATGTCGGCGCCGTCACGTTCCAGGCGGTTGATTTCGGCTGCCGTTTCCAGTCTGGGGCCTTGTGTTGCGGCATAAACTCCGCCGTCGAAAATAAACTCATCGGCGCTTTTTGCTGCCTGCAACAACAGCGTTCGCGTTTTTTGACTATATGGCAAGGTAAAATCGCTATGCGTAACCGGTTGCTCTTTGCCGTCAAAAAAAGTGAAATTGCGCCCATAGGTATAATCGATGATCTGGTCGGGTATTATCAATTTCCCCGGTGTCAGGTCGGCGCGGATACCGCCTACTGAAGCCACCGAAACGACATGTGTTGGATTCAGCGAGTGCAGCGCCCATAGGTTTGCACGGTAATTGATGGCGTGCGGTGGAATGGTGTGCCCAAGTCCGTGCCGCGCCAGGAACACGATATCTTCATTTTTCAACCTACCGAATGTCAATGGCCCGGACGGCTCGCCGTACGGCGTACGGATGATTTGCCGACGCGATATTTCGAGGCAGGATAATTGTGTCAATCCGCTGCCGCCTATAATTGCAAACATACTTCCCCTATCTCAGTCTGTTACCGCATAAACCGCCGGTAAATTGCGCCATGCGCCATGGACATCCATGCCAAAGCCGAAAACGTAGCGGTTCGGCACCGGCAATCCGACAAAGTCGGCACTACACGGCTTAGACTTGCCTGTGTCCTTTTCGACAAATACGGCACTATAAAACGCTTTTGCACCATCTTCCAATACTTTGGCGCGAATGGCTGCCAGTGTAATGCCTTCGTCCAAAATGTCATCCAGCACCAAAACGACACGATCTTGCAGGTTTATTTGGGGCGCTACGCGCCAACAAATTTCTCCACCGGTCAAATGATCGCCGTAACGTGTCAAATGCACATAATCGAAATCCAACGGGAAATGTAATTGCGGTAGCAATTGTCCGGTAAATATTACGGCACCGCGCATGATGCATAAAATCAACGGATTTTGCTGCGCCAAAGCCTGCGTAATTTCTGCAGCCAGGCGCTGAACCGCTTTGTTTACGACTTGTTCGGAATGAATCAATTCAGCCGAATTCAGAATGCGTTGCGCTTGTTGGATATCGAGCATGATTTGCTTGTTGGTCATTACTGGAATGGATAAGCTGATTATACTTTTCTGTTATCTGGTATTCGCACTGTGTGGAACCGCGATCAGCTCTGTGCGTTAAGACTTACAATTGCCGATTAAATCGCATGATTCTGACAATGCTGACAAATTCCGTGCAATTCCAATTGCTGTCTGGACAATGCAAAGCCTGTATTTTGTATGCTGCGCTCCAACTCTTCGATAATATGCTTTTTAATGCCGACTTCCTTAACGCTGCCGCAGCGATCGCAAATTAGGAATTGCGGTGTTTCATGTTGATGATCGCAAGCAATATGCGCGCAGGACATATACTGCCCGGCAGTCTCCAGCTTATGCACCAGTTTTTCCTGAATTAGAAAATCAAGCATGCGATAAGCCGACATAACCGGAAGCGCTTCGTGAAATTGCACTTTATACCGATCGACTATTTCATAAGCCGAAAGCGGCTTAGCGGATGACAGCAATACAGCCAGCACATTCTTGCGTTTCTGCGTTAGTTTGGTACCTGCCGATGCGCAAATTTCATTCGATTTTTTGATGAGTTGTTCAATATCCGTCGACATTTTCTTAATGATTTCGCAAACCAAGAACGAAAAAATTATGAGCGATTAATGGGAATAGCATATCACGCTGGTAAATTTTCAGGCGCGAATCCGTGTAAGAAATTCTTCAAATAACTGTCGTATGTTCATTCACTTAAATGCAGTGAAGCCAAAATATGTCCAGGCTTTCCTGTCGATTCCACGCATGTTGCCCACTTAATCGGCAATGAGGCTATTCTTCTTGTTTGTTATTCAATGTGTTGTTGAGTAGGGTAACTTGCCGGGATTAAATTCGGCAGGTTCTGCTTCCGGCGAGCATGCCGTAGATTTTTCCAGCTAAAAATAGGATTGATTTTAGTTATGATATAACATATCATAAATGCATGCAGACCTGCTTTGAGTTGGCATAAATTATTCGATACAGCACGCTTTTGTACCCACTTTGTTTTTCAGTAGATCAATTATTGCAACAAATGAATCGGTGCCAAACCCCATACGCTCATTTCATGAAATTTTATGAAATAAAACGAGTATTCAATAGCAACTGCCGTTTGCCGGTCATCTATGAAACATGTTCCTATCTTCACGACAAATAGCGGCGATCGTCATTTGGATAGTCATGATGGAATCAATTAGCAGTGTGTTCGCCGACTACCCAATTAAACCGTCTTCCATGGTAAGCGAGCGTTCATCTGCGGTTCAATTGACACCGATCGACATTATCGGCGTATCGCCGCCGCAGCCTTCCGAACCCAATACGAGCATACTGAAAGGCCGTGCACTGCGATTGCGGCAAAGCGATACGCTCGGCCAGACACTCAGTGAAGAACTCGGTGTCAGCAATGCATCCTTCGGTCCCGGCGTTGGCATACCGGTGCTACGCGGTTTGACAGGCTCTCGGGTACGCATTCTACAAAATGGAATCGGTACTCATGACGCAACTTCTCTAAGTCCGGATCATGCAGTGGCTATTGATCCTCTTTTTGCGAATGCCATTCAAGTCATGCGCGGCCCTGAGGTGGTGCGCTATGGCGGTAACGCTAGTGGCGGTATTGTCGATGTTCACGATGAACGAATTCCGGATAAAAGAGCAAAAATACCGTTGAGCGGATCAGTAGAAAGCCGGTATGACACCAATGGAGACGGTACGCATTCGGCATTCAAACTCAATATGGGAAAAGAGCGGTTTGCTATAAACTTAGGTGGTTTTTTTCGTCAGCGCAACGATACTCGCATTCCCGGTAAAGCGATCGATGAAGCATTTGTAGAACAACAGTTCGGGCTCACCGACATTACCAATGTCCAGGGTAAAATCCCCAACACCGACAGCAAAGGCATCGGCGGTTACACTGGCGTCTCATGGATTGGCAACAACTTTATGGCAGGTATGTCGGTCAGTCATACCGATAGCCGCTACGGTATTCCAAAGGGTAGTCATAGTCTCGATCCGAATCACTTAGGTGGCTTAGAAAACATTTTACCAAGATTGCGTGATTTGACCGGTTTCGAGGATATTTTCGGTACGCAAGCGTTGTTTCCGAATGTCCGCGTCAACATGCAGCAAACCCGCTATGACTTCAAGTCCGAATGGCATGAACCGGTGCGCGGCGTGGAAAGCGTCAGTTTTCGTTACGGCTTGGTAAATTATGGTCACACTGAGCTCGAGGGCGGTTCACCTTTTACGCGATTTAAAAATGATGCCGGTGAAGGACGTATCGAAGCCCGTCACGCTGCATTGCCGCATCTAACCGGCACCTTCGGTGTTCAATGGATTGACCGGAAATTTTCCGCGCTTGGTGTGGAAACATTTGTTCCGCCGACTAAGCAATTTTCCATCGGAATTTATACCACGCAAGAATACACCTGGAAAAACTGGATCTGGCGCGGCGGCATACGCTTCGAGCACGCGCATATCGATCCGAGTGTGAACATGCTTAAACTGCGTGGGAGTGCATTACCACCGGTTCCGTTACCCAGTTCTCTGGATTATCAGGCGTTGTCGGCATCTACTGCTTTGCAATGGAATCTGCGCCAAGATACTGCGCTGACACTTACTTTGAACCGCGGCAAACGTCCTCCAGATATTCAAGAATTACTGGCGCTGGGTCCGCATTTATCCACGCGCAGCTTTGAAATCGGTAATGTGCATTTAAACAACGAAACAGTGAATATGATCGATTTCGGTTTGGATTGGAAAACCGAACGAATCGTTACGCGCATCAACGGTTATTACAACCGTACCGACAATTTCATATATTTACGCAATACCGGCTTGATGTATGAAGTGGATAACGAGGTTATTCGTCAGCGTTGCGTCAGTGAAGCCGAATGCGTGACCATTTTTGCCTACGATCAGCGGAACGCGGAATTCACCGGCTTCGAAGCCAAGGCCGATACGACTATTTATCAATCGCCTAAGGGTAATGCCATCGTGCTGACCTTGTTTTCGGATTACGTACGCGGGCAATTTGTCAACGGCGATCGAGACGACGTGCCGCGCATGCCTCCATTGCGGTATGGCACGGAGCTGAGCTTTGGTAATTCCGTCTGGAACACGGCATTACGTTTTACCCGGGCAGAAGCGCAGCGCCATCCGGGCAAAAACGAAACAGCAACGGATAGCTATTACTTGTTGACTGCATCGGCAGACTATCAAATGAAAGCAGGAAAATGGGGAGAGATATGGCTATACGCCAAGGGGCACAATCTGCTGAATGAAGAAATTCGCAATTCGGTTTCGTTTTTAAGAAATTTCGCCCCAGAACCAGGCCGAAGCTTCATTGCCGGCATACGCGCAACGTTTTAAGCAAGAAAATGAGCACAACTAAGAAGCGACCAAGCGATTCTCGATTGCAGCGAATGGTGCGGACGGTGTTGTTGCTGTTTTGCATGCTATGGATCGTGTTATCGCTAAACCGGCAAGCCGTTGCTCAACATTTGGACATCGAGGTCTGGGGGCAAGGCAATGCACTTTTCGCCGGCTATTGCCGCATTGCAGGCATCTTGGGCTGCGATCTGGACGGATTGACTGATGCGCTGCATTTACCGGCAAACACACTGCCTATCGAAGCTGCAACCGGGAAATTGATTTTCCCTGCCGATTTTCAAGATTTACCCGGTGGGTCGTTTAAAACCAAGAATCCGGGTTTCCAATCCATCCAGAACGCGTTGCTGCCGAACGAATTGATCAGCTACCGCGCACTTGGCAAATTGAGATACTGGAATCCGATCTCAGCCGCTTGGGAAGATGCGCCGCCTGGTGTGCAAATCCGATTATTTGGCGGATTGGAGGCCAGCACCGAAATGCGTGATGATTACGATAAATGCGCCGGCCAATTGATCTGCTTCAGTAACGGCAGTTTCGGCATCGACGGCAGTACTGTGTTTTCCGGCGACGGCATTCACGGCAGCGCGGAATTGGTTGTCGATATTACCAACACCAATGGCATTTTGCATTCGCATCTGAGTTTCTTTCTGGAAGATCAGCACGGAGAAATCGGAGGACCGGAAGGGGCTTATTTGATCGAACTGCAACTACTTTCAAACGCACGCTTTTTCGCATCCGAACCAGTATTGATCATGTTTAATGCTGGGTTGGATAAGCAGCAATTCGCCACTGCAATGATTGCATTGACCGGTGAGCCGGGCAACGTGAAACCGCTACCGCAATATCCGATGCCGGTATCGATTTCCGGCGATGTTGATTTGGACAGTGATGTAGATCGTATCGATGTGGCATTGATTCTGCTCGCCGCTCAGGATAACGAGCCGTTACAACCGAAAAACGCCGCTTTTGACGTCGATCAAGACGGTGCAATTACTCGTAATGATGCTCACTTGGCGAAATCGCTCTGCACACTTCGGTTATGCAATATTCCGGTGGAAGCGCCAGCAACCGCACTCAATGTCTCGGCGATCTACGATCATCTCACCGGTATTCTGAATTTAAACGATATCCAAACCGGCGACCAAAACTATCGTGCGCAATTACAAATGCAAAGCGATGGATTCCTGGCATTGATTGCTTGGCAACTCGACAAACCCCGCTACGCAATACCGGCTAAGTATGACACGACTACCGGCATCTTAGAAATTCCGTCGGTTTTTATCAATGGACACAACTTTCAGGCAACGCTGCGAAACATCGGTAATTCCATATTTCAACTGGAACACATCCAGGCCATCGATGGAATTTTCGATTAATCCGATTTGTGAAATCCTTTACTAACTTTATGGGAGATTGAAAATGACTAATAAAACAAGATTTCTTTTGATCAATACGGCAATCGCCTTACTTTTCGCATCCGCTATTGCAGCGGAAGGAGATAATCATGACTTGCATTCCGGAGATATACAACCGTGGCGGGTCGGTGCAGAAATATTTGTCAACAGCTCGCTGTTTGAGGCCGATTTCGGCGATCTTAGCGGCGGATCGTTTGCCACCGACGAACCGGGTGTCGACGTCAACATTGCGGAAGGCACATTTACACCGGGCAATTGGTTGCGTTTTAAGCCTGTCGGCCAGCTGTTATTCTGGAACGGCACGGAGTGGGTTGATTCCATACCAAACGGTGAAAGAATAGAAATTACCGATGCATTGGAAAATATTATTTCATTCAGCGGCAATGCTGTTAGCGAAACTGCCGGTATCATCGGCGCAATAGGCAGTGACGGCGGCCTGCATGAGCACATAAGCTTCAAAATTTTCGATGCGACCAATACACTGAACGGCACACCGGGAGCTTATCGTATTCAATTAAAGCTGTTCGAATCGCAAGCAAATGATGATACTTCGATTTCCATTACAGCATCGCCGATTGCCATTGTTTTTAATCGAGGGCTTGATCATGAGAGCTTCGAATCGGCAGTAGCTGCAGCTGGTAATCTTACCGAGAATGCTGTTTTTGCTTCTGAAACTGGAATTTTAACAATCCAGCGTGTCAAAGCGCTGGGCACCAACTATCAGGTGAAATTGCGACACATCGGCGACAGTAACTTTCAATTGATAGAAGTTAATGAAGTAATTGGTGGTAAATAAGATCCTTGGGATGGTAATGATCTGATAATATTAGAATAATTGACATTCGGGTGCTTCGGGAAATTTACTGCGCGATCATATGGTGCGTAGTAAGGTTCGCTTCAGGCTTTATATGCCCTTTTGTGCTCTATGAACCTTGGCAGCTTCCATTTGCGATATTTTTGGAGACTCTATGTGAGTCCCTAGGGGTTCGTAATTAAGACAAGGCGAGCGTGCAATGGCGAGTCTGTGAACTTGTGCTAGCCAACAGACCTCGTCATTCCTTTTTTAAGAAAGTTGAAAACAACGTTCTGAAGTGATCTTGCCAATCCGCTCCGGCTTTTAACGGTACGGCAACTTGGATTACTTGTTGTTGCGGGGTTTCGGCTTGCAAATACAGAATGTATTGACCGGGTTCGCTGAGTCGCAATGCTTGCGTGATGACCCCGGAACGGTATTGTTGTGCCGGAATAACGAGCACCTCATGTTCTTTTGTCTGCTCTTTGACTGTTTCCAGCTTTACCAGTCTTTGCGTAAAAAGCAAGTCGCGCGCGGATTCGGGGTATAACAAATCGATCGAAATATTGAGCATTGCAGGTTCTGGAACGCGCCCGCACTGGATCGGCACATAAGGCGATCGCATCGGATCATTCGATCCTTCGTAGTCAACGGGAAGGTAATAGCCGGAATAACCGATGATCAAATTTTCAGTTTCGATCGTACAGGCGCCGCCGCGGAAACCCTTGGGATAGGTATCGGATGAATCGCCTTGCGAACTGGCGCGGTAGAGCATGCCAAATAAAACAAACACAGCCAACACGCTGAACAAAATGGCCAGTTGAACTTTATAGGATGAAAATTTGGATTCGGTTTGCATGATGCATCTTTTGTCAATGAACTGCCCGAAATTATATCAGCCAACGCGATCGAACACATTCAGGCAGAGTGCACTATAATTAACAGTTCTTCGCAATTGTTCATGGGATTTGATTATTTTGTCTAAGCTTAATATTGTGATTCTGGCTGCCGGCGCCGGGAAGCGGATGCGATCATTGCTGCCGAAAGTGCTGCATCGGCTGGGTGATCGGTCGTTGCTGGGGCATGTGCTCGATACGGCGCGATT
>DJMI01000064.1 GCA_002435335.1 Nitrosomonas sp. UBA6494
CTTTCGTCAAGTCATTTGTCATAAATACACCTTACTTACAATCACTCGACTAGGCTTCTCATCGATTTCGCTAGATAAGATTACAAATATAACATTTATTCGATATATTCTGATCTGAATAAATTTTTCTGCATCAATACAAAATTACCAATAATATTTTAATATCAATTAGATATAAAAATATTTCATTGTTTTTTTGAAACATGAACTCGTATTATGCTCAATAACCCTTCCTTAGTAAACGGTTTAGCCAAATATTCGTCTGCTCCCGCCATTCTGCCTCGTGCTTTATCAAATATTCCATCTTTGCTGGATAACATAATGACAGGAATTGATTGATATTCTGGATTATTTTTGATCAATGCGCACGCCTGATAGCCATCCAACCGTGGCATTGTGATATCAACAAAAATAATATCCGGCTTATTCTCAACAATCTTGGACATTGCTTCAAAACCGTTCTCAGCAGATATAATTTCACAGCCAAATGGCTTCAAGGTAATTTCGGTGCTTTTCCTTACGGTATTACTATCATCAATGATCATCACCCTGATACCCTTTAACAGATTCGAATTTTCCACCGCCACTCCCCATGATTATTTACAAACAATTCTGACAAACAACCATTCATTTTCTCCAAAATGCAGGTGTAAAAATTGCCAAAACAGTAAAGAATTCCAATCGGCCAAGCAACATGGCAAAACTACAGATCCATATCTGTAACTCTGTTAAAGATGCATAAGTGGTCGCGGGTCCAATATTTCCCAAACCTGGACCAAGATTGTTTATACATGCTACCGCAGCCGAAAAGGCAGTCATAAGATCCAAACCACTTAAGGATAAAGCGAGTGTCATCAGCACTATGCTCGCGGTATACACAAATAAAAACACCAACACTGCCAAAATAACCCGACTGGCTAACACATTTCTACCTAATTTGGCCGGGATTATTGCGTTCGGATGCATGATCGTAATAATTTCCCGATAGACTTGCTGATATAAAATACGCGCACGTATCATTTTAATTCCGCCACCGGTGGATCCGGACGAGGTACAAAAACCGGATAAAAACAATATCCAAAGCAATACAAACAAAGGCCACACACTATAATCTGTATTGCTGTATCCAGCTGTTGTTGCCACAGAAACGATATTGAAAGCAGCGTATCGCAATGCAACCAAGGGATCGGTATAGACTCCGACATGCCATAAATAAGCTGCCAATCCAAGGCAACTGATTAGCAAAATCATGACAAACCAACCGACCTCTACATCATACCGATACGGAACAATGCTTTTCGCGCGCCATGCTAGAAAATGCGTTGAAAAATTAATTCCTGCCAACAGCATAAAAACAATTGCAACCGACTCAATCAACGGAGAATCCCAATAACCGAAGCTTGCATCGTGCGAAGAAAAACCACCTAAACCAAGCGTTGTGAAGGCATGCATTACAGCATCTAACCAATCCATGCCAGCCCATTGGTACGCAAAAACACAAACTAACGTCAAACAGGCATAAATTGCCCATAATCCTTTAGCTGTTTCAGCAATACGCGGCGTTAATTTATTTTCTTTCATCGGCCCCGGTATTTCGGCATTCAACAATTGCCGCCCACCAACACCAAGTAACGGCAAAATAGCCACTGCTAACACGATTAACCCCATTCCACCAAGCCAAACTATTTCACAGCGCCACAAATTGATCGAAGGCGGTAGAGCATCTAATCCTGACAAAACTGTACCGCCGGTAGCCGTCAGTCCTGAAACTGCCTCAAAATAAGCCATACTGATACTCAATTCCGGCAGATAAAACAATAACGGTAACATGGCAAATACCGGCAACCCCGACCAAACCAATACTACCAACAAAAATCCATCTTTAGTTTGCAATTCCCGCTGAAAACGCCGAGTAAGCAACCACATCACTAATCCACTGCCAAAGGTAATGAGTATGGCTCGTTCAAATACTGAATGTGATCCGTCTCCATTCCACAAAGCCAATCCTAACGGGATAGACATGGTCAGACCGAACACCAGGATCATCTTTCCCAGCACGTTCACAACAGTAAAAAAACGATTCATGTGCTAGCAGATCACAGAAAACCGACAGTCACTTGAAACAATTTTTCAACTGCGCGAATCATTTTTCGATTGATAACAAAAACAATCACATGGTCGCCGGATTCAATCACAGTATCATGATGCGCAATAATTACTTGCACAGTTGACACCTCCGCAAGCGCGCTAGACTCCTCGGTCGATTCGCTTAACAAATCATCCGATTTCGGCAAACCACGCACAATTGCACCAATAGTTGCACCTTTCGGTAAATCTATTTGTTCGATGCGTCGCCCCACTACCTTGGATGACTTGGCATCACCGTGAGCAACCAATTCCAATGCCTCCGCTGCTCCGCGCCGCAAGCTGTGCACTGCTTCCACATCGCCATGACGCACATATGCCAATAATGAACCTATCGTTACCTGCGCCGGTGAAATTGCAATATCGATACCGCTGCTTTGCACCAAATCGACATAAGCGCGACGATTGATCAACGCAATGACCTTATGCGCGCCCATGCGTTTTGCTAGCAAAGCCGACATGATGTTATTTTCATCATCGTTGGTCAGCGCACAAAACATATCCATTTCGGCGATATTTTCATCTTCCAGCAAAGTCTCATCTGTAGCATCGCCATTTAGAACCAAAGCACCATTAAGTTCACCCGCTAGGCGTTCGCAGGCTTCATAATTGCGTTCAATGATTCGAACTTGATAATCCTTCTCTAAAGCCATCGCCAATCGTCTACCGATTTTTCCACCTCCTGCGATCATCACATGCTTAACCGGTTTATCCATTTTGCGTAATTCACGCATTACGGTTCGAATATCCTTGGTTGCTGCGATAAAAAATACTTCATCGCCTTCCTCGATAATAGTATTACCTTCCGGAATAATCGGACGATCCTTACGAAAAATCGCCGCCACTCGCGAATCGACATTCGGCACATGCTTGCGGAGTTCTTGCAACTGTTGTCCCACCAATGGCCCACCTCGAAGTGCACGAACAGCCACCAAGCTGACCTTACCGGAGGCAAAGTCCAGCACTTGCAATGCCTCCGGAAACTCAATCAGCTTTTCGATATATTCCGTCATGATTTGCTCAGGAGAAATAGCAAAATCGACGCAAAAATTCGTATCAGAAAAAATTTCTGAATGCATCAAATATTCGGTAGACCGGATGCGCGCGATTTTGGTCGGTGTATTAAACAAAGTCGCAGCGATTTTGCAAGCAACCAGATTAGTTTCATCATGCTCAGTGACTGCCAGCACCATATCCGCATCCGGGGCTCCTGCATTGATCAAAACCGATGGATACGAAGCGTTGCCGACCACAGTACGCAAATCCAGTCGATCCTGCAGTAACGCCAATCGTTTCGGATCGGTATCGACAATGGTTATATCGTTAGCTTCACTCACTAAACTTTCGGCAACCGACGATCCCACCTGCCCCGCACCCAGAATGATAATCCTCAATTACATCCCCTAGTCTTTCTGATTTTCGCGAACCCAGTCACGCCACTGTTTGAACAAACCGTGATCAATTGCAGCAATCACCGAGCGCCGCCACGGAGAGCCTGCCCAATAATCGTCGTTGTCGAAACCGCACATATTGCCGCCCGCTTCGGCAAGTATCAGCGAACCGGCAGCGTAATCCCATGGTTTTTGTCCACCGTGCAGATACAAATCAAAATATCCCGCTGCGGTATAGCACCATTCCAAAGCGCATGCTCCAAAATTTCGCTGCGATGCATAAGGTGGATAAGCTGCGACTTTTGCCGCCAATTTTCGATCTAATCGCTTCAAATCCACATTTGCTGTGGCACTTTGCATCGAGGGTACAAATTTCTTAATCGGCAATGCGATACCGTTGACAAAAGCACCGCCACCTTTAGTCGCATAAAACATCTCGTCTGTTACCGGACTATAGATCACACCCAACACACCTCGACCTTGTTCCATGAATGCCACTGAAATGGCAAAATAAGGCAAGCCGTTGAAAAAATTTGATGTACCGTCGATCGGATCAATACTCCACAGTCCATCCTTCCCTTTCTCCCATTGCGCCTCTTGCTCTTGCTCGGACATCTCCTCGCCCATCACCGCCGCTGGACATATCTCTTGCAATCGATCAAGCAAAGCCTGCTGTGCTGCGACATCGGCTTCAGTAAAAAAACTACCGTCCATCTTGAATTGTCGATCCACTTGCATATAGCGCGGCATCACAACTTGTTGCGCAACTTCCCTGACTACCTGAATGACTTGTTCCAGCACTATGACTCCACACGCCATTTAATTGAGCAACCAATGCTCGGAATCTGTTCTTCGGGTCCTTTCCCGGTTTTCGCTACCTGCAACATCGCTTCAAATAAATCACGACGCACATCCGCGGGAGCCGCTTCCTTGCGCGATGCATCCAAACGTCCGCGATATTGCAATTCCAATCGATTATTGAAACCGAAAAAATCCGGTGTACAAACTGCACCGTATTTCTTGGCAATTTCCTGCGTCTCATCCCACACATAAGGAAAAGGATAATTCAATTGCTTGGCTACTAAGACCATATTATCAAACGAATCTTCCGGATAATCTGCCGGATCGTTCGACATTATTGCAATTGCATTAATCCCATGTGACCTTAATTCATTAACATCGCGAATGATGCGATCTTGCACCGCTTTCACATAGGGACAATGATTGCAAATGAACATAATTAGCAACCCATTTTCCCCATTGACCGACGCCAAGTTATAGCGCTTACCATCTACACCAAGCAAATCAAAATCAATCGCTTTCCAGCCGAAATCGCACACTGGCGTTTCCAAACTTGCCATTTTGCAAAACTCCTATTTAAAAAATGAAAAACTTTATTTGGCATCGCTATCAAATATGCCTGTTGCTTAGCATGCTATATTATCATGAGTCTATTTAACGAATTTACCACCTACCCATCTGCCCCATCATGCATGCCCGCTTTTATCATCCCGAAAATATTAGCATCGGTCAGTCTATTGCCTTATCAATCGACAATAGTCACCATGCATTACGAGTACTACGATTGAAAGCTGGCGATGCCATAACCTTATTTAATGGACAAGGTGGAGAATACGTCTCTCATATTGAAACCAGCGCTAAATCCGCCGTTACAGTTCAAGTCATGGAATATTTTACTCATGACCGTGAATCTCCACTCACGATCGAATTGACACAAGCGGTATGCGTTAACGAAAAAATGGATTGGATTATCCAAAAAGCCGTAGAACTGGGCGTATCCCACATCCAACCAGTAATCACCCAACGCAGCATTGTGCACTTATCCAGTGAACGCGCCACCAAACGACTGCTACACTGGCAAAAGATTATTATTGCCGCATGCGAGCAATGCGGCAGAAATCGATTGCCACGTATTGAACCGCTGATGACTTTACAAGAATGGTTAAGCCGTAAAAAAATAATGACTTCTGATTGTGAAATGCGCCTAATGCTCTCCACTCATACCGACAAAAAATTGCGTGACATATCGCCACTGTCCGCCGAGACTGGTATTGTAATCTGCGTCGGTCCTGAAGGAGGATTTACAGCAGAAGAAGAAAAGGCAATGTCACACACACAATTTACACCAGTGCACTTAGGAAAACGCATTTTTCGCACCGAAACCGCTGCATTAGCTGCTATTGCAGCACTGCAAACCCTGTGGGGAGATTTTTGATTATGACGACTGGTATCACTGAGTTTGTTGCTTGGTTCCGTTCCGTAGCACCCTATATACATACATTCCGCAATAAAGTTTTCGTGATCTGTTTCAGCGGCGAAATGATTACCGACGACAATTTTGTCAACTTTATTCACGACATCAATCTACTCGCCAGCCTGGGAGTACGCTTAGTACTGGTACACGGCGCCCGGCCTCAAATACAACTGCGTCTCGACGAATCGCAACTGGAAACACAAACAGTAAATGGAATGCGCGTGACCGACCCCGCCGCACTGCAATGTGTCAAGGAATCGGTCGGTCGCGTACACCACGAAATCGCTGCGCTCTTGTCGATGGGATTACCAAATTCTCCGATGGCAAACGCCGCAATCCGTGTCACCAGTGGTAACTTTGTTACTGCCTGCCCGCAAGGGGTAATCCAAGGCATTGATCTGATGCACACCGGCAAAGTACGCAAAATTAATGCACCCGCTATCCATTCGCGACTAGAACAAGGTGATGTGGTATTAATCTCACCGCTTGGTTATTCACCCACCGGTGAGATTTTCAACTTGACGATGGAAAATGTGGCTACCGAGACCGCCATCGCATTGCGCGCTGAAAAACTGATTTTTCTGCTTGATACCCCCATACCGCCGCTGGATGAAAAAATGGCGTTCCCACGCGAACTTACCGCAGAAGAAATGAAGCCCTTACTAAAAAATAACAAAAAGAAAATACCATTATCGGACAACGCCCGGCTGGCACTGCAAAGCGCCACCAGAGCCTGTGAATTCGGCGTCGCTCGAACCCATTTGATCAGTCGGGAAACCGACGGTGCCATGCTGCAAGAACTATTCACGCACAACGGTATTGGCACCATGATCACACAAGAGACATTGCAAGCACTGCGCAAGGCTGAAATCGAAGATGTCGGCGGCATTCTGCTATTAATCGAGCCACTCGAAGCTGAAGGCATTTTGGTACGCCGCGGACGCGAACTGCTGGAAATCGAAATCGATCGCTTCATTGTGTTCGAACATGACAATGTCATCCTTGGCTGTGCCGCACTTTACCCGTTTCCTGAAGAAGATGCCTGCGAGCTCGCTTGCTTAGCAATCCATGCTGATTATCGCAATCAAGGGCATGGCAATCGCTTACTTAAATACCTAGAGAATCAAGCCATTAGCATGGGGTTTCACAAATTATTCGTTCTAACCACGCACGCAATGCATTGGTTCATAGAACACGGTTTCAAACAAGTAACACCGGCAGAATTACCAGGAACAAAGAAAAATTTGTATAACTATCAACGGAAGTCAAAAGTATTATGCAAGAAGCTGTAGTTTTTGAATTTTTTTCATGAAGATATCGCTTGTTACAACGTTTTCTTGAAAAATTCGAGCAGAAATTGATATAGATACGTCCCACCATAAGCGATAGCCACAATCATTAATAGCGCAGCGGCGCCATGTAAAATTTTATCCATTTTTATTCAATTCCTTTCGACAAATCAATTCGGGAACTCGTAAAATAGTGCATATACCAAACGATGGCAAGACCGATCCGTGTTTTATATCGTTTTCTCCAAGTAATCGATAGTCAAACCGGTAACTATCGCCTTTCCCAAATAATGAGGGCAGATCCCGGTTTGACCAGTCAATCGATAACCTCTACGCTGATAAAACGCGATCAGTTCGGTACGCTGCGAGATTACAAACATCAGTAGCTTGTTTATTTCCAAGGTGTCTCGTGCATGCAGCTCCGCCTGCGCAAGCAGGTATTTCCCCAGCCCTTTTTTCTGCCAATCCGGGTGAACGGAAAAAAAACCGACAAACGCGCCAGCATCTTCCTTGGCAATATAAATACAAGCAACCACCTGATCTTGTTGCCGCATGACAAGAAAACTCGCATTGGGCTTATATAGCGCTGTTTCTATTTCTTGCGGGTTTGTACGATTGCCCTGAATAATCGCAACTTCCGTGGTCCAACCAATTGGACCACGGTAGGTTAAATTAACCAAATCGCAAATTGCCTGGATTTCTGAGTGCCCGGCTTTCTCTAGCCGCAATGACGATAAATCCAACATGACCGAATCGATCAGCAAATTCAGCAAAAGCTATAACAAACCCAAAACTGGGCTTTTAGTTAACGCAACGACAACGATATAAACAAAAACGCCAAGTGCCGCAATCCAGGCAGCAATTTTGGTTTCTCGTGTTTGACCGAAGCGCATTGCCACCATTCCAAGACCGATATAAATCAGCAATCCGGATACTTTGGCCGTCAACCAAGCATGTTCCCAAGGATTCTGCTGAATCGTCATCGCCAGTAAAATGGCACTCACCAACAAAACAGTATCTATGACGTGCGGAAAAATTTTTACCCAACGTTGACGCAAATTGGTCGAATTATTTTGCACCAACCATATACCGCGCAAGAAAAACAACGAGAAACTCAAGATAACGCTTCCGACATGTATCGATTTCAACAAAACATAATCCATCATTAATTTCCAGCAATCAACCAGCCATGACTACCGGCCACCGCACCGACAATCGTTAATAAGCTTAACACCAGTAATATCATATGCTTACGTTGAATTTTGTCAAACGTCTCTGACGAAAGAATTCTTTGCGTAGCCGAATCGTCCGCACGGTGCCTGGTTCTGGGTTCCAGAATAAATAGCATGATGCTGAACAATAACCAAATTATCACCATTGCATGCATCCACCAATATTGCCATTGCAGGAAGCGCTGCCAGGCATTGATTGCATGCACCATATAAAACCCGCTAACACCAACCAAAAGTGTTGTAATTCTTGCCTGCGCAGCAAATCGCCGCCGGAAGCGCGTGAAAAAAAGCGTCGCATCAGCCGTCGATTGCATTTGCTTCAGCAATGGCAACAATACCCAAGTTACCATCGACACACCGCCAATCCATATCACCACGCCCAGCACATGCACTGTTCTGGCAAAGACCACATCATCCATATTGTTTAATTTTCGCTTGAGTCAGCTTCGGCTGCCCATTGCTCAGCTTCGTCGTAGTCATGGAAAACGGAAATATTCGCATTGACAAACAGATTGGAAACCCACGCACCCCAAGTTTGCCATTCATCGTCGGTAACAACGGCAACACGACCGAATTCGCTGCCATGATCGCGCATGAACTTAATTTCTTCCCACGCGACATCCACTGTGTAGTCGAGCATATCGCGCCAATCAAACAAAAGATTTGCTTTGCCGTCAAAATGCGTTTTATAAAGTACTTGCTGCTCAAATTCGCGATAATCAGTTAGGGTAAATTCCCCAATCACTGCAACAATAACAAGATTGCCTTTCTTTTGAATTGTAATCATGGTCTCACCTTTAACGATAATCGCTCCATCATAGGCAATTACATCGATTGGTGCAAATATTGACACAGAATCCGCATAGTTATTTTTGCACCATAAGCGGCATCATTTTGAACCCTATGATACCGCTCGTTATGCCACCCAACACAATCAACATCATGCCGAACCAAGAAATCGGCAATAAGATTTCATTCCAAAACCATATCCCTAGCAAACTGGCAAACAACACCGTACTATAACCGAGAGATGACACCACTAAGGCAGTGCCTTGATGGTAGGCGCGAGTCATCGCCAGCTGCGCCAATGTTGCGGTTATGCCGATACCCAATAATATCAACAATCCATCCTCAGTAATCGTATTCAATCCGCTCACAACAAGCCAACCACCGGTCACAACGGTGCTAATCAACGTAAAATAAAACACCACGTGCCATTCCGATTCTCCAAGATTGCTCAATTGTTTAACATTTAGATATGCAATTGCCGCAAAGAATCCAGAACCTATCCCCATTAAACTTGAGAACCATTGATGTTCCGGTATCGTTGGCTGCAGCAGTAAAACAACACCAACAAACCCGACCATAACCGCCATGATTAATGGCCAGTGAATATGCTCTTTTAAAATTAAAGTCGAGAATAACGCCATAAACAATGGCCACGTATAGTTTAAAGAAATCGCGGTAGCGAGCGGCAATTGCGTCAAGCAGTAAAAAAACATCAATAAACTTATTAACCCGGTCACTCCGCGCCAACAATGCATTCGCCAATGAGGCGTGCGTACAGAAAGGCGGTAGTAGCGAATGATCGAATACGTCATCCATACACCGAATAATGATCGATAAAATACCAGTTCCGTACTGGAAAAGTAAACAGCACCATACTTTACCAACACCCCCATGCAGGCAAACATAAACGCGGCCAATACCATCCACAATGATCGCATCTGCTCGAAGTCCTAGTCCTTCAGCGTAATCCGGTTAAATTAGAGATACGGCTCGATTTCACGGCGTAGGAATCGATGGAAATGCTCCATTCCTGCTTCCATAGGCATTTGATACGGTCCGATTTCGCTGCGGTTTTGCTCATATAATGCACGCCGCCCCTCCGTCATCAATCGACAAATTTCTTCATCTTCACGTGCAGTTTCTTTATACGCCGCCTGTTCCGCCTCAACAAAATCACGTTCAAACAATACAATTTCTTCCGGATAGTAAAATTCAACCACATTAACGCAACTCTCCACACCGGTTGGCAGTATGGTGCTAATTACCAATGTATGCGGATACCATTCCAACATGACATTTGGAAAATAAAGCAGCCATATTGCTCCGTATGGCGGCATTTTTCCTTCGGTTTGCCGCAATACTTGCTCATGCCATTTCGCATAAATTGGACTGCCTGGCTTTTGCAATCGCGCATTGTCTATCGCGATGGTTTGCACACTAAACCAATCACTGAATTGCCAATCGAGTTTTTCCGTATTTACAAAATGTCCCAGCCCCGGATGAAACGGATCAACGTGATAATCTTCCAAGTACACTTCGATAAATGTTTTCCAGTTACACGCATAATGTTCAATATGTATGCGATCCAGCATATGACCGGAAAAATCAAAATCTTTGAGCACACCCAGTGACGCCATGTCTTGAACTACGTCACGCTTTCTGCTGAATAGCAATCCATTCCAATTTTGTAGCGGAGTTTTCCCTAAATTAAGGCATGGATTTTGGTCGAAATGCGGCGCACCCAGCAATTTACCGTTCAAAGCATAAGTCCACCGATGAATCGGACATACGATGTTTTTGGTATTGCTACGGCCTTTCAGTAAGATTGCTTGTCGGTGCCTGCAAATATTTGACAGTAACTCTATTCCTTGTTCGTTATGCACTAACACTTTGGAATTATTCATCCATTCCAGAACATAAAAATCCCCGACATTCGGCACCATCACTTCATGACCCACATAACCCGGTCCTTGATCAAACAGGATACGTTTTTCCATTTCATAAATTTGGGGGTCTAAATACCAATTGACGGGGAGTTGTACTGATGTGTCAGTTAATTGTGAGATCTCAGCCTTGGTAGCCATATTAATCCCTTCTATTCCTCCATTTAACTAGCGATAAAAAAGCAAAAACGACAGAAACCTAAAAACCATTTTATTAAGTCGGAAACGAAAAATCGTTTGCTTGGTTATAATAGCAATCTCAGTAGTAGAATATCAGCATTTGACAACGCGCAATGCCTACAAAAAGATAAATGTACAAGATTGAAATATTTAATTAAAAGAGAGCAACCTAATGAAATCACAACATCAATCGATAAAAAAAATATGGATACCCCTGCTATCTGCAGTCGCCATTTTCAGCTTAACCGCTTGCGACAGCAGCGATGACAAAACAATAAAATCATCCTCGGATTCGTCTACTTCTGCAGTTGCATCCACCAAACGAAATCAACCTACCGGACCTGCTACCGGTATTTTAGTCGATTCTCCAGTCTCTGGCGTTACTTATAGTGCTTCATCTGGAAAATCGGGCACAACCGATGAAAACGGCAGCTTCAATTTCAACCATGGCGATAAAATTGATTTCAAGTTGGGCGGTTTGACACTTGCCAGTATACCCGGTTCATTGATTGTAACGCCGATTGAGCTAGCTGGCGATAACGCCAACAAGCTACAAAATCTGCTGGTGCTACTACAATCGTTGGATTCCGACAGCGATCTCTCCAATGGCATATCCATTTCGCGCGAAACGGCAGCATCACTTAATAGCTCGATCAATTTAAATGCCAATCCGGAAACTTTCGCCGAATCAGCCGGTATTAAAGACATCATGGAGGCTAATGGTATCAACGGCGAAGTCAGAACTCCGCAAGAAGCAAGAGAGCACTTCATGACGCAAGGCGTTGCATTGCTCAGCGCACAAATCTGGGTCAGTTACACCAATCAAACCGCCAATGTTTTGCGTGTAGCTGCTGACATGAGTGGAGAATACTTACAAGGTGATGCCAGGCCGGAAGATTCGTGTGACGAAGATCGCGTATGCGGTGGCAGAATCGTATTTCAAGCAGGTGTTGAATCCGGCACAGCCAAAGCAACCGATTTCGATGCACGGGGCTTCAAACTATCCAGCACAACCACCGTGGATACCAATGTCAAAGCCGGCCTTTCACATCCCGGTCCTACCCGTCGGGTTCGCACTGATGGCTTTGAGCTGATTTATTCCGATATCGTTACCGTTCAACGTGCACGCGAGCAAAGCAGCGTATTCGGAGAATTATTCCATATCGCCAAACCGATTCAACTGAGCGATGAAAACGAAGTCGCCGAAAAAGAAATCAAAGAAACACGCTACTCAAAAATCGACAACGACCCTAATGGCATTGTCGGCGCCTGGGCCTATGACAGCGAAGCGATTAAGACGCAAACCTTGGTATTTTTCCCCAACGGCAAATTTTTGCTGCTGGATCCAACCGGCGATACCCAGCGTGAAGATCAAGCCAAATGCGCTAAACCGGGTGTTGAATTTTCTTCTTACACATTCAACAAAGGCGCCAATACTTTAAGTTTATCCAGCTTTACATATAACACCAATGGTTGCGCCGGTTTTTCCGATGTGGAAGGTAATATCGGATTCTCGATCAATTCGGATGGCAAAACCGCGAAGCTCGACAAACCCGGCGAAGCAGCAGTAACGCTCTATCGCGTCTCCAAATAATTTTTTTATCCAAAACATCACTTACCTTGGTTAACAAGCTATGGTGAGTGATGTTTCTAAGTAATTGCAAGGCGATTCATGCCTATCATTCGTGTCGCACTCAATGTCCCAGTCGACACGCTGTTCGATTATCAAGCCGATGATGCCAGCGAGCGCGATATCGGGTTAAGAGCTTGTGTTCCCTTCGGCAACAAACGTGTCACAGGAATTATCGTTACGGTTTGTACCAAAACGCAAGTACCCGTCGATAAAGTAAAAACTGCGTATCACATTTTTCGGGAAATAAATCCGCTCACGCCAGCCCTACTGGAGCTATTTCAGTTTTGTAGTCAGTATTATCATTATCCACTCGGCATGATCACCATGAACAGCCTGCCCGCTTTGTTGCGCAACAACAAAGCGGTGAAATTAAAGGATGCGGCGCAGACACGATGGATTCTCACCGATTTAGGCAAGCAAATTGAAATAAACAGCATCCCGGCACGTAATCGCGTTGCACGTCGCTTACTCTCGGAATTCCAGATCGCATCAGCACTCACACGAAGTCAAATCAAACAAATTTCGCAGCGTGCTATTCAATTGATTACGGTATGGCTGCAATTGGGCTGGATCGTTGAAATGGCAGCGAAAGCTATGCCGCAAAGCACGGAAAGAATTCCAGAATTGACAACAGAACAGGTCGCTGCAGTCTCTGCCGTGATCAGTGATTTTGCGCAATTTCAAACATGGCTGCTACATGGCATAACAGGCAGCGGCAAAACCGAAGTCTATTTGCGCCTCATAGCCTATGCGTTAGCTCAAGACAAACAAGCTCTGGTCTTGATTCCCGAAATCAACTTAACGCCACAACTGGTGGCGATTTTTAGTGCGCGCTTTCCTGATGTTTTGCTGATTAATCTGCATAGCGGCTGTAACGACAGCGAAAGACTGACTGGTTGGATACGAGCGCAACGCGATGAAGCCAAAATCATCCTCGGTACACGATTGGCGGTTTTTACGCCCATGCCCAATTTGGGTTTGATCATTGTCGATGAGGAACACGACAGCTCATTCAAACAGCAAGACGGATTACGGTATTCTGCACGCGATCTGGCCATCTTTCGCGCCCGACAATCCAATATACCGGTGATTCTAGGTTCCGCCACCCCCTCTTTGGAAACCTACTTCAACGCAACCACTCACCGCTATCGATACCTCAGGCTGACAACGCGGGCAGTACAAAATGCAACACTACCCGACATTTTATGTATCGACACACGCCACCATAAAATGCTGGATGGATTTACCGAACCATTACTTAAAGCGCTTGAAAAATGTTTGACGGATAAACACCAAAGTCTGGTTTTCATCAATCGACGCGGTTATGCACCTGTACTGCTATGCAAATCCTGCCTATGGACCGCACACTGTCACCGCTGCTCCAGTCGTTTAGTGGTTCACTTGAAAAACAGAAAACTAAGCTGCCATCATTGCGGTCACCAAGAAAATTTTCCACTTGCCTGTCCAAAATGCGGCAATCAAGACATTGTCCCGTTTGGCCACGGTACACAGCGCATCGAAGAAACGCTCACTACTCATTTCCCATCCGCTAGAATTTTGCGTATTGATCGCGACAGCACGCGACGCAAAAATGCTTGGCAAGAAATATTGCACGCGATTCATACACAGCAAGTCGATATCTTAGTCGGTACGCAATTGCTGGCTAAAGGTCACGATTTCCCGAATTTGTCGTTGGTTGGCATTCTGAACGCTGATCATTCGCTCTACAGTACCGATTTCCGTGCAAGCGAACGCTTGTTTGCACAATTGATGCAAGTCTCTGGACGCGCAGGCCGCGCCAATATTCCAGGACAAGTATTAATTCAAACAGAATTTCCCGATCACCCTTTGTATCATGCACTGCGGCAGCACGACTACACTGCATTGGCGCAAACCTTACTTGCAGAAAGGAAAATTGCAGGATTTCCGCCGTATGTATATCAAGCCATCTTACGTGCCGAAGCGCACAACTTGGAAACAGCGCTGGATTTTCTACAACAAGCAAAAAATCTAGCACCGCCTCTACAAGCTATCGAATTATTCGATCCGGTTCCGGCCCATTTTCTGCGATTGAAAGGCATGGAGCGCGCACATCTTCTGATCCAATCGCGCTCACGCAAACATTTGCAATCCTTTCTTAACGATTGGTACCCAAAAATATACACACTGCCACATCGAAAAACAAGATGGATGCTTGATGTCGATCCGATAGAACCCTGACATCATCTTTTGCGCTATAGCACATAAAATACTTACCTAATTGATCATAAGCACGCATTGCCTCATAGATAAAAG
>DJMI01000106.1 GCA_002435335.1 Nitrosomonas sp. UBA6494
TTCTATTTGTTGACAACAGTTTCTTGTTGCTGCGGTAGGGAGGGTGAATCAATTTTTACTATGCAATGAAATTTCTTCCGAATCGTGAGTTTCGGTTTAATTGTTGTATTTATTACTCGACTTAAACCCTTCAATCATTTTTTGCAGCAAGCGCGTATGGGGTAACGCGCCAATCGGCCAATTCCTTACGTCCGATCATCGGAATCCGCAATGCCAATGGGTTCGAATCGATTCCAAACGATAATCCGAGAAAATTGAATTCAATACCTTCAATCTCGCTTACCAGCATTCCTGCCAAACCGAAAAAGGAAAGCTGGAAACCGCTGCCACTTGGTGCGCGGGAAATCATGCGGAAACCTAAATAATCTTTGCCGATTGCAGTTGGCGGCAGGTCTAACTCAAGCTCCGGCACCGCGCGCGAAACCCAGGCGGTAAAAGTATTTGAATTAGGGCCGGGCCAAATGGTGTAATTTTTTGCATACGGATAGTCACGTGCTGCTTGATCGATTTTTTCGATCAATGCATCAACCCCTTTACCACGTTTCTCAGCCAGAATTTCGGGTATGTTGCCGTACCAACGCCGATCCGGTAAGTTTTCGTGAACCACCAATACCGGTAGTTTGCGCCGCTGCATCCAGCCGATCACTTCATAGATGGTATAAGCCCTGGCATTCGTCGGTTTTACTGCAATCCAGGTATGAATGCCCAAATGGCCTCGCCAGCTGAAGGTTCGTGCTCCGTAAACTTGAATTATCGCATCCGGAAAAGTTGTCGGATCCGGCGCTAAACCGACCGGCTCTCGACTTGCATTCCACCAGTATTGGGCTTGTACCGGGTACGAGAAAAACAATCCGGTAAAAACCAAAAAAGCCAGAAACAATGAAATCAACGATGTCATAAAACGTTAATATTTATTCACTAGACTATCGGCGTCAATGATGACATTACTTATCAAAGGAGCATTTATGTATTGCTATATTCAAGAATGGCCGAATAAAACGGCTACCCTAATGACAATAGATGGTGTCGTGCTATGTACCTTCAATAACACCGACGAAGCGCAGCAAGTATGGAAAACTTGGTGTCAACAACAGAAAACCCTAATGCAGCCATCTGTTCAATCAGATCCGCAACCGGAAATCATTCCTTGTTCCAAAACCTTTTCTCGTTGGTTAGGTCAGGTTTTGGCAACTTGCACTAAGGCAATAAAACAACCATCCTGATCCGATCGATTTGTTGCAGAAAGAAGTTTGCTTATTTAAAGAATAAGCGAAGCTTCATTTTTGCTGATATTTGTTGCAGAAAATCAGTTCTGTTACTTTCATTACACGCGTTTCATTGAATCAAAAAAGTCGGAATTAGTTTTCGTTGCTTTGATTTTATCCAGCAGAAACTCCATTGCATCCATGTCATCCATAGGATGAAGCAATTTNNTGCAGTGCACTGGCATCGACACCACCGGTCAATACCTTGCCGGAAGCCGGTACTACCGTGTTATAGGCACGGGCCAATCGAGTGATCGAATCGAGCAATACCACAACGTCCTTTTTGTGTTCAACCAAGCGCTTGGCTTTTTCGATTACCATCTCCGCAACTTGTACATGCCGCATTGCCGATTCGTCAAAAGTCGATGAAATCACTTCGCCGCGAACGGAGCGAATCATTTCGGTAACCTCTTCCGGGCGTTCATCGATCAATAACACCATCAAAATTACATCCGGATAGTTGGAGGCGATGGCATGCGCAATGTGTTGCAACATTACTGTCTTTCCGGATTTGGGACTTGCCACGAGCAATCCGCGTTGCCCTTTTCCGATTGGCGCAATGAGGTCGATGATGCGGCTGGTAATGTTTTCTTCCGCTTTGATGTCACGTTCGAGTATTAACCGTTCGTCGGGGAATAAGGGTGTCAAGTTCTCGAACAGAATTTTTTGCTTAGAATTTTCCGGCGGTTCATTGTTGACCTTATCGACTTTAACTAAAGCAAAATAGCGCTCACCATCTTTCGGCGGGCGAATTTCGCCATCGACCGAATCACCGGTGTGTAAATTGAAGCGTCGGATTTGACTGGGTGAAACATAGATGTCGTCAGGCCCCGCAAGATACGATGTATCCGGTGACCGCAGGAAACCGAAGCCGTCTTGCAATACCTCCAGTGTCCCATGCCCGTAAATGTTCTCGCCTTTACGCGCTTGATTTTTTAGCAACGCGAAAATCAAATCTTGCTTTCGCATTCGATTGGCACCGTCTATTTCGTTCTCGACGGCCATTTTTACTAATTCAGTTACATGTAAATTTTTAAGATCAGATAAGCGCATGAAAAAGCTCGTGAAAAATAATGCTAAGTAAAAGAAACTAAACTGGAAGGAAATTGATTTCGGATGGGATTATAAAATTGGAAGTTGCGATTTCTTCGTTTATCTTAACTTACAATTTCTATAAGCGACTAGGCTAGCGATTTCAAAGATGACTGTCAATAAATGCCGTTAATTGTGATTTTGATAAAGCACCGACTTTAGTCGCCTCGATATTGCCGCCTTTAAACAGCATCAGTGTCGGAATGCCGCGAATGCCGTATTTCTGTGGGGTCGATTGATTTTCATCGATATTCAGCTTTGCTACTTTCAGGCGATCGCCATATTCACTAGCAATTTCATCAAGTATCGGTGCGATCATTTTGCAGGGGCCGCACCATTCAGCCCAGTAATCAACTAAAACAGGAATAGATGACTGCAAAACTTCCGCATCAAAATTGGCATCAGTAACGTAATGTATATGCTGACTCATAAGATCCTCATTAAAATTAGTAAGTTGGGAAACGCAAACCGGTATAGTATATCAACGACTGGTTTGCAGAGAAGCTTGAAATAAAGCGCTAAAAGAATGGTATAAACAGTAATTGGTATGCTATAGAAAAATAACGAAAAAGGGAAGTGGCATTTAATTAAATGCGGTGATTCGAACTTAACGCATCGAATGTTCGACTAAACGCAGTCACGTGGCAAATAATATTTGATAATGTGTTCTAAGAAATATTTTCCAATTGGAATTAAGTGTACACGGTGCTTGACGGTGAAGCGCCCGATACGCTTTACTTCGACAATTCATCATTTCAAAGTCCTGATATTTTATCCCGCTCAACTGCGGTTATTGTTTAAATGCAGTCAATGACATTCGTCAATTTGTTTTTGATCATCGCACTATTGTTGCCAATCAATGGCAATGCACACGAATTGCCCGATTTAGGCGATGTTTCACAAACCAGTATTACACCGCATCAGGAGCGGCAGTTGGGTTTGCGGATAATGCGGCAAATTCGGGCCGATCCAAGCTACATGGATGATCCGGAAATTGCCAGTTATCTCAGCAATCTAGGAAATAAGCTTATCGCCAACTCTACCGAAGCCGCGCCCTACCAATCGTTCGAGTTTTTTGCGGTGCAGGAGCCATCGATCAATGCGTTTGCGTTACCCGGCGGATTCATGGGTTTTAACACCGGATTGATCATTGCGGCACAAAGCGAGTCCGAATTGGCTGCCGTGATGTCGCATGAGATCGCACATGTTACGCAAAAACACTTGGCACGCATGATCGCGGCGCAGAAATACGACATGATCAAGCACCTGGCAGCGCTGGCACTGGCGATCGCCGCGTCGCGCGCCAATCCGCAAGCAAGCCAAGCGGTTTTGATCGCTTCGCAAGCCAGCATGATTCAATCGAAATTGGATTTTACCCGCAACCATGAAAAGGAAGCCGATCGCATCGGATTGAATATTCTGTTAGATGCCGGTTTCGATCCTCAAGGCATGGTTACATTTTTTGAACGTCTGCAAAAATCCGGACGCTTTCATGAGAGCGGCGCGCCATCATATTTGCGTACCCATCCGATCACATATGAGCGAATTGCCGACATTCAAGGCCGCATCAGTGAAATGCCTTACCGGCAGGTACCTGATAGTCTTGATTTTCTGCTGGTGCGGGCAAAACTGCGCGCCATGCAGGGCAAAGCACATGATACGGTAACTCAATTCAAAACCCGTTTGAAAGAAAAGCGCTACAGTAATGAAATCGTAGAGCGCTTTGGTTATATTCACGCTCTTTTGCGCGACAAAAAACATAAGCAAGCTTATGCAGAGCTGGCGCATTTATATCAATTGCTGCAAGGCGGATCACAAACCTCGATGTTATCGGATCATCCATTAGGGAAAACCATACTCGTTGAACCGAGAACGGTGATTGGCGGTGCTATGATCGAAGCCTTGGCTGCAAAAGTTCAGCTTGCCTATGGAAAAATTGATGAAGCTTTGCTGACTTACAAAAATGCATTGAAAGTCTATCCCCAATATCGGGCGTTGATACACGGTTACGCGCAAGCACTCATTCAGCAGAAGCAAGTGGAAGCGGCGCTTGAATTCATCAGCAAACAATTGCAGTTTGCTCAGAACGATCCCAAGCTATATAGCTTGCAAGCGCAATGCTACGAGCTTTTAGGCGATAAAATGTTGGAACACCGCGCTCAAGCGGAAGTTTATTACCAAAAGAATCACTACAAAGCAGCGGCCGATCAATTAAAAACTGCACTCAAATACGACAACGGTAACTTTTACCAACTTTCCAGTGTGGAAGCGCGGCTGAAACAAATACAAACTCTGATCGAAGAAGAGGAGAAGGAAAAATGATCGTGTCATTGTGATGGCTAATGTTTTTATCCAATCGCCATTAAATGCTGTTATCAATGAATCTTCTTCTCACCGATCAAATGTAAAGAATCTTGCTTGCTTTGATTCGTCAAATGCCATTTTCTGATCAGCAACATGGTGATCGAAACGAAAGCACCGAACGCGATTATGACGGTATAGATATGTACATCAAGCCATATTAATGCAGCATACATCAATAACATCACCAGAATGCTTAGATTTTCATTAAAGTTTTGCACCGCGATCGAATGTCCGGCTCCCATCAAAATATGGCCGCGATGCTGCAGCAGCGCGTTCATCGGCACGACAAAGAATCCGGCCAATCCCCCGATGACTACCAATAAGACGAGAGCGATCCATAATTCGAAGACCAGCGTCATTGCCATTACCACGATCCCCATCGCAATCCCTAGCGGTATCACCTTCACCGACTGCCGCAGCGATATCCAGCGTGCTGCCAGCACTGCGCCGATCGCTATTCCCAAGGCCACTACGCCTTGTAATTGGGCGGCTTTATTCAGGGGATAATCCAGTGACATTTCGGCCCACTTCAGCACAATAAATTGCAACGTTGCTCCCGCCCCCCAAAACAATGTGGTTACTGCGAGCGAAATTTGTCCGAGTTTGTCCGACCACAGCAATTTTACGCAATGACTAAATTCATGAACCAAATAAAAAGGATTCTTGTTCGGGATGCGATGATCGACGCCTGTATCGGGGATGTAGAGATTGAAAGTGGCTGCGATAGCATAGATGACAGCTATAAGCAAAATACCGCTCTCGAGTGCATTATCGATTCCGGTATCAATTATCGGAAAATCAAAGCCAAGCAAAAACTCAGCAACCGACGGTGTTATCAATACACCTCCCATGACTGTCCCCAATACAATAGACGCAACAGTCAGTCCTTCGATCCAACCATTGGCAATCACCAGTTTTTCCGCCGGCAGTAATTCTGTCAAAATACCGTATTTTGCCGGTGAGTAAGCGGCAGCGCCAAGTCCAACGACAGCATAGGCAGTGAGTGCAAAATACTGATGTGTAGCCAGAAATAGCAATCCACAACCGACGATCTTGATAGTATTGCTGACAAACATGACGCGCCCTTTGGCCATAGAATCGGCAAAAGCACCGACAAAGGGCGCCAAAATCACATAGAACAATACAAACACAAATTTCAGTATCGGGGTCAGATAGGCAGGTGCATGCAAATCGATTAACAGCGCAATTGCAATAACAAGCAGTGCATTATCGGCAAGCGAAGAAAAAAACTGCGCTGCCATAATGGTATAAAAGCCGCGTCCCAAGTAAATTCCTTATTATGTTTCAATGTATTGCATTAAGATCAAACAAGAGTGCTTTGTCGATCACTTTTTGACGGTTCATCCAATCAGAAACAGAATGCGTGCTTGTATGCTAACCAGGCCATCAAATCGTTACTTCAAATGATTGTTGAAAAACGGATCTGCAAATTAGATTTGGATTATTATTAAATTCGCGAATAATACTCGCTTCAGCCCATTCTGAACATAAAATTAATGTCACGCCCAATACAAGCTTTTATCGATTCATCTGCGCTTACTCACAATCTTAATATCGTACGCCAATATGCACCACAAGCACGTATCATGGCCGTCCTCAAAGCCGATGCATACGGACACGGATTGCTGCAGGCAGCGCGTGCGTTAAAAGCGGCGGATGCATTTGCGCTACTGGAATTGGAGGCTGCGATTGCATTGCGCGATGCCGGTTTTTGTCAGCCGATCTTATTATTGGAAGGTTTCTTCTCGATGAAAGAATTGGCCGTGTTTGAGCAGTATCGACTGAGCGCGGTCGTGCATCATGACGAACAAGTTCTCATGATGTCCGCTTCCAAGCATCACCGATTGGACTTGTTCGTAAAAATTAATACCGGAATGAATCGGCTGGGGCTTGCGCCCAAGCAGCTCTCTTCGGTCATTGACAAGCTGACAGCACTGCAAGGTGTAAAAGGCATAACTTTGATGACACATTTTGCTTGTGCCGATGATCCGAAAGAAGAGGAAAATGTGCGACAACAGTTACAATGCTTTAAATCCATTACGCAAGGATACGATTATCCATGCTCTTTGGCCAATTCGGCGGCGATCGTTCGTTATCCGGAAACTCATGCCGCCTGGGTGCGCCCCGGTATTCTGTTGTATGGTGGCTCACCCGTTTTAGATAAAACTTCGCTAGAACTCGATTTGAAGCCGGCAATGACACTATATAGCACAATCATTGCCGTTCAACAGCTAAAAGCAGGAGACAGGGTAGGGTATGGCGGAGTTTTCAAAGCGGATCGTGCTATGCGGATCGGCATTGTCGCATGCGGCTATGCCGATGGATATCCTCGTCATGCGCCCACAAATACTCCGATATTGATCAATAATCAACGCTCCAGGATTCTTGGAAGGGTTTCGATGGATATGCTGGCAGTTGATCTAACCGGCATTGATGGCGCCGGATTGAATAGTCCTGCCATTCTCTGGGGAGATGGGCTATCGGTGGACGAAGTGGCGCTACACGCGAATACCGTCAATTACGAGTTGCTTTGTGCACTGGCGCCTAGAGTAGAAAAAAGGCCGCTCCAAGATTGAAACGGCCTTTGTGTTACGCAATCGATGAAATGTTTATTCGACTTTCGCTTTACTACGCAACTCTTGTACCACAGTAGCAAACTCACGCTGCAATACACGTTGTTGAATGTTTGGCTTAACTTCTTCAAACGGAGGAACTGCCATTGGACGAATGTCCATCAGCTCGATCACATGCCAACCGAAATTGGTTTCTACCGGCTGATCAGTTCTGCCGCCCTTCGATAATTTCACCAACGCTTCGGCAAAAGGTCTGACATAAGCAGCCGGCGGACTCCAATTCAACTCGCCGCCATTTTCTTTACTGCCGTCATCCAGTGATTTCTCCGCGGCCAATTTGGCAAAATTTCCGCCTTTCTTCAGCTTGGCGATCACGTCTTTGGCTTCTTCCTCACTAGTTACGAGAATGTGCCGTGCTTTGTATTCCTTGTCGCCCATTTGCACTTTCAGAATATCGTATTCCTTGCGCAGAGTATCATCGCTGATCACGTTATGCTTGATGTAATCGGATTGATAAGCTCTTACCAAAACAGCTTGACGTGCAATTTCGAGTTGCGCGATGACTTCAGGGTCGCGATCCAAACCTTTTTTAATCGCTTCTTGCGTCAGAATTTCTTCGGCAATCAAGTTTTCCCGCAATGCTTTGCGCATTTCAGGGCCATCTTGCTGTCCTTGCGCCACATTCGCCTTAACCAATAATTCCAAACGCGATTGCGGAATAGAAATGCCGTTCACTTTGGCCACAGAGCCCGCGGACTGAGCCTGGACCGACATCACATAAAAACTCAGTGCACTTATTAACATTACTTGTGAAAATTTCGTCAATCGCATGGAATTTCCTCTAATATGATTGGATAAAATGGCATTCTTCCGAATATCTATTAATTCGCCTGCAGTATACGCTTTAACTGAATCAACGTGAATCTTTAGCGCTCACACCAGTCGATAAAACTTAAGTTATACTGTGACCAAAATACGACAGTTGCCGGCTAAGCGGGAAAGACTTTTTTGAACGGTTTAACGCTAACCTGCCGATAAACGCCCGCACTAACATAGGGATCTGCGTTCGCCCAAGTTTGTGCTGCTTCTAAAGATTCAAATTCAGCAACAATTAAACTGCCAGAGAATCCCGCCGGTCCTGGATCGAGGCTATCAATTGCTGGATAAGGACCTGCCAAAATAAGTCGTCCTGCTTCTTGCAGTGCTTGAAGTCGTTTCAAGTGTTCACTTCGTACAGACAATCTTTTTTCCAAACTGTTCGGTGTATCTTCTCCATGAATTGCATATAACATCATCGTTCCCCGTTATTATTTTGATCATTAGCTGCTGTAAGGTTTTCCTGTTCCCGCACTGTTTCTACGTGGGGTGATTGTTTTAAATATTTCCCGAGCCACAATACTTGAAGGATTATAAAGATAAGCATGATTCCGGTTGCGCCGAACAATTTGAACGTAACCCAGGTATCCAATGAAAAGCTAAATGCAACGAAAAGATTGATCAATCCCATAGATAGAAAAAAACCGACCCAGCTTAGATTAAGTTTGTTCCACATTATTGCCGGCAGTTCCATTTGTTTTCCCAGCATTGCTTGAATCAGATTTTTCTCAAAAAAACATACGGAAATGAAAAGTGCGGCTGCCATCAGCCAATATAATACGGTCGGTTTCCACTTGATGAAGGTTTCATCTTGCGATACCAACGTTGCTCCACCGAAAATCACAATGATGCCCAAATTAACCCACATCATTTTCTCGATGTGACGATGGCGCATCCAAAGCCAAACTATTTGGATCACGGTGGCTGCTATGGCAACGGCTGTTGCCCAAAAAATATCATACAGCTTAAAAGCCACAAAAAACAAAATAACGGGAAACAAATCGAATAATAATTTCATCGCTTTTATATGCCGTACTTACAACGTCCATAAATCTATCATAATGAATGGAACGGTTTTATTTACTTCAAGATAGGCGGTAACTGAGGAGTCAAATTGCTTTTTTCTTTGACAGCAGCACCTAATAGTGCAAATCCCAGTAAGTTTCCCGTTTCATCCCGATAAAGCGCTTTTACGCCTTCGTCGCTTGTCTCTACTTGCCAATTTCCTTTAATACTAAAGTCAGGCGGCGAAACCACGATTGGGCATGCCGGTGTTTTAACCAATACGGGCATTGCCGGATACTGAACCGGTGTCGGGTTACCGGACAGCGTTGCTGCCAAGGCTCGTGCCGCATGCGTTATCGGCATCACAAAAGGCAGCACCTTGCCGTCTACCTCCGCGCAATCCCCCAGTGCATAAATGCGATCCGATGAAGTGCGTAATAATCGATCGACGACAATCCCTCGATTTACAGCGATACCCGCTGAAGCCGCCAACTGAGTACGCGGACGCAAACCCACCGACGACAATACAAGATCGCAGTCCACGGTTTTTCCGTCGGCAAAGCTTAAACGAAAATAATCCTGTATTTGATTAACCGATTGCGTCGATGCATTCAAATGAAAGACTACTCCCACTGCTTCCAATTTTCGCTGCAAAAATTCTCCTGCTTCGGGTGGCAGTAATCGACCTAGCGGTTGTGCGCTGATATCGATCACGTTCACTTGATAACCGGCCGTCGCCAAATCATTTGCAAACTCGCAACCGATTAAGCCGGCACCGATGATGCTGACGCGTTTCTTAACCTCCAATGCATTGCGAAAATGCTTATAGTCGTCCAGATCATTGATGGTATAAATTTTATCCGTACCGTTACCCGATAGTGGCAGATGTATTTGATCCGCACCTAAAGCAAGCACTAATGAATCGTAGTGTATTTTTTCTTCATTAACCGATATTACTGTTTTGTTGGTTTGATCTATCGCTATAATTCGGCAATACGGTCGAATGGAAATCTTCAATTGCGCCGACATCTGAGTTGCATCGCCGTTAATTATGGAATCAGGTGTTTTACCTGTCGACAACGCATTAGACAACATCGGTTTGGAATAAAAACCGCCATGATCGGCAGACAACATCAGGATAGGTTTTTCGCTATCGAGCTTGCGCAATTCACGCGCTACAGCGTAACCGGCTAATCCGCTTCCAATGATCACCACAGGATTATTCACAGCTTCAAATCTCCACCATATCAAAGTCCGATTTGGTTACACCACATTCAGGGCAAGTCCAGTTCTCCGGTATGTCTTCCCATTGGGTTCCTGCCTTTATGCCGTGCTCCGGATCGCCTGCCGCTTCGTCATAAACAAAACCGCAAATATTGCATTGATAACGTTTCATGCTTCACCAGCTCTTGTTGATTGATAAAAAAAGCACATTGATTTAGAAAATTTCTTAATCAATGTGCCAATTTTTGTTGCTGGTGCATTGACACAATGCACCGACTTATTTTGCAATCGTTACTTATTCTTATTTTCTTTATCTTCTACGTTATTTTTGATTAAACTGACGCGTCGCTGTATATACGCATCGCGCATGAATTCATATTTATCCAGCGCTGCTTCTTCCAGCGTTCTGTCTTCATCCAGAAATTGCGCACGTTTATTGATGGCGTAAGCTGCGGCCACCGGAAAACGCAATTCCGGCGCATTGATATAGCTGACATGATTCATGAAAACACCGGTTACACCTTGCGAAACCGGGTCCATAAAGAAACTATCCACGGCAAGCCCGAATGTGTCGCGCGCCGAACTTGGCCCGAGGAATGGCAGCACGATATAAGGACCGCTATTTACCCCATAACGACCTAACGTTTGACCGAAATCTTCATTGCGCTTATTGAGATTAATATCGCTAGCCGCACTGATATCGCTTGCGATATCGATCATGCCAAAAATACCGAATGTGGTATTGATGAGTAAACGTGCCCCGGTAGCCAGCGCACTTTCATAATTCAGTTGCAGCACGGAATTGGTGATGACGACAACATCGTTTAGATTGGAAAAGAAATTACCGACCACTAACTCAAGAGGATCAGGCATGATTCGCTTGTAAGTTCTTGCTGCTGGGTCGAATACATTGTCATACACCATCTCATTGAAATTGAAAATCTTGCGATTTACGGACTCCCATGGATCATATATGCCGTTCTGATCGCTGGTGTTTGCCAGTACAGAAAAAGAAAGGCAACTCATTAAAAACAAAGCGGAAACGAGCAGGGCGAAAGATTTTAAACGAAAAATATTCATCATGTTGTTATTTATTTAGTAAAAAATTTGAAGGATCTTGCCACATTTACAAAATTGGTTCAACTTACTTCGACACGATGCCCGCTAAGTTTAGGCTGTCTCCATACCGTTGTGTCGCAATAGCGCATCCAACTCGGGTTCCCGCCCTCGGAAAGCGACAAATGATTCCAGTGCCGGACGACTTCCACCCACCGCCAAAATCTGCTCCCAAAAGCGTGAACCGATTGCAGGATTAACTACGGTATCCTGCGCATTTTCTTCAAACATACTGTATGCATCGGCGGACAGCACTTCTGCCCATTTATAGCTGTAATAACCGGCGGCATAGCCTCCGGCAAAAATATGACCGAAGCTGTTCGGAAAACGATTAAACGCAGGTGGAATGATTACCGCTACTTCTTTGCGAATCTCGTCCAGCAATTGCAACACGGTTTTATCGCCATCGGGTTTGAAATCGTGATGCAAATGCATGTCAAATAAAGCAAACTCGATTTGCCGTAGCATCAACATACCACTGCGGAAGTTCTTGGCTCTCAGCATCTTGTCGAATAATTCCCGAGGTAGCGATGCACCGGTTTCGACATGTTGCGACATGCCGGATACCACATCCCATTCCCAACAAAAATTTTCCATGAATTGGCTCGGCAATTCCACCGCATCCCACTCAACGCCGTGCATGCCGGATACATCAATGTCGTCCGCTTTCGTCAACAAATGGTGCAGGCCGTGACCGAATTCATGGAACAGTACGATGACTTCATCGTGAGTAAACAGTGCCGGGCGTTGCTGGCCATTGATATTGACCGGGCCGGAAAAATTACAAGTCAAATACGCCACAGGCTTCTGGATGCCGCTAACGCTTGCTTGAGAGTTGGCGACCCTGCGTCGCGTAATTGCATCATCCATCCACGCACCGCTGCGCTTGTTCGCGCGCGCGTACAAGTCCAAATAAAATTGACCGATCAATTGACCCGTCGCATCGAAAATATCAAAGAATTTTACGTCCGGGTGCCAGCATTGAATTTGTCGAGACGAGTCCGCTTGTTGGATACGCAAACCGTACAATTTTTCCACCAAGCGGAACATACCATCCAATACCTTATGTTCCGGGAAATATTGCTTCACAACTTGTTTTGAAAAAGCATACCGTTCTTCACGCAATTTTTCGCTAACATATTCGATGTCCCAAGCTTCCAGCGTGGTCAATCCCAATTTCTCAGCGGCGTATTGCTGTAATTCTTGCAAATCGCGCTCGGCATAGGGCCTGGCTTTTTTCGCAAGTCTTCTGAGAAACTCCAACACTTGTTGCGGTGATGATGCCATTTTCGTTACCAGCGACACCTCGGCGAAATTGCGGTAACCGAGTAACTCGGCTTCCTCCTGACGCAATTTCAAGATTTCGTTAATGATCGGCATATTGTCGCGGTCTTGCCCCGCATGATTATCAAATTCGCTGGCGCGGGTGACGTTGGCGCGATACATTTGCTCGCGTAAATCGCGGTTGTGCGCATACTGTTGCACCGGTAGGTACGAAGGCATCTGCAGAGTAAACTTCCAACCTGCTTTTGAGTCGGTTTCCGCTGATGCTTTGGCGGCTTGCAATACATCTTCAGGAATACCAGCCAACATTTTCACGTCGTCTATTACTAATGCATATGCATTGGTTGCATCGAGAAAATTATCATCGAATTTAGAAGTAAGTTTCGACAATGCTTCTTGAATTTGCATAAATCGCTGCTTTTTGTCGGTGGGTAATTCCGCGCCACCAAGCCGGAAATCGCGCAGCGTATTGTCAATGATTCTTTTGCGCTCGGCGGGCAAGCGAACGTATTCTTGGCTTGCCTGCAATTGCTTGTACTTCTCGAACAATTGCAGATCTTGTGCGACTTCAGTGCTAAATTGTGCCAGTAACGGCAGGTTTGCGGTATAAATTTCCCGTAATTGCGGATTGTTCATCACTGCATTTAAGTGCGCAACTTGTCCCCAAGCACGCATCAGCCGCTCAGAAGCATCTACCATCGGTTGCACGAAGTTGTTCCATGTTGGTGCCTCTAGTCCAGTGCGAACTTCGGCGATTACTGCGCGATTTTCTTGCAACAGCAGTTCAATGGCCGGTGTGATATGCTCATTGCGAATTTCCGCAAAACGCGGCAATCCGGAAAAATCAAGTAAAGGGTTCGACATCATGCTCCATAAACAAATTAAACGTTAAATCACAGCTGCTTTTGCATGAACCCGGAAACATGAAAATCTAATATGAGAATTATATTGTCTCCAAGTTACAAGGGTTTATTGAGGTAAATGGAAGGGTGTGACTATGCCGCATTGTAATACAATCCACATCCAAACTCTAAAATTTGTTACGAGAGGTTATTGATGCACGATTGGATAATTCCTGATTGGCCGGCACCCGTCCATGTGAAATCGCTATTCACGACGCGCAGTGGGGGCGTAAGTGACGGGGAAAACGGCATTTATGCGTCACTGAATCTCGGCATGCACGTGCGCGACGATCCGGTAGCTGTGGAACGTAATAGAGCTTTGTTGTGTGATTATTTGCCGACAGAGCCCAAATGGTTGCAACAAGTGCATGGCATCGAGCCAGTTTGCATCGAGCATGCAACCGTGGCGGTTCCGCAAGGCGATGCCGCTTTGAGTCGCAAACCCGGTCGGGTTTGCGCCATTATGGTGGCGGATTGCTTGCCGGTATTTTTGTGCGATCGTGCAGGAACCGTAGTGGCTATCGCACATGCCGGTTGGCGTGGTTTGGTCGGGGGTATCATTGAACAAACCATTGCAGCCATGCAAGTAGATCGTGGCAGTTTGCTGGCGTGGCTTGGCCCCGCCATCGGACCAAATCACTTCGAGGTGGGAGTCGATGTTTATCGGGCATTCGTGCAACAAGACGGCATCGCTGAAAAAGCATTTATGGCAACTCGCAAGAAACCCGAAAAAAAATGGTTGGCGGATATTTTTCTGCTGGCGCGCCAGCGATTGAAAGCAAGTGGGGTAAGCGCGATTTATGGTGGCGGGATTTGTACTTATAGCGATGCGCAACGTTTTTTTTCCTATCGTCGCGACGGTGAAACCGGGCGAATGGCGGCATTGATCTGGTTGGAATAATCATCCCAAAGCTTCAGTGACTGTTGGTTTGATCTTGACATTGGATTAGCCTTAAATCCGACAGACTTCTGGCAACAGCGTATAATCGCGCCTTTGCCTTTTAGTGAGTTTTATGTCGACGTTTGCCTGGATAGTTACCGCCAGCTTGCTGGGCGGAGTATTGAGCTTGTTATGCGCAGCTATTCTGGCGCTCAATGCGCGAATTTCGTGGCTTTCCGTATTGGTATCCTACGCCATCGGCGCATTGCTGGGCGCCGCCTTTTTGAATACGTTGCCGGAAGCGTTTGAGCTATCCGATAATCCGATGCAGGTGACAACCACCGTCTTGATTGGGATATTGCTGTTTTTTATCTTAGAAAAATTAGTATTGTGGCGTCATTGCCATATCGAAGATTGCGAGGCACACGATCCTTCGCATCATTCTCAAAACGGCGAACATCATCACGATCATGGACGTAGTGGCATGATGGTCATCGTGGGAGATACCTTCCATAATTTCGTGGATGGCATATTAATTGCCGCCGCTTTTATGGTCGATGTGCAATTGGGAATCGTTACCTCCATTGCTATTTTTGCGCATGAAATTCCACAAGAAGCCGGTGATTTCATTATTCTATTGAATTCTGGTTACACTCGCCGCAAAGCTTTTTTGATGAATTTGCTATCCAGTCTGGCTACATTAATTGGCGGGATGATGGCTTATTTGATGTTGAACAAGATGAATTTCTTAGTACAGCCATTTTTGGCGCTGGCTTCAGCCAGCATGATTTATGTGGCGATGTCGGATCTGATCCCCGGCTTGCATAAACGTCCGGAACTGGCTGTCACAGTACAACAAGTAATGTTGATCTTGTTGGGTATTGCATCGATTTGGTTGATGGGAAGCTTCTTTCCACACGAATGAGAGTGGATAGAGGAAATTTTATTCAAGGATATTCAAGTGATTAAACGATGGTTAGTGTTATTACTGCTGCTTTTTTGTTCTCATACTGTTCTGGCTGATGACAATGAGCTTCTGAAAATTGTTGAACGCAATGCACGTACTTGGCTTGGTTTGATCGACGACGCAAAATATCAAGAAAGCTGGGAAAGCGCATCGCCATTATTCAAGCAGAAGAAAAGCGCAACCGAATGGGTTAAAACTATGACCGTTAATCGTTCGCCGCGTGGCACCCCATCCGTGCGGTATATTGCAACGGCGGGATCGACTAAATCTTTGTCGGGACTGCCTGATGGCGAATACATCGTGTTGCAGTTTTATGCCACGTTTCAAAAAGGATTGGCACTGGAGACCGTGATATTGACCAAATCGGAAGAATCGGATTGGTTGATTGCGGATTACACCATAAAATAAGGAGACATTATTCCGAAGTATATCGATGGTCAGAAAATGATCGATTAATGCATCAGATCGTTTTTTGCATTCACTACCGCAAGCAAGCGATCATTATCAATCGACCAAGGATCGATCAGATCCCAGTTTCGTACCTGCTTGAGTATCTCTCCAATGAGTTTGTGTAATTGCTCGATGGTAAAAACGATAGCGGTTCTTATCGTTTGCGTTCCATCTAAAAATTCAAGTTTGATTCTTTGATGATTGTTTTCAGAAGCTACTTTGTTTTTCGTCAATGTGATCGAATGAATCAGAAAACTTTCGATTTGCCGATCGACAATTTTCTTTTCATAACTAACCGGTATATGCTGCTGTGACATTTGATGCCGAAATGCATTGATCGCACGTTGTTGTTCGACCGATTGCGACATACCGTGAGCTGCTTGTTGTTGCATGAGCCAATCGGGTAATTGTGTCAATAATTCTTTCAGAAATTGACGCGTCATAAGACCGCTCAATTGTGCTTGGTTTGCGTCATTAAACAGCAGATTCAGCCGATCTTGCCTTAAATCGTATGCACAGGTAATCGATTTTGCATTAAAAGACATAGTGCTCCCGATGCAATCTTGGTATTACCGCAACCGATGACTTACCCATAATGACGCCGCAAACAACACGACAGCACCACCTTGATGCGAAGCAGCCAGCGGAATCGGGACCACCAGCAATAGCGTCGATATGCCCAAGCCGATTTGGATGATCAGCATCAGCAAAAAAAGATTGCAAGCCAATCGCGTTGTTCCTGACAGTGCTGCCTGGCGCGATTTATACCAAAAGAAAGGGACTAAAAAAGCAAGCAACCAAGCGATCAAGCGGTGATCGAATTGCACTGTCGTCACATTGTCAAAGAAATTTCGATACCAAGGTTCGAGCATAAACATACCAGGTGGAATCAGATGCCCGGCCATCAAGGGGAAAGTATTGTAAGCAAAGCCTGCGCGTATGCCGGCGACAAAACCGCCGGAGAGAATCATGATAAAAATAAGACCGGTCAAACCAAAGGCAAATTTGCGCAAACTGCCCAATCGCTCATTCGGTTGCGTTTGCTCTCGTTGTGGCGATAACAAACCCAATGCCACCCAGAACATTGCGGCGAAAATAATGAAAGCCAATCCCAAGTGCGCAGTAAGACGATACTGGCTGACATGCGGGTCATTGACCAATCCGCTCATCACCATATACCACCCCATGAATCCTTGCATTCCACCTAGAACAAAAATACCAGCTAGCTTCATACCCAGTGAACGATCGATACTTTTTTTCCACAAAAAATAAACAAAAGGTACAAAAAATACCAGGCCGATCAGGCGCCCCAGCAGACGATGAAAATATTCCCACCAGAAGATGGTTTTGAATTCATCAACGCTCATGCCCTTATTGACTTGCTGGTATTGCGGCGTAGCGCGGTATTTCTCCAGCAGCACATCCCAATCCTGCTGTGTAATGGGCGGCATCGTGCCGACAATCGGCTGCCATTCGACTATCGATAGCCCCGAGTCGGTTAGACGTGTAACGCCGCCGACTACTATCATGGCGAAGACCAAGGCACAACAAACGAGTAACCAGATTGCGATAGGTTTTTGCATAATCGTCACTAAATAAGTAATAAGTCAATCATCGATCGGTGCGCATCAGGCGTTGCTTGGTACGCTCCCATTCTTTTTGTTTTTCGGATTCCCGCTTGTCATGTTGTTTCTTACCTTTCGCCAAGCCGATTTCCAGTTTTATTCTGCCGGATTTGTAATGCATGTCGAGCGGTACCAAAGTGTATCCTGCGCGTTCCACTTTGCCGATGAGCCGCTTGATTTCTTCGGCGTGTAGCAGTAATTTGCGTGTCCTCACCGGATCAGGGTTGATATGCGTTGAGGCAGTTTTGAGCGGACTGATGTGACTACCAATAAGGTATAATTCACCATTGCGAATAATAACATACGCTTCTTTCAATTGAACCCGGCCTTCGCGAATGGCTTTGACTTCCCAGCCTTCCAGCATCATGCCTGCTTCGTATTTTTCCTCG
Organism: Nitrosomonas sp. UBA6494; assembly: GCA_002435335.1. Classification (GTDB taxonomy): domain Bacteria; phylum Pseudomonadota; class Gammaproteobacteria; order Burkholderiales; family Nitrosomonadaceae; genus Nitrosomonas. The sequence goes on from DJMI01000106.1 coordinate 18,034, forward strand.
ATAAAATAATCGTGAAAGGCTTTTTTATTTTGTACAATACTCATGCAGACTAAAAAGGATGGCTAACGCTCAATCTTGCATATTTTATCAGTTTTTCAGCGTTACCTCATAAAGACGGGGTGATAGACTTTTATGGCAGAAATAGAAAAATCGGTTTTAGTTGAATATTCGGCAAGTCAAATGTTTGCGCTGGTCGATGATGTTGCGGAATATCCGAAGTTTCTTCCTTGGTGCGGCGGTACTTCCGTCGATCCTCAGGACGAAATCACCACGCATGCAACGGTTAAGATCGACTACCATCATATACAGCATAGCTTTACCACTAAAAACAAACGTTTTCCGCCTGATTTGATCGAAATGAGCTTGCTGGATGGACCATTTGAGCATCTGGACGGTTATTGGCAATTCATCCCGTTATCGGAAAATGCATGCAAAATAAAATTCCGCTTGCACTATACTTTTTCGCATAAAATTCTGGAAAAATTAGTTGGACCGGTTTTTCACATGATCGCAAATAGCTTCGTCGAATCTTTTATCGAACGCGCCGAAGCGATATATGGCAAGAGATGACAATCAAATTTCCAGTCGAGATCGTGTTTGCATTGCCGGAAGTTCAAGTGCTGAAACGATTAGAAGTACCTCAAGGATGTACCGCTGAGCAAGCGATAGCATATTCCGGGATTCTCGAGCAATTTCCGCAAATCGATCTGCGCAAAAACAAATTGGGTATTTTCGGGCAATTGATAAATCCGGAGATTTGCTTGCAACCTAGTGATAGAGTGGAAATTTATCGTCCAGTGATTATTGATCCAAAAGAGGCGCGGCGCATTCGTGCCAAGCGATCAGTGTAAAACATTTTCGCATTAGGCATTGGGTGTGCAACTACACAGCCTGATAAAACATGTATTATAGTGCTATCTATCACGTTAACAATGATGTCGCTTAACTAAGGAGAATTATCATGAGTAAAATTCATTTCATTCAATTTAGCGCTATTCTAGCTATGGCATCAATCATGGGCTGCGCCACTACCAGCCCCGGTACCAGCCCTCTGGCTGCGGCGGATCGAAGCTTATCGGCGGTTGAAACTGCGGCGCAAAGCGGCAAGCAGATCATTAGTTCAGGTGCGCAAGTCGCAAGCGATCCGGCGGGAACTGCAACCATTGGTTTGGTGGATATCTTAGCGCACCGCTTAGGTGTGTCGCAGCAACAAGCTTTGGGTGGTGCCGGTGCTATTTTTCAGCTAGCGCAAAATAAAATGGCACCGGATGCGTTTACCGCAATGGCACGTTCGATCCCCGGGATGGAGCAAATGCTGGGTGCGGCACCGCCGATGTCTAATCTTTCCAGTGGATTATCGTCTCTGATGGGGGATCAAAATAATACATTGGGTGGCGTCGCCGCATTGGCTGCATCATTCCAGCAACTGGACCTTGCGCCCGATATGGTGGGGCAATTCATTCCGATTATTACAAACTATGTACGCCAGGCCAGCGGAGATGCAACGGCAAGCTTATTGCAATCGGCATTGACCGCACGCTGATTGATGATTTTTGCTGTTTTTTTAAAGCAAATTTGTGATGCATAGCCGTTTCGGTTAGAATGGCTGCTCTTTTTTAGGCGCGTAGCTCAGCTGGTTAGAGCACCACCTTGACATGGTGGGGGTCGTTGGTTCGAGTCCAATCGCGCCTACCAAGAGAGAGCGGTCATTCAAGATTGTGCCCAAAATATCCTACTGCAATAAATATCGATTCTCGACGCTAATTAAAGCGTAACCCCGAGGAACTCAGCGCCACCAATCGGGCGTAAAACAAGAAACTGCAACTCAGGCTTGGGTTACACGACACACCTATTTCTTCACACGTTCGGTCCCAAAGCTGTTTCAGTCGATTTTGAGTTTCTAGTCAACAGCAGAAAATAAGCCCAACCCCCTGCTTTTTCTGATCTTTGGATTGAGATTTTGTATGTATAATCTCCGTCGATTTCCAAAAACTCCCTGTTAAAAGTAAGAAAAAGCCTACGATGTCTAATTTTTCGCAACGGCAAGTTGCATGTGCCGATAAAGCATATTGGTGGTGTTTGCCGGTTTTTATATTGTGGATTACGTTAGGCAATGTTGCATTTGCGGCACAGAATACGCCGCTTAAGCGCGATCTCGCCGATGCGTCGCTTGAGGAATTGATGAACCTTAAGATCTCCACTGTTTCCCGCAAACCACAAACACTGAAGGAGACAGCGGCGGCAGTTTTCGTGATAACACAAGAAGATATTCGTCGCTCCAGCGCCAATAGCATTCCAGAATTGCTGCGTATGGCACCTGGTTTGTTCGTGGCGCGTATTGATGGCAATAAGTGGTCGATTACTTCACGCGGTGATAGTGGTCGTTTTGCCGATGATTTGTTGGTTATGATCGATGGTCGCACGGTGTTCTCGCCGCTGTTTGCCGGTACATTCTGGGAAACTCTGGATCTGCCGTTGGAAGACATCGATCGCATCGAAGTCATTCGCGGTCCGTCCGGTACGATTTGGGGGGCGAATGCTGGCAACGGTGCCATTCACATCATTACCAAAAATGCCCGAGAGACGAAAGGAACATTGGTTTCAGGCGGTGGCGGCAGCGAGGAAAGAGGGTTTGCCACGGTACGACACGGTGTCAGCATCGGTGAAGATTTTCATTTGCGTATTTTTGCAAAGGGTTTTTCACGTGACAACAGCTTTAGTCCGATCGGCGCTTATGATGGATGGCGCATGGGAACAGTGGGGTTTCGCGCGGATTGGGACATGAATCCTACAAATCTCCTGACTTTTCAAGGTCAATATCAAGGCGGTAAGGCTGGACAAGAAACGACTTATGTCAATTCGATAGTTTCGGATTCGCCCATGACTCGTGTTGAAGATGTGAATATGGCCGGGGGGCATGCATTGATGCGCTGGCAACATAATACCGGTGATCGTTCCAATATGGCATTACAAGCCTATTACGATCATACCAAACGCAACGAACTGTCGTTCAACGAATCCCGTCATACCGTTGATGTGGATTTTTAACATCGCTTCCCATTCAAGCTGTTGTTCCCGCAAGATATTGTTTGGGGTGCCGGGTATCGTTGGACTAGCGACCAAATGGGAATCGGATTGCCGATTTCGTTCGACCCTGCACAACGGGTAATTCAGACTGCCAATGTTTTTGGACAAACCGATATTCCGCTTATTGAAGATCGCTTGAATTTGACTGCAGGTATCAAATTATTGGATAACACCTATGCACATGGTCAATGGTTGCCCACTTTCCGTTTGCTATGGACTCCGAATGAAAAACAATCGATTTGGGCATCTGCTATCCGTTCACTGCGTTTACCATCCCGGTTTGAGCGTGAAGGAACACAAACCTATCGCGATGGCGCCGAATTCATCAGGCGCATTGCCAATCCGTTATTGCTTGCTGAAACGCTGTGGGCATTTGAAACCGGTTACAAGCATCAATTGTCATCGAATTTGTCTGTCGATATTGCCGGCTTCTTCAATAACTACAACAATTCTGAAGGTGAAGTCGATGTTAAAGATCTAAGGACCTCCAGCACAATCTTATTTGCCGATCAAAAAGCGCATATCTACGGTTTTGAGGTGTTCGGAACCTGGCACTTAATGAATCGATTTCGCTTGATGCCTAGCTATAGTTATTTGTTCATGCATCTCCATACGCCGTCTGTGCATCAAGTCGAATCCGGCGAAGATCCCAAGCATCAATTCACTTTCCGAGCGCAATACGATGTGATGCGTAATGTCGAGGCCGATGCCTTTTTCCGCTACATCGACAAATTACCCGGGTTGCAAGTTGGTGATTACAAAACACTGGATCTTAGATTGGCTTGGCGACCTCGTGGAAACCTGGAATTTTCATTGATCGGACAAAATCTACTGCAATCTCACCATCTAGAATACACACCGGAAGTCGTTCAAACCATGCCGGTGCAAATGCAGCGCGGTGTATTCGGCAAAATTACATGGCGATTCTAACAAAAGCATCGTGCAAACAACGATCCAACCATTGATCAGCCGTTTTGGTAAAGTGTTTTTACATAAAACACTGCATATTCTGTTATGCCTATTGTTAATTGGTATGAGCGCTACCTTTTCTCAATTTTCGCAAGCGGAAGATACGCCGGGATATACGCTAAAGGCCGTTTTTTTGTATAACTTTGCAATATTCACTTCTTGGCCTAATTACAATGTAGAAAACTTCAATCTCTGCATTTATGGCGAAGATCCTTTTGGCCGGGATCTTGATACATTGATGAAGAGTAAAAGAATTTATGACCGCCTGGTCAACATTCACCGGATCAACGATGTGGAGCAACTTGATTCGTGCCAGCTTGTGTAAGAATTTCTAGCGTTGTTTACAGTATTTGGGAGAATACTGTAGATGAACATACATAAACGCACCCGCTTAACTTTACTGGATCGTCAGGAAATCTGGCGGCTCTACCAAACTCGAGTCTGGAAGGTAACGCAGTTGGCGGAACGCTTCCGCGTCAGCCGACCAACGATTTACGATGTGCTGAAACGCGCCAGACTCCAGGAATTTATCCCGCGTAACAGTACCAAC
>DJMI01000130.1 GCA_002435335.1 Nitrosomonas sp. UBA6494
ATGGTGGCGAGCGGTGTGCGAAATTGATGCGAAGCAAGATTGACAAATTGTGTTTTAAAACGATTGAGCTCTCGCTCTTTTTCCATCGCTTTCTGTAACCGCTCTTCCGCTTGCTTAATCAAGGTGATGTCATTTTCAACCGCCACATAATTGATCAGTTGGCCAGCATCGTTATATACCGCCGCAATATTCAGATAAAGCCAGATTTTCTCCCCACTCTTGGTATAGTTCAAAATCTCGCCGGAAAAAGTACCGGTACTTTTAAGCGAGCTTGCGATTTCTTGAATGGTTTCCCTGGAGGTCTCCGGTCCTTGAAGGATCGCAGCCGGATCAATCCCAATGACTTCTTCCGTTGTGTATCCTAAGATTTTTTCAAAACTCTGGTTGATCCAAATAATTTTCTTTTGTGGATCCGTGATCATGACGATGCCGTTGGTTTTTTCGGCAACGTAGGCCATACGTTGCAATTCCAATTCATTTTTCTTTCTGGCGGTAATATCCATGCCGTAGCGGATGACGAATTCTGTATTNNAAGAATATGTCTATACGGTAGCTGTTTTTGTTCGGTTACATCATCCGCTACTTGTTGAGGAGTGATATTTTTTAGGATACCGTAAAGTCCGATCAGCTTTTGATGCTTATCCAGAATCGGAAAAATGGTTGTGGTGTGCCATTTAACTCTGCCATCCGCCATTCTGATGAAAAACTTCTCACTTCCTTCTGTTTTTGTGTTGGCTACTTGCGCAGTCAATCTGTGCATTTTTTCTTTTTCCAGACCTTGGTAATACTGAGTGTTTTCCATGAGTGTTGAACACACAAAATCTTTATCTAATTCATAAAAATCATAAAGGTAGTCGGACCATAAGGTGATATTATTGGTAAACGACTGAAACCATTCACCAATTTCTCCGGTTTTGCTGAGCAGAGACAGTCGCTGTTGCGGAGAAATCAATGAATCTATAGATAAAAAAGATAGCTTGAAATCAAGTCTGGAATTCATTGCCTGTATTTGTAGCGTAATGTAATCAGTTGTTAGCTGCGAGAATTCTGTCGGGCTTAAGACCAATCTACTACATAAATACGATTGCTTAATTCCGACAGACGCTAAATCCTAAAAAAGGAACATAAGCAGTTTCGCGTCACGAATCAAGAATTATTTTTTTGTGATCTGAATATTGGCATGAGATTTTTCAATCTACTGCTTTAATCGGGGAATTTAGTAAAACTGGTAGACTTCTGCATTCTTGATTTTATATGAGGTCAACAAATGAAAGACGAAACCATCGCTATTCATGCCGGCTATAGCACCGATCCTACGACCAAAGCAGTTGCCGTTCCAATTTATCAGACAGTTGCCTATGAATTCGACAATGCACAGCATGGTGCGGATTTGTTTAATCTTGCCGTACCGGGAAATATTTATACGCGCATCATGAATCCGACCAACGATGTGCTGGAACAACGGGTTGCTGCGCTGGAAGGAGGGGTGGCAGCTTTGGCGCTCAGTTCAGGACAGGCTGCTATTCATTATTCGATCATTAATATTGCAGAGATGGGCAATAACATCGTCAGCGTGCCACTGCTCTACGGTGGAACGTATACGCTGTTCGCTCACATGCTGCCGAAGTTGGGCATTGAGGTACGATTTGCGAAGGACGACAATCCCGCTAGCCTTGAACCATTGATCGATAACAAAACTGCGGCTGTATTCTGCGAATCACTTGGCAATCCAGCGGGAAACATTCCGGATATGGAAGCCATATGCGCGATGGCGCATCGGCATGGTGTTCCTGTGATAGTCGATAACACCGTGCCTACTCCGGCTTTAATGAAGCCTTTCATGTACGGTGCGGATATCGTAGTGCATTCGTTAACCAAATATATGGGCGGACACGGAACTTCGGTCGGTGGCATTATCGTCGATTCCGGTAAATTTCCGTGGGCGGATCATGCCGGGCGCTTTCCTATGCTCAATAATCCAGAACCGGCTTATCACGGTGTTGTGTATACCCGAGAATTCGGTCCCGCTGCTTACATCGGGCGTGTTCGCACCGTGGCGCTACGTAACACCGGTTCGGCCATGTCGCCGATGAATGCTTTTTTCTTTTTGCAAGGTATCGAGACTTTATCGTTACGCATGGAACGGCATACCGAGAATGCGCTGAAAGTAGCGCGATACCTTGAAAATCATCCCGGCGTTTCGTGGGTGAGATATGCCGGCTTGTCTTCATCCGAATACTACCCACTTGCACAAAAATACATGAAAGGTCGCCCATCGGCATTGATGGCATTCGGTATCAAAGGCGGGTTTGACGCCGGTGTGAAATTCTATGATGCACTTAAATTGTTTAAGCGGCTGGTCAACATCGGCGATGCGAAATCCTTGGCCGCGCATCCGGCATCGACTACCCATCGCCAATTGACCGAAACCGAACTCGCCAGTGCCGGCGTTACGCAAGACATGATCCGCTTGTGTATCGGTATTGAAAATATCGACGATATATTGTTGGATCTTGAGCAAGCTTTGGCTGTTTCCCAGCGATAAGATGTATTAACCGAGATTTTCCATTAGGCGTACCTTCGTTGCCCATAGTGGATACCATGGGCGCCTCAGTCGGATTCAAACTGCCTAGCCACTGCATCCACAACCCATCCCAACCCTAATGGAAAATCTCGGATTAAGGAAGCAACTGAATAATTTGTCGAGCAAGATAAAATAAACCGGCGGATGGTGCTCAAACAATTATTCAGTGTTTCCTTAAGTTAGCGCGCATTTTTTCCTTTCTCTCTCGCTTTTTTGCAACTGCAGTAATTTGATTTTCCTTCCAGCGAAGACTTAATTCGGTTGATTCCTAAGTAACCAGCATCGGTGTCCATGATGTTGCTTCACTTTGTTGCAATTTGCCGGTGTAGGGACAGTGCTTTTGTCAGATGCAGAATAAAATTTTTAACTTCGTTATTCGGTATGTAGGAATAAGGTGCGTTAAAAAAAAGAAATATCTCACTGAATTTTTGAATAAAAGAATCGTATATAAATAGTGAAAAAATGATGAGCATCGAAATGTTGAAACAAAACCATTTTCTTAAACCGAGTAATTTTTAGCTTGATAATGAATTCTATTGTTCAATCCATTGAAAATAATCCAAGTTTTATTGCGCGTGAAACATTAAAAAGACTTGCGGCAAAAAAAATCCCACCTACACCGGACAATTATTTTAAGTTTTATAACGAAATAATAGGTAGCTCAAGAAAAATTCCCACCATTGCTGGTGAATTGCTGACCGAATTAGCAAAAGAACTTCCATGCTATACCCCTTTTCTGCGTAATGCAGCGAATAGCTTGGCGGATGCTGCGAAAGAAAAAGATTGGGAAAAATATAAAGCACTCATCATTTCTCTGGCTGTAACAGCTTCTCAGGCAGATGATTTATCGAACAAACCCGTAAGAAGTAAACTGTCAGTGCTTACCGAATGCGCGCCGCAACAGCCGGAAGATGCCCTAGAGAGCACTGAGAATATTGATTATTCAAATAATTACCTATCACAGCAGTTGCTGGAATTGATAGCGACTATGCTTTCATTCATAGTGGCTTCAGTGCCAGGTAATAAGATGCTTTCGCAAAAGGCCGAATCGTTGGCGCAGCAAATCCAAAAAATTAACAATAAATCCGAATTTGAAGCTTTTGTTCTTCAATTTAAACAATTCTGCCAAGAATTTGAACGCTTCGCTAAAGGCGACGCAGTATTGCATCAGGAATTATTCAAATTTCTTCATGCGCTAATGGACAGTACGCAAGAATTGCTGGCCGATGATTTATGGGTTAGCGGACAAATATCAAAAATCAAAAATATCATGTCCGAGCCGCTTAATACGCGGATCATTTTTCAAGCTACCGAACATTTGAATGAAATTGCCAAACGGCAAAAGATAATCAAATGTGGTCTTAGCAAAGCAAAACTTACTGCCAAGCAATTGGTAAATTCGTTAATTTATCATATCGGAGAGCTATCGAATTCCACCGGTATATATCACGAAAAACTCCAGTACTTTACCGAAAGAGTAAATCAGGTCACCGATCTTGACCATCTTAATCAATTGTTGCTGGAAGTTTTGCAAGAAACCGAATTAATACAAAATCAAGTATTAGCACATCAAAAAGAGTTAGTGATTGCGCGCGACGAAGCGAACAAAGCGCAAGAACAGATCAGCCAGCTTGAAATCAAGCTACTGGAGTTGGACAAGAAAGTGCATGAAGATCATTTAACCGGTGTTTTAAACCGCCGGGGGTTTGATACAGCACTAAAAAAAGAATTAGCGCAGACAAGCCGAAACAATCAACCGCTAAGTCTTGTGTTATTGGATTTGGATAATTTTAAGTTATTCAATGATACCTACGGTCATGGAGCCGGTGATGATGCGCTGGTGTTTTTGGCAAGTATTGCCAAGGAAGCCATTCGTCCGAACGATATCTTCGCACGCTATGGGGGTGAAGAGTTTGCGCTCTTGCTGCCCGGAACCGCAAACAAAGAAGCCAGCGCCATTGCCGCGAGAATTTTGCGTAAACTCACAAAGAAATTATTTCTTTATAGAAACAATAAATTATTAATAACTTTCAGCGCCGGTGTCGCGCAATATCAATCGGGTGAATCGCAAGAAAGTTTTTTGTACCGTGCAGACAAAGCAATGTATCAGGCAAAGAAGAATGGGAAAAATCAAATAATTTCCGAATAGAGGAAACCGTGTGATGAAAAAAAATTCTCCAGTGGCAAAATTTTCAACAAATCTTGATTGTGTAGATAATGAAACGCTCCGACAGTCGCTACGAATTTTATTAATCGAAGACAATCCATTTGATGCCGAAATTCTTACCACGCTGATTCATCGAATTTATCCTAACGAGATTTGGTCCGAAATTTCGATCTTTCATTGCGACACCATCTTGGCCGCGAAAGCGCTTTTGCTCAAAGAATCTGTCGATATCATCGTTTTAGATCTTTCGTTAAAAGATAGCAGCATCCCACAAACCCTGGATTATTTGAGTGAATTGATCACCATTGCACCTGTCATTGTGAGTTCGGGTAATTACAACCAATACATTATTAAAAAGATCATTCATCTTGGCGCAGAAGATTGTATTCCAAAATTTGAGCTAAACAGCCGTTTGTTGGAGCGCACTATCGGTTATGCATTGAATCGCTGGCGATTGAAACAGGATCTGATCAAAACCAATCAGCGATTGACCAATATTCTTTGGGGAACCGGCGTAGGTACCTGGGAATGGAATGTGTTGACCGGGCAAGCGTTATTTAATGAGCGCTGTGCGGAAATCATCGGTTACCGGTTGGAAGAATTGACTTCCATGCCGTTCGATGTTTGGTGGAAATTTATTCATGATGAGGATATCCATTCAGCGAAAAAACTGCTAGCCCGCCATTTCTCGGGCGTTAGTAACTACTTTGAGTGTGAAATGCGACTGCGGCATAAAAGTGGAGACTGGATATGGGTGCTAAGCAGAGGCAAGTTGATCAGTCGTGCCAATGACACTCAACCGGAATGGATGGTGGGTACACTGCTGGATATTACCGAGCGAAAAAGAATAGAAGAGGAATCTGCGGCACGGGCAAGCTGGCAAAATGCGGTTTTGGATTTTGCCGGTTGTTCGATTATTTCCACCGCACCGGATGGCACGATACAAACCTTTAATCCAGCTGCGGAAAAATTACTCGGTTATTTGGCCGAAGAAATGATCGGCAAAGCCAATCTTGTGTTCTTGCATGATCATAATGAAATAGTTGAACGGGCGCGGATTTTTTCCAATGAATTGGGACTCGTCATTGTGCCGGGATTTGAAGTGCTTGCTGTGAAATCCAAGTTAAATTTGTCGAACCAATACGAATGGATCTTCATGCAAAAGAATGGAAATCGTGTACATGTCGAACTCACTATTTCAGCATTAAGAAATCAAAGCGGCGACATTACCGGATACCTAGTAATCGCAGTGGATATCACTGAACGTAAGCACAATGAACAAACATTACGTTTGGCGCAATTGGTCTATCAGAACACCAGCGAAGCCATCATGATTATCGATCACAATCAGTGCATCGTCGCAACCAACCCTGCTTTTACCGCTGTTACCGGCTATGAACAAGAAGAAGTTACCGGAAAGCATTCCGATTTATTGAATTTGGATAATCAGGATGAGCATACTTTTGCTTTAAGCAGCACCGGTCATTGGCACGGTGAAACATGGCATCGAAAAAAAAGCGGCGAAGAGTACGCTGCAAGGCTAAGCATCAATACCATTTTTGCCCCTAATGGCAATGTACAACATAGGGTCGTCTTATTTTCCGATATTACCGAAAAGAAAAAATTCAATTCGTTAATCTGGACGCAAGCTAATTATGATTCGCTGACCGATCTGCCGAATCGACGCTTATTTGTCGATCGTCTCGAGCAAACGATCAAGAGTGCAAAACGTGATAATTTTTGTATTGCTTTATTTTTGATAGACTTGGATCACTTCAAGGAAATTAATGACACATTAGGGCATCATTTCGGCGATGCGCTTTTAATTGAAGTCGCCAAAAGAATCAAAAATTGCCTGCGTGAATCCGATACCGTGGCAAGACTGGGCGGTGACGAATTCACGGTTATCCTGCAACAGCTCAAAAATCCTAGCGATGCCGAACATGTTGCGCAAAATATCATCGATGTTTTAACCATTCCTTTTCATCTGGGAAATGAGAAAGTTAATATTTCTGCGAGCATCGGTATTACTTTGTGCCCGGATGACGGTATCACCATAACCGAATTGCTCAAAAATGCTGATCAAGCCATGTATGCAGTGAAAAAGAACGGTCGTAACGGTTATCATTTTTTTACTTCTTCCATGCAAGAAGCAGCGACTAAGCGTAGAAAATTGGCCGGCATGTTACGAGAAGCATTGCACAATGATCAATTCGAAGCGTACTTCCAGCCGATCATCGAATTAAAAAGCGGACGTATCGATAAAGCAGAAGCATTATTGCGCTGGAAAACCCCGGAGTATGGCTTTGTCAGTCCTGCCACCTTTATTCCTATCGCGGAAGACACCGGTGCCATTCACGACATCGGCGAATGGATATTCAAAGAGGCCATCGACGAAGTAATTCACTGCCAAAAGATCATCCATCCCGGTTTTCACATCAGCGTTAACATGTCGCCCGTTCAATTTGTCGACGGAAGTAAAACGCGTAGCCAATGGAAAAGTTATTTGGCATCCAAAAATCTGGAACACAATAGCATCGTAGTTGAAATTACCGAAGGCTTGATATTGGATCCTAATTCCAATGCAATGGAAAAATTCATGTATTTTCGTGATCATGGTATCGAGGTGGCCATTGATGATTTTGGCACCGGCTATTCTTCACTGGCTTATCTGAAAAAATTCGATATCGATTATTTGAAGATCGATCAATCATTTACCAAAAACTTAATTCCTGGTAACGAAGATTTGGCATTATGCGAAGCAATTGTGGTTATGGCACACAAACTGGGTTTAAAAGTTATCGCCGAAGGAATAGAAACAGAAATGCAACGCGATTTACTGCAAAAAATGGGCTGCGATTACGGGCAAGGCTACTTGATTGCAAAACCCATGCCAAAAAACGAATTTAGAGCGTTTGTTGCGTCCCACGCCTTAAAAAGCAACATCGTACCTATGGTAAAAAGAAAGCCGTCGATTAAAACACCTTCTTTCGCCGATCGCTAACAGATGTCGTTGAAAAACTATCTGCGTTGCCGCTGCGGTGTTAAATGCAGGCTCAGAATGCTCATTTATTAAGCATAAACTGCGCTTTTTCGCCTGTTTTTGCCTTGCATCGGCTGCCTCGAAAACGTTTCTCAATGGCCTGCTAAGAAACTTGTTTTTTCACTAACCGCGCTTATCAAAGTAAGCACGTTCGCAAACCGGGACAAACCACGAATCAAGGATTATTTCTTCATTCGGTTCTCGAGATATTATCGCCATGACGGGATCGAATCCGGCCAAGCGCAATTAATGGGCTACAATGCGGTACTGAAAAACGTTATTGTGATAAAGCTGATGAAGTCATAGTCCATTCGCATATGCCGATTCCCTTCGAATTCTGGTTACATCACGCCATTTTCTACACGTTACTGTTTTTGATTCATTATGCGTGCGGATTACTGGTCATTCATCGCAATGTTAAAGTTAACTACACGCGCAAAGTTAACCATTTCGCATTTTTCTTCCTGCCTTCGTTACTGTCATTAATCATTGAATACCCGTACAGCCCGGCAACATTTTTCATCGACTTAATCTGCGTATTTGTTTTTCTGACATGCTTCATCAAACCCATGCGAAATAACTTCCGGGTGCTTTCGGTCATGTTCAGCTCGTTTGATCGACCGGAAGATCGGCCATTCACCTTGACCTGGTTGTACACCCAGTTTATTGCCAGTTACCTGGTACTGATCCCGTTGCTGATATATTTCCAAAGCCGTGAGATGCTGCCGCTCGTTATGATCATCATCATTGCCAACGGCATCGGCGATGGACTTGCGGAACCCGTCGGCATACGATTTGGCAAGAAAAAATATTCCACTTATGCGCTTTTTACCAAGCAAAGGTACGTTCGAAGCTATCTCGGCAGCGCATGTGTTTTTGTGACAACGGCGATTGCAATACTGGCGTTTCACCAATATTTCAATGCAACTCAGCTAGCGGTCGCGCTACTGGTCATGCCGATCCTGATCACGCTAGCCGAGGCATTTTCTCCGCACACCTGGGATAGCCCGCTCATCTATGCGGCTGGAGGGATTTCATTGATGGGTGTTTTTCATTATTTGTGATTCGTTGATCGTCGCGATAAGCAAAACGAAAGTGCATTAAACCGAAGTGTCAATCATTGCGGAAGAACCGGATAGGAATACGTTAACGGTGTTGGGGTTCTCTATGTCATTCTATCCTGGTGATTCTGGTGACATGCCGTTAATTCAAAACTTGGTTCCTTGTTGTGCTGAAATTGTTCTATCTGGCGCTGATAAACATCAGTCAGAAATGAACCATTCCTCTGCAAAACTGGAAAGCAGCTCTCAACAGGTTTGCCATCATGTTCGAGGAGCAAATGCCTATCAATTAACCCTAACACTGTTTACACAAAATTCGGAATACTCTCCCCATTAAAGGGTAACCCGCTTCCTTAGAAGTTCCGGCACCGAAGAGAAATCCAATCCGGTTTAGACCAGTTTCAATTCCTGGGAATAGCTGCGAGAGGGTAAAGCTCATACGTTACCTCTTTTTCGCAACGTTAGAATCATTGGTCGTTCGCAAATTTTTTTAATCACAACATCTTATTCCTGCATAAGTACAATTATGCATCCGAAATGATGCGATATATCGCGCCAACAGTAATAGCCAGTCCTGCAGAATTCATACTCATACTATGTCCTTATTTTGAATCAAGCTATCACCGCTTTAAGTTTCATCGCAAGCAGGCTTAGCTCCTTACCTCAAAATTCTATGTTTGCGAAGCATACCCCTCAATCCCAGTTTCATGCAATTGATATTATCATCTACCATAACCCAGCAATTTCATTGAAAAACGTTTAGAATGTGCGCCCCTTTCTTGTAACTAATCCGCAGGTATCCGCTTTGATTACAACAGCCAATATCACCATGCAATTCGGCGCCAAGCCGTTGTTTGAAAATGTTTCCGTTAAATTCGGCGGAGGTAACCGCTATGGGCTGATCGGTGCGAACGGTTGCGGCAAGTCGACGTTCATGAAAATTCTCGGCGGGGATCTGGAACCGACGGCCGGTAATGTGGCGGTCGACAGCGGTGAGCGGGTGGGCAAGCTGCGCCAGGATCAATTTGCGTTTGAAGACCATTTGGTGATCGACACGGTAATGATGGGGCACGCGGATTTATGGCGCATCAAGCAGGAGCGCGACGCCATTTACGCCAACCCCGATGCCAGTGAAGACGATTATATGCACGCCGCGGAATTGGAATCTCAATTTGCCGAGTTGGACGGCTATTCGGCGGAGGCGCGCGCCGGAGAGTTATTGCTGGGCGTCGGCATTCCATCGAACCAGCATCAAGGCTTGATGAGCGCCGTTGCACCGGGTTATAAATTGCGTGTGCTATTGGCGCAGGCATTGTTTTCCAATCCGGACATTCTGCTGCTCGACGAGCCGACCAATAACCTCGATATCAATACCATCCGCTGGTTGGAAGATGTCATCAACGACAGCAAGAACACCATTATCATCATTTCCCACGACCGGCATTTTCTGAATAGCGTGTGCACGCACATGGCCGATCTGGATTACGGCGAATTACGCATTTATCCCGGCAACTACGACGATTACATGACCGCTTCGACCCAGGTGCGCGAGCGCATGCTGGCCGATAATGCCAAGAAGAAAGCGCAGATCGCCGATTTGCAGTCGTTTGTCAGCCGTTTCTCCGCCAATGCGTCGAAAGCCCGGCAAGCCACCAGCCGTGCGCGGCAGATCGAAAAAATCAAGCTGGAGGACGTCAAACCGTCCAGCCGTCAGTATCCGTTTATCCGCTTCGAATTTCACGACAAGGAAAAATTGCATCGCCTGGCGGTTTCCATCCAGGCAATCAGCAAGCATTTTCCCGGTATGGATAAGCCGCTGTTCGACAACTTGAGCCTCGATATCGAAGCCGGCGAGAAAGTCGCCATCATCGGCCCGAACGGTATCGGCAAGACCACGCTGCTGCGCTGCCTGTCGGGTGATCTGGCACCGGATTCCGGCGTGATTAAATGGACCGAGAAAGCACGTCCCGGCTATTTCCCGCAAGACCATGCGGCGGACTTTGCTGGCGAATTGTCATTGACCGAATGGATGGATCAGTGGCGGCAAGGCAGTGACGACGATCAAACGATTCGCGGTACGTTGGGGCGGTTATTGTTTTCCGGCGACGACGTGAAAAAATCCACCCGCGTGATTTCCGGCGGAGAGCAAGGCCGTATGCTGTTCGGCAAATTGATCCTGCAGAAACCGAACGTATTGCTGATGGACGAGCCGACCAATCACCTGGACATGGAATCGATCGAATCTCTGAACAGCGCGCTGGAGAAATATACCGGCACGCTGATTTTCATCTCCCACGACCGCGAATTCGTATCCTCTTTGGCCACGCGCATCCTCGAAATGACACCGGACGGTATCAACGACTTCAAGGGCAATTACGAGGATTACTTGCGATCGCAGGGGATTGAATGATCCGCAAAACGCTCGACGGAATTAATCATGCTTTGGTGAGCCTGTGGCCTTAAAACCGACCATCTATAAATTCAAAATAGCGTTGACCGATCTCAACCGCAATTATTACGATACGCTTAGCCTGACCGTAGCCCGGCATCCGTCCGAAACGATCGAGCGCATGATGGTGCGCATGCTCGCATTTTGTATCAACGCCCAGGAATCGCTGCTGTTCACCAAAGGCTTGAGCACCGCGGAAGAACCCGATCTATGGACGCATGCTGCGGATGGGCGGATCGACGTATGGATCGACGTCGGAGAACCCGACCCGGATCGCATCAAGAAAGCCACCCGCATCGCACGAACCGTCAAAGTGTACAGCTTCAATTCCAAATCGAATGTCTGGTGGACGCAAGAACAAGCAAAATTCGCTTCACTGACCGCCGCCATTTTCCAGTTTCACTGGCCACAGGTTCAAGCACTGGCAGCACTGGCGCAACGAACGATGGATATCTCCGTCACGATCACCGGGGAATCGGCGTTTGTGGCAGCGCAATCGGGAGAATGCGAGGTGAGCTGGGTGACGTTGCAAGATAATTGAGTGAAAGCGCAGCGAATAGTTGTTATTGATCAAAGAGCGTAACTCCATCGCCACATGATGTTTTGCTTTCTCAATCTGATGAAAACTCAGGTGCTGTTTATCTGGTGGGAATCTTGCCGCACCAGCCAATCGTCGGTCGGCGTGGTTGTGGATGCATTGTCGCGGTATTCGCCGATCAATTGTCCGTTTGGATCGTAGAAGAACATAAACTTCGAACTCCATGCATCATGTGGCATTGATCAAAGTACCTCGTTCCAGATGGTCGGATATTGTTAATTCTGAATGGCGCAAGCTTATCCAGTTTACTTGCTACTCTCTTTTTACCCCTTAATAGATTTCAATAAATGGTAGATAACGAAACCGACAACAAGATAAGTTACTACATTTATACAAATAGAGACCTTTGCAAAATCACT
>DJMI01000037.1 GCA_002435335.1 Nitrosomonas sp. UBA6494
TGTAGTACTTAGAGTCGTACCACAGAGACATGTCATAGCTTGCGCTTGATGCACTTGACGTGCCATATGTTGTTGCCATTTTATTTGCCTCCTATTAAAAAAGTTAATTAATAGAGTTCACATGAAAAATTATCGATTTTCCCATGCGTTCATTTTAGACAAGTCCTTTATATGAAAAAGTTCCCGTCCGCTCATTTCCCGTTTGTAAGAATAACAATCGAGATGGTTTTGCTTAAATGATTGTTACAAGAATTAACTAACGTTATTTCAATTGGTTAGCAATCCAGTGCAAGTTTCTGGATCATCCTTAACAGGCCGTCGAAAAACTATCTGTGTTGACGCTGCGGTGTTAAAAATTGGCTCAAAATGCGCTTTCCGCCAGTTCTTGCCTTGCATCGACAGCTTCGGGAACGTTTTTCAACGGCCTGCCGCAGTTTGACGGGTTGGAACAAGCGGTCAATTGAGGTTTTTGCGATCATCCGTTGTCGCAATTCCGAAAAAAAATGACACAAATATGTCATTGTCACAAAACCGTAACATTGGTGCGCTATAACGCTCTTCGTCTTTCCAAACTTTATTTTATTCAGGATCAAAAAAGATGAAGAAATTATTCAGATTTAGCGCAATCACTGCAGCAATGATCGGTTTATATGCACCTGGCGGCGCCAGTGCGCTTGATTTGTATGTCGATACCAAGACCAAGCAAATTTTTGCCGAGCCTGGACCGGGCCGCATTCATATGGGCAAATATGTCAAAGACGAAAGTGCCTCTGCCAAAACAGAAACATCAACCGCAAACCAAGCCCAATCGGCGACAAAACCGGCAGCTGTCGAATCTGCTTCCAATGCTGCGAATGATGCGGATGAGCGCGCTATCAAATCTGCGGAACGACTTGTCAGAATTGCTGAAAAAGCCGAAAAAGCGAAGCTCGTCAACCAGGTTTCAGTCTTGGAAGAACGTGTAAAAGAAGTGGAAAAAATTCACGGAACATTTGACGATCGCGGTTTGCATTGGGCAACCAAAGACGGTAATTTTTCGATGTCGCTCAATGGTCGTATCCAACCGGCTTCGCAATACAATTTTGTTAACGATCCTGATCCTGCCTTCGGTGCCAACACCGCAAATGAGTTGAACAGCGGCATGAATATCCGCCGTGCCCGTTTAGGCGTTGAAGGTACTTTCTTGAAACATTGGGATTATAAATTCGAGTATGACTTCAGCCGCGGCAATGGAACGGTTGGTTCGGGTATTACCGATGCTTTCGTACGGCTGAATCACACCGATGCATTATCTTATAAGCTGGGTTCTTTCAAAGAGCCGTTCAGCTTGGAAGAGGCAGCCAGCAACCGTTATCTGACATTTATCGAACGTCATATGTCGGTCAACTCGTTTGTGGATAACCCCAATACCTATAAAACCGGTATCGGCGCCAATTACGCGGTTAAACGCTGGCAAACCGGGATTGCGTTTCAAACCGAACCGATTGGTTCCTGGTCGTCCGCATCGACTTCGGTCAACGCCAACGGTAACCAAAATCGTAACAACGGTTCTGGAGATACCGGCTGGCAAGGTATCGGTCGCATTAGCGGTAGACCTTGGATGATTGACGACACCAAATTTTTGCATGTCGGTATTTCCGCAGGTCATACCGATGTCAACACGCAGTACCGTTCCGACGGTACCATGGTCGGTGAAGGTCAAATCGGCGGTGGCGGCGGTATGTCGTTCTTCGCCTTTCCAGGCACCAACATTGATCGAACCAATATCTTGAATACCGGTAATTTGAGCACCGGAGCGCTCGGTGACCCCAATCGCCGCCAGGTTACCAGTTATGATCGCTACGGTGCGGAAGCGTGGTTTGTTCACGGTCCGCTGTCATTGCAGGGGGAATATTTACGTACCAATATCAATGGCGTCGGTTATGACAGTGAACACTTAACTGGTTATTATGGCTTTATCAGTTATTTCCTGACCGGTGAATCCAAGGCATATCACGTCAGAAACGGTGCAGCCAATCGAATCAAACCCAATCGACCGTTCCAACTCAATGGTCCAGGTTGGGGAGCTTGGGAGCTTGCATTTGGTTACGATTATATAAATATGAACTCTGGCGTAATCGCAGGTGGCAAGGCCGACATGATACGATTCGGTTTAAACTGGTATCCGCATTCTAATGTGAAATTCCAGGCCAACGTTGTGCATATGTTAGATATCAATACGAGCAGAACTCCTACGACCAATACCGGCGGTTATTCTGGGGGTGCCGGTGCGCGTACCCACGGTTGGGATAATGGAAATTTCAGTGCATTCCTGACGCAATGGACGATCGATTTCTAAACTACAAGATTAGAATTAGAGTATACGTCTAAGTTGCTTGTTTATTGGGGATTCGATTTTTTCGTTTTCCCAATAAACTTAATTAAGATACTGTCTGTCATTAATTGTAAAACTCGTTAATATTTTGACTGTTACATAGTAGTAGTGTGGTGCTAAAGCAGTCATCACTTACAGGAGCGTGAAATGCTGCAGATACATACGAATAAATTATTAAAAATAATTATTTTTCTTGGTGGAATCGGTGGTGCTTGCAGCGCGAATGCACAATCCGTTATCAAAATTGACGGTTCCAGTACCGTTTATCCGATCACTCAAGCGGTGGCGGATCAGTTCCAAACAGCTAAAAAGAATGCTGCGACCGTGGAAGTGAATATTTCTGGCAGTGGTGGTGGCTTTAAGAAGTTTTGCCGAGGCGAAATCGATATTGTGAATGCTTCTCGGCCAATTCTGAAAAATGAAATGAAAAATTGCCAAGATTCCGGCGTGCAATACATGGAAATTCCGGTAGCTTTCGATGCATTGACGGTAGTGATTCATCCGGATAATAACTGGAGCACTTCGATGACGGTTACGGATTTGAAAAGAATCTGGGAGCCTGCCGCGCAGGGTAGCGTTACGCAGTGGAATCAGATCAATCCGGCTTGGCCTGCTGAACCCATTAAATTATATGGTGCCGATCGGGATTCCGGTACTTACGATTATTTTACCGAGGCGGTTGTCGGTAAAGTGAAATCGAGTCGTACCGATTTTGTTAAATCCGAGAATGATAATGTTCTGGTGACAAGTGTGGCTGGTGATAAATATGGACTGGGCTTTTTAGGTTTCGCATATTACGGCGAGAACCAATCTAAAGTAAATCCGGTTGCGATTGATAACGGTAAAGGTGCTATTTTGCCGTCGACCGAAACAGTTGAGGATGGCAGTTACCAACCGCTATCCCGCCCCGTTTTTATCTATGTCAAAATGAAATCGGCTGAAAAACGTGAAGTAAAGGAATTTGTGGAGTTTTATCTAAAGAATGCCTTGTTGCTGGTAAAGGAAGTCAATTTCTTTCCTTTACCGCCGCGGGCTTATAGCACCATGCTGGAGCACTTCAGCAAAAAAAGGGTTGGAACGATTTTCAATGG
Source organism: Nitrosomonas sp. UBA6494 (assembly GCA_002435335.1). Lineage (GTDB taxonomy): Bacteria > Pseudomonadota > Gammaproteobacteria > Burkholderiales > Nitrosomonadaceae > Nitrosomonas. Next base: position 3,466 of record DJMI01000037.1, read on the forward strand.
TACGCCGGTTATCGGTCTGACCATCGATGAATTGATCAGGCGCGAAGGACGGCTTCAGTACGAGAATTATTGATTCAATGAAATGTATTGATCGCTTTGCTGTGAATCGCTGAGTTCGGTAATTTATAGGGTATACTTTTATACTTTTTTGGGTTGCTTTAACTAAATATTATGAGCGATTATCTTTTTACGTCAGAATCGGTTTCCGAAGGTCATCCGGATAAAGTGGCGGATCAAATTTCTGACGCGATATTGGATGCTATCTTGACGCAAGATCCTAATGCGCGCGTGGCATGCGAGACTTTATGCAGTACCGGCTTAATCGTAATGTCCGGGGAAATAACCACCCATGCATCGGTGGATTACAACGTGATCGCGCGTGAAACCGTGAAAAAAATCGGCTACACCAGTTCCGATATCGGCTTCGATTCCGTTACTTGCGCAGTGCTGACTGCTTTTAACAAACAATCGCCGGATATCGCACAAGGTGTGAACCGGGCGGAAGAGATGGAGCAAGGTGCTGGCGATCAAGGATTGATGTTCGGCTATGCTTGTGATGAAACGCCGCAATTGATGCCGATGCCGATTTATTATGCACATCGTTTAATGGAGCGTCAGGCGGAATTGCGCAAAAGCGGTCGGTTGCCGTGGTTGCGTCCGGATGCCAAATCGCAGGTATCGGTGCGTTATCAAAACGGTAAACCGAAAAACATCGAGACAGTGGTGATTTCTACGCAGCACGATCCGGATATCGCGCATAAGGATTTGTCCGAGGCTGTTATCGAGGAAATTATCAAGCCGGTATTGCCGCGTGAAATGGTGAGTGACCGTATTCAATACTTGATCAATCCGACCGGGCGCTTTGTTGTGGGTGGTCCGATGGGTGATTGCGGTTTGACGGGACGTAAGATCATTGTCGATAGTTACGGGGGGGCTGCGCATCACGGCGGTGGCGCATTTTCTGGAAAGGATCCTTCTAAAGTCGATCGCTCAGCGACCTACGCCGGTCGTTATGTGGCTAAAAATATCGTTGCAGCCGGAATCGCCAGTCGTTGTGAAGTACAAGTTGCCTATGCCATCGGTGTGGCTAAGCCGGTGTCATTGATGGTAAATACATTCGGTACCGGCAAAATTGCTGACGACAAAATCGTGCAATTGATTGAAAAACACTTCGATTTGCGCCCACGTGGCATCATTCATACACTGAGCTTGTTGCGTCCTATTTATGCCATGACGGCAGCTTACGGTCATTTCGGGCGTGAATTGCCCGAATTCTCATGGGAAGCAACCGATAAAGCCGCACAACTGCGCGCGGATGCAGGTTTGTAAATTTCTCGAGGTATTTGCCGACAATAAAAAATTCCAATCAAATCTCCGCATTGCTGAGGAGCGCTGCAACGAATTAAGATTTTGTTAATTCGTGAGGCTCAGCAATGCCGGATCATGTAATAACGGCGCTCGTTCATTTTAGGAGAATGACTATGAACGCTGTGCTCAATCCAACCAACGACTACAAAGTTGCCGATATTGCCCTTGCAGAATGGGGGCGCAAGGAAGTCGCTATCGCCGAAACGGAAATGCCCGGTCTGATGGCGTTGCGGAAAGAATACGCCAGTCAAAAGCCGCTGACCGGTGCGCGAATTGCCGGTTCTTTGCACATGACGATACAAACCGCGGTACTGATCGAAACGTTGGTAGCGCTCGGTGCTGAAGTACGTTGGGCTTCATGCAATATTTTTTCGACACAGGATCATGCCGCTGCAGCCATTGCTGCAAAAGGAATACCCGTATTCGCCTACAAAGGCGAATCATTGCAGGATTATTGGGAGTACGCACATCAAATTTTCGAGTGGCCTAATGGCACCGGCGCCAATATGATTCTGGACGACGGCGGTGATGCCACGCTGCTGTTGATTCTCGGCAGCAAAGCGGAAAAAAATCCTGCGGTCATCGCCAATCCGGGCAACGAAGAAGAAACGGTGTTGTTTGCCGCGATCAAAAGCAAATTGGCGATCGATTCGCAGTGGTATTCCCGCAATCTTGCCAGAATTCGCGGCGTGACCGAGGAAACGACTACTGGCGTGCATCGCTTGTACGAAATGCACAAAAACGGGGAATTGCCGTTCCCGGCGTTCAACGTCAACGATTCGGTGACCAAATCCAAATTCGATAATCTTTACGGTTGCCGTGAATCGCTGGTTGATGGCATCAAGCGTGCCACCGACGTGATGATCGCCGGAAAAATTGCTGTTGTGTGCGGTTACGGCGATGTCGGCAA
>DJMI01000147.1 GCA_002435335.1 Nitrosomonas sp. UBA6494
GGCGGGTACCGAAGTATCTGCATTGTTGGGACGTATGCCTTCCGCTGTAGGTTATCAACCGACATTGGCTGAGGAGATGGGGCGTTTGCAAGAAAGAATTACGTCAACAAAAGTGGGATCGATTACATCGATTCAAGCTGTGTATGTTCCAGCGGATGACTTGACCGATCCGTCTCCGGCAACGACTTTCGGTCACTTGGATGCGACAGTCGTACTTTCGCGCGATATTGCATCTCTTGGAATTTACCCTGCCGTTGATCCACTCGATTCAACATCACGTCAATTGGATCCGCTAGTGGTTGGTGAAGAGCATTACAATACGGCTCGTGCTGTTCAACAAACACTGCAGCGTTACAAAGAATTGAGAGATATTATTGCAATTCTAGGTATGGATGAATTGTCAGCGGAAGATAAATTAGCGGTAAGCCGTGCACGGAAGATTCAACGCTTCTTGTCTCAACCTTTCAACGTTGCTGAAGTATTTACCGGATCTCCAGGAAAATATGTTCCCTTGAAAGAAACAATCAAAGGTTTCAAAGGCATCGTTGAAGGTGAATATGACGAGTTGCCGGAGCAGGCATTCTATATGGTCGGTAGCATAGACGAAGCAGTTGAAAAAGCCAAAACCTTACAATAAAGAGTAATCTTAAATGAGCATAGTATTTCATCTCGATATCGTTAGTGCAGAGGAGTCGATTTACTCTGGCCCGGTTGAGTTTTTAGTAGCACCGGCACAAATGGGTGAAGTCGGTATTTATCCCCGTCATACGCCATTGTTGACTCGAATAAAAGCGGGAATGGTGCGGATCAAAGCGCAATTGAAAGATGAAGAACTGGTTTACGTATCGGGGGGGTTGCTTGAAGTACAGCCTGATGTGGTAACGATTCTGGCAGATACAGCAGTGAGAAGTCATGATCTTGATGAAGCAAAAGCGCTTGAAGCCAAACGTTCTGCTGAAGAAGCGATGAAAAACAAACAATCGGAACTTGATTACGCGAGAGCGCAAGCAGAATTGATTGAGGCTATGGCGCAATTGGCTGCGATTGAAAAATTAAGAAAGCGTAGGCACTAAGCGTGCTATCTGACAAAAAAGGCGACTAAGGTCGCCTTTTTTGTTGTTCATATATCCGATAAAAGCATGGATAGATATTATTAAGTTAAGCTAAGAATGATAATATAATCCGATTACTAGATAGATACGTACGGAAGAAATCAAAATGGCAGGTCATAGTAAGTGGGCGAATATCAAGCATAAGAAAGCAGCGCAGGATGCAAAGCGTGGCAAAGTTTTTACTAGATTGATAAAGGAAATAACCGTAGCTGCGCGACTGGGCGGTGGCGATCCGGATAGTAATCCGCGTTTACGACTAGCAATGGATAAGGCATACGATCAAAACATGCCCAAGGACAATGTTGAGCGTGCGGTCAAACGAGGATGTGGCACATTAGAAGGTGTCGATTATGAAGAAATTAGGTACGAAGGATATGGGATATCCGGTGCGGCTGTTATGGTTGATTGTATGACAGATAATCGAGTTCGCACGGTATCCGATGTGCGTCATGCCTTTACTAAATACGGCGGAAATCTGGGTACCGACGGATCTGTTAGTTTTCTATTTAAGCATTGCGGACAATTGATTTTTGCTCCAGGCATCGAGGAAGAAAAAATTATGGATGCTGCACTTGAGAGTGGTGCGGATGATGTGTTAACGCATGATGATGGCAGCATTGAGGTAATAACCGCTCCATCCGATTTTCTTCAAGTAAAAAGTAACTTAGAAAAATCAGGATTTAAGGCTGAGTTAGCAGAAGTGACAATGAAACCAAGTAATGAAGTCATTTTATCCGGAGACGATGCGATAAAAATGCAAAAACTGCTGGATGCGTTAGAAAATCTGGATGACGTACAAAATGTTTATACTACGGCTGTTTTGGAAGACCAATAATATAACCAAAAGGTGAAAAAATCCGAATTCTTGGAATAGATCCGGGTTTACGCAAAACAGGGTTTGGGGTAATTGAAAAAAATGGCAACCAATTGCTTTATGTTGGTAGTGGTTGTATCAAAACTCAGCCTGGTCAATTATCTGCACGTATTAAGTTGCTATTCGAGCATTTAAATGAAGTTATAACAGAATATCAACCGGAGCAAGTCTCTATCGAGCAGGTCTTTGTCAATATTAACCCAAGTTCAACCTTGTTACTTGGACAGGCACGTGGAGCCGCAATGTGCGCGGTTGTTGCTAAAAATCTTGTTGTGGCGGAATACAGCGCATTGCAAATCAAACAAGCTGTTGTAGGCAATGGACATGCACAGAAAAACCAAATTCAAGCGATGGTTAAAAAATTATTAAATTTATCCGGAGAGTTGGGTTTGGATGCTTCAGATGCATTGGCTTGTGCAATTTGTCATGCACATTGCGGTTTTGGATGGAGCAAGAAAATTGGATCAGAGCACGTGCGGATGAAGCGAGGACGTTGGATATGATTGGGCGTATGACTGGTATCTTGCTAGAAAAGAAACCGCCACAAGTTTTATTGGATGTACGGGGAATAGGCTACGAGATCGATGTGCCCATGAGTACGTTTTACGAATTACCGGCTACAGGCGAGCAAATTACGTTGTATGCGCACCTGGTAATACGTGAAGATATGCACTTGCTGTTCGGTTTTGCAACCGAATCAGAACGCCAATTGTTTAGACAGTTGGTGAAAATTTCTGGAATAGGTGTACGTACCGCTTTGGCTTTATTGTCGGGAATGACCGTATCAGAATTTCAGCAAGCGGTTTTGCAGCAGGATAGTGTGAGGTTAGTCAAAATTCCAGGGATCGGAAAAAAAACCGCTGAACGTTTGTTGCTGGAGTTGCGTGATAAATTGAATGTGAAGCAGCTGGATCCTGGTCAGCGAATCTCACTGTCGTCCCAATCCGAGGATATACAACATGCATTGCTGGCGCTTGGGTACAATGATCGAGAAGCGGAGTGGGCAATAAAACAATTGACAAATCAAGGCTCTGTTTCAGATGGTATCCGCCAAGCATTGCAGTTATTATCCAAAGCAAAATAGGTTATCGCACGAGAAACTATGATAGAAACTGATCGCGTAGTGGCTACAGTGCCATCGTCAACGCAGGAAGAGGTATTTGAAAGAGCGTTGCGTCCAAAGCTGCTGGATGAGTATGTCGGGCAGGAAAAGATCAGAGAACAATTACAGATTTTTATAACAGCAGCAAAAAATCGGCGTGAAGCGCTTGACCATGTTTTGTTGTTTGGTCCCCCAGGGTTGGGTAAAACCACATTGGCACATATTATTGCCAAGGAAATGGGAGTGAATCTACGTCAAACATCGGGACCAGTGTTGGAGCGTGCAGGAGATTTGGCTGCAATATTAACAAATCTCGAGCCGAATGATGTTCTGTTTATTGATGAGATTCACCGTTTGCCATCGATGGTGGAGGAAATTCTTTATCCAGCACTGGAAGATTATCAGTTGGATATTATGATCGGAGAAGGGCCGGCGGCAAGATCGGTTAAGCTCGATTTACCTGCATTTACACTAGTAGGAGCGACAACTCGAGCGGGAATGTTAACCAATCCTTTGCGGGATCGTTTTGGAATTGCTTCGCGACTTGAATTTTATACAGCGGATGAACTAAGTAAAATTGTAGCGCGTTCAGCTAGATTATTGAATGTAAGTATATCTGAGGACGGTGCTTTTGAAGTAGCGCGACGGTCACGCGGTACCCCACGCATTGCTAACCGATTATTGCGGCGTGTGCGCGATTATGCGGAAGTAAGATTCAATGGTCACGTTACAAATAAAGTTGCTGATGAAGCATTGCGAATGTTGGATATTGATCAGATTGGATTGGATATGATGGACCGTAAATTACTGTTGGCAGTGTTGGAAAAATTCAGTGGCGGTCCTGTTGGGCTGGATAACTTGGCTGCGGCAATCGGCGAAGAAAAGGATACGATAGAAGATGTATTGGAGCCCTATTTGATTCAACAAGGACTGTTGCAACGTACGTTGCGTGGAAGGATAGCTACTGGTTTTACATACCGGCATTTTGGTTTGGCGTTACCGCAAAATGAACGGAGCAAAGATCTTTGGACGGAAACTGATTGATAAGTTAATTTACAGATTAATAGAAAGATGCAAATACAAACTTTGCGCATTGTCGTCGCACTCATGGTAACAGTTGTAATTATGTTGTTTTTTTATACAAATCGTGAAAAGGATATGTATAGTAAAAGCGCAGAACCGGCCGTCGCGCAGATAATGACCGAAATTTCGGGGTGGGAGAAGAATGTATTGTTGTTGCACTTGGCGCCAGAAGCTAAGCAATCATTTACTGATGAGCAATTGAGCGATTGGTTGAATCTCTATAGAGAATTTGGACGTTTCAGGTCAATTAAGGAAATTAATTTTTCGCGTGTTGCAAGTGCATTTGGTCTATTTGGAGAAAAAAAAATAAATTATTTTGGTGTGGCACATTTCTCAACAGGTGAGATTAATTTCAACATCACTTTGATTGAAAGAGGGGGGTACTTTTTGGTTTATAACTTAGCGTTGACCAAAGTTAGCTGAGATCGGGTAAATGTTAATTACGAATCTGTTTCATGGTAATATCCATGAAACTATATCAAGATTGTGATGGTCTTAGTGATCGCTTGAGTAGTTTGGTATAAATTTAAAAAAACGGAGGTTATTTCTTATGAACGAAAATATTTCAACAATTTCTAGAAGCTCTTCATCTGCAATTGCGATGAATCGAGTTTTGCGCAATACATATATGTTGTTGTCGCTTACACTGCTTTTCAGTGGATTTACGGCGGCGTTGTCGATGTTCCTAAAAATGCCGCCAATGACTTATTTAATATCAGTGATAGGCGGTATGATTATCGCGATGTTTGTGTTGCCGCGTTTTGCCAATTCGACTGCAGGTATTGGGATCGTATTTTTGATCACCGGTTTGCTCGGATTTGGTTTAGGACCGATGCTCACTATGTATGCATCACTGCCTAATGGTGGAAATATCATTATGCTGGCATTTGGTGGCACAGGTGTTATTTTTATGGGATTGTCTGCGTACGTGTTGGCGACCAAGAAAGATTTTAGTTTTCTTGGTGGATTCTTAATGGTGGGTTTCTTGCTGGTATTAGTAGCTGCATTGGCGAATATATTTATGCAAATCCCAGCCTTGTCTCTGATGATATCTGCCGTCGTTATCATGATTATGAGTGGCTTCATTTTGTATGATACCAGTCGAATTATTCATGGCGGCGAGACAAACTACATTTTGGCGACTATCGGTCTATATATGACAATTTTTAATATCTTCATTAGTTTGCTACAGATACTAGGTATTATGGGTAATGATGATTGAAGTAAAGAAAGATTGATTTAACCCTACTAAACCCCGGTCAGCCGGGGTTTAGTTTTTATGGTGCTTTCAACACATAAGATTTGCTATCAAAGGGAGGAAGGAAGTGGAGTGGACGGAAATTGTTGCGGCCCTAGCGTTAATTATGTTCATTGCAGTCATGTTTCCTGCGGCGAAGGATATGGTGCAAAAAAGTCCAAAAGGATCGTCGTCCGATTGGGGAAGTTTTGCACTTCTTATTGGTATGATTATTTTGTTTATTATTTTGTTAATCGGCCTTGTTTGAATAAAGCGAAACTTTACAAGTTGAGTCGAATAAGAAGTGAATTTTCACATCAAGAAATTGGTTGAAGGTGCAAAATTGATTAGCAAAATTTGCTGATTCATGTTTTGGTTGCTCAATACCTACAATATAAATAGGGGAATATTGCTATAAAAATCATGATTTTTCCTTGTTTGAGCAACGTTAGCGTGCTAAAATTTCCATTCGATTAATTAGCATGTGGAAGTCATCTGTAACTTAGTAAATCTAGGTTGTGGATAAAAAAGAAATTCGGCCAAGAATAGTAATAATCATTAATCATTGTGGTTTTGATAAGCAAGATTAAGGCGTATAACTTTCGTAAGCTGGCTGAGCAAAACGTTCAGATTTCTAACGTTAAAGTTGCGCCCGAAATCTGTAAAATTAGTAATCAAGTGGGGGGAAATATGAGAAGTAAGTCAGTAGCAACCCTGGCGGGGGTATCCGCTCTCGCTTTGTATTCAAGTATGGCGGTTGGGTCAAAATATAATTTTCCTGAGCCGCAAAGTGTCATTGCGAAAGATATCTATGATCAGCACATCGTGTTGATGTGGATTTGCTTGGCAATTTTCATTGCTGTGTTTGGAGTAATGTTTTATTCGTTGCTTAAGCATCGCAAGTCTTTAGGATATAAAGCGGCTAATTTTCATCACAGCACGACAGTAGAGATCATTTGGACGGTTATTCCATGTATTATTCTTGTTGTTATGGCTGTACCAGCGACAAAGACAGTTATCGCCATGAAAGATACGTCTGCCCCTGATATAACCATTAAAGCGACGGGATATCAGTGGATGTGGGGTTATGATTACTTGCAAGGTGAGGGCGAGGGAATCAGTTTCTTCAGTAAATTATCCACACCTCGTGCTCAAGTAGAAAACAAGGCTCCAAAAGGAGAAAATTACTTGCTGGAAGTTGATAATCGTGTTGTTGTACCAGTCGGTAAAAAAGTTCGAGTTATCTTGACGGCAAATGATGTTATTCATGCTTGGTGGGTGCCCGCTCTTGGTGTCAAGCAAGATGCTATTCCTGGGTTTATACGAGATACATGGTTTACTGCAGATAAAGCTGGCGTTTATACAGGAAATTGCGCTGAGCTGTGTGGTAAAGATCACGGATTTATGCCTATCGTTGTAGAAGTGATGGAAGAAGCTGATTATTCAAAATGGGTTGCTGCTCAGAAAGCATCAGCAGTTAAAACATCAATGCATGTGGAAAAATAAGGAAGAGGAGATAGATTATGGCAGCAGTACATGGTGACGCACACGGTCACGAACATGATGATCATCATCCTAGCGGTATAATGCGCTGGATAACAACGACCAACCACAAAGACATCGGCACGATGTATTTGTGGTTCTCTTTTACAATGTTGTTCATCGGAGGTTTTTTGGCGATGGGGATTCGTGCTGAGTTGTATCAGCCTGGACTCCAAATTCTAGAACCGGAAATGTTTAACTCGTTTACCACTATGCATGGACTGATCATGGTATTTGGCGCGATCATGCCAGCATTTGTGGGGTTTGCAAACTGGCAAGTACCGATGATGATAGGTGCGCCAGACATGGCCTTTGCACGGATGAACAACTGGAGCTTCTGGTTGTTGCCGGTTGCAGGCACAATGCTGGTGGGGTCGTTTTTTGTGCCAGGAGGTGCGGCAGCAGGTGGTTGGACATTTTATCCGCCGCTATCGACGCAAGGTGGATTGGGAACTGACATGATGCTTTTCTCAGTTCATATCTTAGGTGCATCATCTATTATGGGGTCTATTAATATTATTACCACCATTCTGAATATGCGCGCACCTGGCATGACATTGATGAAAATGCCGATGTTCGTTTGGACATGGTTAATCACTGCATATTTGTTGGTGCTGGTGATGCCTGTTTTAGCAGGTGTGGTAACAATGTTGATAACAGACCGTCATTTCGGTACCAGCTTCTTTAATGCGGCAGGTGGCGGTGACCCGGTATTATTCCAACATATTTTCTGGTTCTTCGGACATCCTGAAGTTTATATCATGATATTGCCGGCATTCGGTATTGTGTCAGAAGTTATTCCGACTTTCGCACGTAAGCCATTGTTCGGTTATTCATCTATGGTATACGCAACCGCGTCAATCGCAATTTTATCGTGTGTGGTATGGGCGCATCATATGTTTACCGCAGGTATGCCA
>DJMI01000149.1 GCA_002435335.1 Nitrosomonas sp. UBA6494
GGATAATTCGTTCCGGATCTATAAAAATAGATAAAGAAATTGATGAAATTATTTCTACCCTTGCAGGTACCTTGATTCGTGTTTCTTTCAACCAAATAGGCTTAATGCCAAATCGTAAAGGCTCACCAAAGCCCGTCACGCTTAAAAAGGGGTTATGGAAACTAAATCCATTCAGGTCAGTTGTTTATCTTCAAACACCTATACAACGGGAGCAGCTGTTTTTAACCAAGCAACGCAGCAGCATAGGTTTCGATGCACAGTTGGACTTGCAAGCCGAATATAGACAAAGTAAAGCTAAGCTGTCGTATTCTGAGTGGTGCAAAAATGAAGGTAAAGCCTAACAAGCCGTTCAAGCCGACCGCGCTACGCGCGGCGGCTTAACTCCAGCGTTATGTTTCATCAATCACACATGAGGGTAACCACCAAGGTACCATACCCACCAAGGTACCAGGTCTTGAATTGCCACATAAAAGCATTCCGGGAAAAGCGAGAAATCTTTGATGATCGATATGATAGATTTCTCGCCGTGCCCGAAATGACAGTTTTTTCAGAGATTCCTTAATGACCCGGCCAAGCTTTACAACATCGAATAAACCGCTGCGGCAATCAGTCCGCCGATGATGCCGCCCACTACCGGTACATAGGCATATCCCCAATCGCTATCACGTTTATTAGCCATCGGGAGAATTGCGTGCATAATGCGCGGCCCCAGATCGCGTGCAGGGTTAACCGCAAAGCCGGTGGGGCCGCCCAGTGACAGGCCTATACCGAACAGCAATAAAGCGACCGGCAAAGCATCCAGTGCGCCCAGGCTTGCCTGCGGCGAAACCATCATCATCACGCCAAACACCAGCATGAATGTACCAACTGCTTCGGTAATGATGTTGTTAACCGGATTTCTGATCGCCGGTCCCGTGCAAAACGCCGCTAACTGCATATCGGGATCAGCCGTCGCGTCGAAATGCTGACGGTAGGTGATCCATACAATCAATGCGCCCAGCATCGCACCAAGCATTTGAGCCACCGCATATATAGGTACGTCGTTCCACGCAAACTTACCTACAGCCGCGAGGCCGATACTCACCGCAGGGTTTAAATGCGCGCCGCTGGAAGCGGCCACGGCATAAACCGCCACGAAAAGCGCAATTCCCCAACCGGCCGCAATGGTTAACCATCCGGCATTATTGCCCTTGGATTTATTCAGCACGACATTGGCAACGACGCCGTTACCCAATAACACTAATATAAAAGTACCAATCAATTCACCAAGAAAAGGAGTCATCGTTATCACCTTACTATTGAGTTGAACTTCGGAGAACCCGCTTCAAGAGGAGCAAGAAAGATTAATTTGTTGGTTTATCGTAGAAAAGCTTTCTGACTATTCCGGAAGGCCAATTGATTATCACACAAAATTTTCGTGATATATATTGAGATCTTTCAATTTTTCAGATCAATGGGGTTGACTCCATTGATGCCGGATAACGTAGTAAGGGGAAAAGTATTTCACGCCCGGTATACCAGAATTCCAGCCACTGATTCCTTGAATTACATCCCTATCCCTTTGTTATATTAAGCGATGCTTTTGTGGGCTGTCATCTTGCAAAATACAATGGTAGACCCCGTTGTGTTGTTAATGTTATCCTTGCTGCGAATAAGTAATTTGCTTATTCATATTTAAACCATATCTTGTTTTAGATGGTGTTTAGGTTGCACGATCAAATGACCTTCTAAAAAGGTCTTTTTCTGCGAAAAGTAATTTGATGCCGGATTAGATTTGGGATATGGCTTATAGCTGATTAAGTTTTAACGTGACATTTAATTTGTTGATAAACATTTTTTGATTTTAATAACAAAAAGGATTTTCATGAAATATTCACTTTTAGCTATCGTTTTTATCGCATTTACGTCTACAGCTTTACTCGCCGGATGTGGTGAGCCTAAACCATACAATAAACCGCCAAGCTTATATCAAGATCCTGAATCAGGCGAAAGATTGGGCGCGCCCGCCGGTAAGGAATAATTGGTTGTTTTTTTATCAAACGGCTCCTATCGGGAGCCGTTTTTTATTTGGGATTGTTATTGATTCGATCAGATGGTCAACGAATCTGCCGGGTCAGATTCGATTGCTCCCGATACCACTGCACAATCTTAATCCAATCTCAATCAATAAAAGGATTCTCAATTACCAATCCATCAATTTTCTGACCGTGTTGCAAGTCTTCCGTGTATAAACGCGTGCAACCGGATTCGAGAGCTGCGGCAACAATCAATGCATCGTAAAAACTGAAGCCGTAGCGCGATTGAAGATCAAGGCCGCGCCGGTAAAGTATCGGGCTGGGCATGATGCACCATAAGGGTGTCAAGATCTGCTCCAGAAATCGCTGGGCATTTTCTGCGCTCATGGGGGATGGCAGTTTGCGCGTCACAACGTTGAGCGTCTCCTGGACAACTTGATGGCTAATGCAAGCGCTGCGCGACTCCAGCGCTTTCTGAATCAGTTGTTCTGCGATGGTGCGTTTGTGCGCATCGGTTTCGTCGAACAGGTAGATGAAAACATTGGTATCGATAAATTCACCGCTCATTCATTTCGTCTCGCGTAAATTTACGACCGCCTGTACGTACTTGTCCACGTAATTCCTCGATTAATGCCATTGCAGATTCGGTTTGATGCGCCTGCCGCACATAATCCGCCAGCCAGCGGCGGAATTGCTCGTTGAGGGTGGTTTGTTCGGCGCGCGCCCGTTCACGAGCGGCTTCAATCAGTTTGTCATCCGCGCTTAAGGTGATATTTTTCATTCGTTGNNATTCTTTCATGAAATAGTGTACACGATAACAGTGTACACTATTTCTAACAAATGAAGTTCAAGGTGGAGTTGTAGGTAACTGTTATGTGAAGACCTGGTACCTCGCTGTCCTTTTATGCTACTCTGCTTTTTGACAAGGAGTGATGTCAAGATGTGACCCCTAACTTGCGTGACCCCTAACTTGCGGTATAATTAAACTATTACAAGTTAAAGGAGGTTGACCGATGAAGAAATTATTTATTGCAGCATTGCTGCTGGTGTTTTCTATGTCAGCATTCGCGTCCGGTCCATACGACGGCATTTGGATAGTCGAAGAGGAGCCAAATGTTGGTTACATCATGGTTGTAGAAAATAATGAGCAGCAAATCATAGTAGTAAATCTTGGATTGCCCGGATATGGCGAGGAGCGTTTGATTTGGGAAGCAATGTCTGGATTTCGCACAAATAATACAGTCAGGCTTTCCACAATTGTTACTGATACCGGCAATGCTGTAGTTGATGTGTCCATGTCATCACTAACCACGGGCACTGTTACCGTTGTCCAATGCGAGCCTTTTAACGATTACTACTGCGCAGTCCCAGTAGGATCACAATATCACATCAGAAAAATTTGGTAGTTATCTCATTTGCGGCACATCACAGCTCGCCCCGCGCCAAAGGCACCAGGTCTTGATATAACAGTTACTCATGACCGAGTTTCGAGTATCGCTTGCTTAACAGGCAAGCCTGAAATCACACCGAAGCGCTAAAATCTTATCAACCCAACTTCTTCTTCAACATCGCATTCACCTGCGCCGGATTGGCCTTGCCTTGGGTGGCTTTCATGATTTGGCCGACCAGCGAGTTGAATGCTTTTTCCTTACCGGCACGGTAGTCGGCGACTTGTTGCGCGTTGGCGGCCAGGACTTGGTCGACGATTTTTTCGATGGCACTGTCGTCGGAGATTTGTTTCAAACCTTTGGCCTCGATGATGGCGTCGACGTCCTTATTCGATTCGCCGTTCCATAGGTTTTCAAAGACCGTTTTCGCGGCTTTGCCGGAGATGGTACCGTCGTTGATGCGTCGCAATAGTGCGGCGAGGTGTTCGGGGGCTACCGGGCATGTGGCGATGTCGATGCCTTCCTTGTTCAGTTGACCGTTGATTTCGCCCATGATCCAGTTGGCGCACAGTTTGGCTTGGCCCGGCAGGTGCTTGACGGCGGCTTCGAAGTAATCGGCGGTTTCGCGCGTGGCGGTCAAGACCGCCGCGTCGTACGCGGGTAACGCGAATTCGGCTACATAGCGTTGCCGGCGCGCTTGCGGCAATTCGGGTAATGCCGCTTTGGTTTGTTCGATCCAGTCTGCGGCAATTTCCAGCGGCAACAGATCCGGATCGGGGAAGTAGCGGTAATCGTTGGCGTCTTCCTTGCTGCGCATGGTGCGCGTTTCGTCTTTGTTGGCGTCGTACAGGCGGGTTTCCTGACGGATACTGCCACCGTCCTCGAGAATTTCGATTTGCCGCCGTGCTTCGAAGTCGATGGCTTTCTCCAGGAAGCGGAACGAATTCAGGTTCTTGATTTCGCAGCGTGTGCCGAGTTTTTCCGTGCCGCGCGGGCGCACCGATACGTTGGCGTCGCAGNNGTCAATCGCACGGTTTTTTCCGCGCCGTCGACTTGAATGGTAATGCTGCCACCCTGCACCACCGGCAATTCGTACTGGCTGATTTGATAGCCTTTCGGCAGATCGGGGTAAAAATAATTTTTGCGCGCGAAAATCGACGGCGAATTGATTTTCGCACCGACTGACAAGCCAAATTTGATCGCGCGCTCGACCGCGCCTTTGTTGAGCACCGGCAGCACGCCCGGCAATGCCAGGTCGATCACGCAGGCCTGCGTGTTTGGCGGTGCGCCGTAAGCGGTAGCTGCGCCGGAGAAAATTTTGGATTGCGTCGACAGTTGCGCGTGTACTTCAAGACCGATGACAATTTCCCACTGCATAATATATTTCTCAGCTCAAGTGTATTTCACAAACGAAGGTTAGTTTAAACCGGCGACCGGGTATGCCAATCGGTGGCCAGTTGGTACTGATGCGCGACGTTGAGCATTTGCGCTTCTTTAAAATAATTGCCGATAATGTGCAGCCCGATCGGGCGGTTTTTGTCGCCGAAGCCGACCGGAATCGACATTGCCGGCATGCCGGTCAAGTTGGCCGCGCTGGTGTAGATATCCGATAAATACATCTGGATCGGATCGCCGCTTTTCTCGCCGAGATTGAAAGCCACCGTCGGTGTGGTCGGTCCCATGATGATGTCGCATTGCTGATACGCTTGCGAAAAATCCTGCGCGATCAGGCGGCGCAATTTTTGTGCTTTGATGTAATAAGCGTCGTAGTAACCGTGCGACAGCACGTAGGTGCCGATCAGGATGCGTCGTTTCACTTCAGCGCCGAAGCCCTGCGCACGCGATTTGCGGTACATGTCGGCCAAATCGGTATACGAGTCGGCGCGATGGCCGTAGCGCACGC
>DJMI01000006.1 GCA_002435335.1 Nitrosomonas sp. UBA6494
TCCTTCAACGTCAAGGGCGGACGCTGCGAAGCATGCCAGGGTGACGGCGTGATCAAAGTTGAAATGCATTTTCTGCCGGATATTTACGTCACTTGCGATGTATGCCACGGCCAGCGCTATAACCGCGAAACGCTCGAGATTCAGTACAAAGGTAAGAACATCAACGAGGTGCTGCAAATGACCGTCGAGCATGCGCACGAATTTTTTTCTGCGGTCCCTGTGGTTGCACGCAAATTGCAAACGTTGCTGGATGTCGGATTGGGTTACATTACCCTGGGACAGTCGGCCACCACGCTATCCGGCGGCGAAGCGCAGCGTGTCAAATTGTCGCTGGAGCTCTCCAAGCGAGATACCGGCAGGACGTTGTATATACTGGATGAACCGACCACCGGTTTGCATTTTCAAGACATCGACTTGCTGCTGACGGTGTTGCACCGTTTGCGCGATCACGGCAATACCGTGGTCGTTATCGAACATAATCTCGACGTGATTAAAACGGCCGATTGGATCATCGATTTGGGTCCGGAAGGCGGTGACGGCGGCGGTTGCATCATCGCGGAAGGAACACCCGAATCGCTCGCCGCCAATCAAAACAGCTTTACCGGACATTATCTTCAATCCATGCTGGCAAAATGACACCGCACGAATTGCTGCTGGAAAGTTTCGCTGTGGCGGTTAAAGCCGCCGATCCGGCGCATATCGTGCCGCAACATCTGCCAAGTCCGCCGAAAGGCCGCACCTTGGTCATTGGTGCAGGCAAGGCCGCCGCGGCAATGGCGCAAGCAGTCGAAAAACACTGGCCGGATAGTGCGCCGATTGAAGGCTTGGTAGTCACGCGATATGGTCATGCGTTGCCGACGCAAAAAATCAAAGTCATCGAAGCCGATCACCCGATTCCCGATGACAACGGCATGCAAGCCGCTAAAGCCATGTTGGCGGCCGTTGAGCAATTGCGTGCCGATGATTTGTTGTTGTGTTTGTTCAGCGGCGGCGGGTCGAGCTTGCTGCCGTTACCGCTGCCCGGTGTTTCGTTGCTAGACCTGCAATCGCTGACCCGGCAATTGTTGCGCTGCGGCGCGAACATTCAGGAAATCAACGCGGTGCGCAAGCATGTATCCGCGATCCAGGGCGGTAGACTGGCGGCGGCTTGTAAAGCACCGATCCTGGCGCTGATCATTTCAGATGTCACCGGTGACGATGCGACGCATATCGCTTCTGGGCCTTGCGCGCCGGATTCAACGACTTCCGCTGATGCATTGGATGTGTTGCAACAGTATCGGCTTGCTAGCCCGCCATCGGTATTGAATGTGCTGCGACAAAATCAGGAAACGCCAAAACCCGGCTCCAAGATTTTCCAGCATGTGGAAAACCGAGTGATCGCTCATTCGCACCGCTCGCTAGTCGCTGCAGCCGATTATTTTCAAAGATGCAATATCCATACATTGATTCTGGGCGATACCGTTACCGGCGAAGCGCGTGAAATCGCCAAAAGTTATGCGGCTCTGGCCAGAGAAATTTATCGTTACCCGCATACGCTGCGCACACCGATAGCATTACTTTCCGGCGGGGAAACGACGGTCACGGTGCATGGCGACGGCAAAGGCGGAAGAAACAGTGAGTTCTTGCTGTCATTGGCGCTAGCGCTCGATGGTCAGGAAAACACCTACGCCATCGCCTGCGATACCGATGGCATCGACGGCAGCGAAGACAACGCCGGTGCCATCATCACGCCCAATACACTGACCCGAGCACGGCAACTCGGTCTGGATGCTTCAGATTACCTTGTTCGCAACGATGCCTATTCTTTTTTCCAGCAACTCGGCGATTTGGTGACTACCGGTGCTACGCATACGAATGTCAACGATTATCGGGTGATTCTTATATGCTCAAACACAGACAATATCTTATTAAGTAACTGAGCCGTAATTGATAGCATAACAGCTTACTAGCAGCTTCATTATGACCCCCTTGCTCGGCGGTATATAATCTTACATCAGAGGAGTTCAGAGTCATTTTCTCTATTTCTAGTGCAAGACACTTCATTGAAAGGAATTTAATTGCGATGCTGTTGATATTAAGAAAAACTGTGTTTCTAATGGGTTTTGTTACATTGATTGCATGGTCATTGCCGTCACTGGCGGATTGCAGCGGCTGTTTGTGTCCCGGCGATCCTTGTAATCTATGCCCGTTGCCGGCGATGATCAATGATCCGCCTAAAGCGAACGAGCACGAATTGTGTGTAAGGATTCGGGAAAAAGTACCGCCGACCGATGCGCAAGCCGGGGAAAACGATTATTTCCCTAAGTTTGATAAATCGGTGGCGGTTTGTGTGGCGGAAGGAGGGGATGTCATCCGAAACCGGCAGAAGCTTGCCGAATACCCTGCCAGGGCTTATTGCAAACCACCGGGTGTTATCAGGAAATAATGTGGATTTGCGGCTTTTACGATAAAACTTGCAAAGGAGATCAGGTATGAAGCGCTATTGGGTGTTATTCAGCTTGTTGCTGAGCGGTTGTACCGGATTGCCGACGGCAATTCAAAATGCACCATTTATCGATCTTTCTTATCAGCAAGTCAGCAGCGATGCTGACAATTATAAAGATGCGCCGGTGCGGTGGGGTGGCGTGATCATCGGTGTGGAAAACGAAGCACAATCTAGTTTGATGCAAATCGTTTTTCATCCGTTGGATTACAGCGGACGACCGCAAACGTATAAACCCGGGATTGGTCGTTTTGTTGTCAAAAGTTCGGAATTTCTTGACCCCGCGGTGTACGTGAAAGATAAGGAAATCACCGTGGCCGGTGTCATTGCTGGAGGCATGGATCTCACAGTCGGTAAAAGAACAATTCGCGTTCCGTTGCTCGTAGCAACTGCCGTCCACTTGTGGCCAAATTACCCGGATTACTATAGCCATCCGGGTTTTTACTCTCCTTATTATTATGGCTATCCAGCGTATAACCCGTTCTATCGTGGCGGGTTTTACAGCCCGTATTATCGCTGGTAAAGAGGCATGGAATATAGTTAGGGAAGCGCTGATTAATTCGATGAGCGAGATGAAGCGCGAGGCGCACGGAACGCAGCAACCGAGACATATCAAAACAAGATAGGCGAAGGGGCGAGTACCGCGCAACGAAGCGATCCGCTCGCGCAGTCAATTAATCAGCGCTTCCTTAGCTGGTGCTGCGTTTTTCCAGTATATCCGGCAAATCGCGTAAAAAACGCCCGGCTCCTACCAATTGACGGCGCAGCAATGTCCAATCTTCAATGCGCTTTTGCGCATCCAGGCAGCGCATCAAGCGCACGCGCAAAGCTTCGTCTTGATGATGCAAAATCACTGCCCATAAGGTATCGTTGACGTTATATACCTTGCCGTATTGTAAGCAAACCGGTATCACTTGCGCCACCGGTACGTCAAGATCGTTGGCAATCGCCCGTATTGCCGCATTGATATTGGTTGCTTTGATATTGTGCACATCAGTTAAATCGTACGGCGGGTGCCATTCGCTTGCCGGACGCAGGCGATCGATGAAGCTTGCGGCTACCAGCAAAGGTGCCGGACGCCGATCAATTCTGGCGGATTGATAGCTGCGCAGAGCGTCCAGGAATTGCCGTTCATTTTGCCGGTCAGCCCGATTGGCCGGACTGACCCAAATAATCAAATCGGCATTGCCTGCTGCGATCATCATTTGCTTGCTGTCAAAGAATGCGCTGTCGCAGCCGGGGGTGTCAAAAATGAGTGCTTGTGTTAGTCCTTCACGCGATAGCACATAAGGTTGCATCATTCTGGTTGTGTCCGATAACACGTCGGTAGCGGCGGTTAGTTCACCGAATAGCGCATTGATCAGGCTGGACTTGCCTGCATTGGCTCGGCCAAGCACCAATATTCGCAAAGGTTCGACATTTGCTTGAGATGCCTGCTCGATTTTCGCTAAATCCGCTTCAGATTCGGGTGTGGTCATTTGCGGCGTTTGTTCTTCGCCCAGCAGCAAGCGTCCGCTGTACAAATCAATCGCGTAATAACCGACTTTATAGACATAAGCGCGTAGAAACCAGCGATGCAACTCATCTCTCGCTTGATCGAAACTGCGTTCGCGAAAAAGACGCCACGTCTCGCTGAGCAAAGCATTAACCGGATTAATCAGTACACTGCCGACACGGTAGATTTTAAACAATTGCTCCGCTTTCTCCGTCCATCGCTGGATACGAAAAAAATCGCCGATGGTCAGTCGATTGCTAAAAGGTATTTTTTCAGCAACATCCAGTCGCAAATCACGGCTTGCGCGCTCAATGATCAATAGGGTATGCGGAATCGTCAGCTCGTACAACGGCTTGTCCGCATCGGGGTGGTAACAATGAGCGACGGTTTCCATCGTTTTTTGCCCAAGCGCCAATATCCATGTCCCTTGCTCTAAGGGCCAGTTTTGCGGATTGCAGCCATCCGCTAAGGCAGCTACTTTTTTCCAGGCCGCATCGGCACTTTGCGGCCATTCAGGATTGGGCTCGGTCGCTGAATCGGACAATAATCTGCGTTCGCGTTGAATCATCCATTGCTGTAAACCATAACCTAGTGCAGCGAAAACCACCAAGGCAATCAACCAAAATAGCAAGAATCCACCTTGCCAAAGCCATAAAAAACCAAAAATCAACAGAGCCAGCAGTGGCAGCAACGATATCAATAAAACCGATAATCGCAGCCAATCCATTTTTGGAATCATTGATTTCATAGAGATCTTTCCTGTATGCGCTGTTTTAATATTTCTGTGCCGCGTGTCAATTCTTCTTGGTAAATTCGCCGCGCTGCTTCGGTATCGATATTCAAGCCGTTTTTACGCTGCTCGAAGAAATATACCGCTGCTTTACCCAATGCATACGT
>DJMI01000042.1 GCA_002435335.1 Nitrosomonas sp. UBA6494
TTCCTTACAAAAGTTGCACTTCAATGTTGAATCCGCCTAAGTTTACCTGTGATCGCACAAACCACAGGTAAGGTATTACAACCGTACGGCAGCTATACGTTTACCGCCGATGACAATATGTTACGAATCCGTGATCGCTTAGACCCGGTACCGCTTCTCGGCACAACCAATCTGTTTGATATGTCGCAACGCTTTACCGGTGGTTTGATACTGGAAAAAGAAATCGGGCGGCAGCGTTTCTCGGCCAATGGAAATTGGACACATACCCGGTTCGAAAAATTCGATCAGATGAACAACAATCTGAAAAGCGTCAATGGTAATTGGAATTGGGTTCTCGGAAACCGGCTGGAAGGCAATATGGGCGCAAGTTATGTGCAATCCTTGGCGCCGTTCCTATTCCAACCTGGCATTAAAAACATACGAACTGAACAAACCACATTTATTAACGGCACCTGGCATTTTCATCCAAGCTGGAGCATGAACGGAGGTTATACGCGTTACGATCTGAATACGGATAGCCCTCTTGATCGCATGAAATTTCTGAATCGTACCGAAGATCGATTCGAAGGCGGTATTGATTTTCATACCGCGCGAAGAAACACCGTCGGTGTCGTTTTTCGCAATATTATCGGCAATTTTCCGGTTCTCGTTGCCGCTCCCGATGGCTCTTTTACCGACAATAGCTACGACCAAAAAGAGGCGCTGGCCAAAATCATCTGGATTCCCTCGACAAAATCTCGTTTTGAATGGAGAGGGGGATGGGTGGAAAGAAGCAATGCAAGTTTCACGCAACGTAACTTTAGCGGATTCAATGCCCGCATGATTTATACTTGGCAACCGACCAGCAAAATCGGATTCACCGTCAGCGGATGGCGCGAAACAGGCGCAATGCAAATGCTTACCGCAAGTTACAGCTTAAACACGGGGGGAAGTATAACACCGACTTGGAGCATCACTGAAAAACTCACTTTGGAAGGCAATCTTTCCTATGAAACAAGGGATTTCAATAAATTTAACGCCTTAACCGATAGTGTACTTCCTTTAGGCATACACAATACGATACGCAATGCTTCGGTGAAATTAATCTATACCCCATATAGAGGTTTACAGCTCAATGCTTCAGCTTTCCACAACGACTTAAAGTCCGATAATCGATTCGGCGGATTTAACGCCAACGGCGCAATCGTCAACGTGCAATACACTTACGGCAAACAATGATCACAAACAATTTACCGATAGTCGCTTTTTTCAAGAATCTGCTCGACCCCTTTATCATCTGGGGCATGCTGATCGTCACCACTTGGTTTTACGACGAGGATTTCACCAGCTACTACTTCATTCTCGTTGTTCTCACTTATTTTATTTCAACTTATATTTACGAACGCATTCTTATTTTCAGAAACTGGCGTCGAGATCAATTACTTTCTTATATAAGCGATATATTGATGGGCTGGTCGTTAATCGTCGGCATTTTGGCTATTTCTAGGTTATGCCACTAAATTTGAGGATCAGTTTTCTGAAAAAGTATTATTGTCCTGGTTTATCGTCACGCCACTCATATTAATCATAAGCCATATCACGGTTCGCAGTATCGTTTCTTACCTGCATAGCGAAGGAAAAACGCGCTCCGCCGTTGTCATCGGGGCTAATGAAAACGGCTACAATTTTATCAAGCATATTCAGAATACCCCCTTACTATTAATTAATTACCATGGTTTTTTTGACGACCGGAGCAGCTCTAGAATTGCTAATGATCTTCAATCCCTGTCCGGCAATGTAGCGACACCTGACGATGCGACTCCAGTTATCAGGCCTGATTGCCTAGGTCCTCGGTTGGGTGAAATAAACGAACTGGTTCCTTACATTCAACAACATAACATTGAGATGGTGTTCATCAGTTTGCCGATGTCATCTCAGCCGCGCATTCAGAAATTGATGGATCAGCTTCCGGACACAACGTCCTCGATTTATTTCATTCCCGACATTTATGTCTTTGATTTGATGCAAGCCCATTTTGATTACATCGACAATATTCCCGTGGTTGCGATGAACGAATCTCCTTTTACCGGCATCAATGGAGTCGTGAAATCGGCAAGCGACTACATATTGGCATCACTGGCAATCATCCTAATCTCACCATTACTCGCATGCATTACGCTGGCAGTAAAAATCACATCACCTGGTCCTATTATTTTTAAACAACGGCGATATGGTTTAAATGGCGAGAAAATAGTCGTATATAAATTTCGCACCATGACGGTTACGGAAGATGGCAAGAATATTCAGCAAGCCAAGCAGAATGATCAACGTTTTACCAAAATTGGCGGCTTTTTGCGCCGCACATCGTTAGATGAGCTTCCACAATTTTTCAATGTACTGCAAGGACGTATGAGTATAGTCGGCCCTCGCCCGCATGCAGTAGCTCATAACGAGCTATATCGCAAACTAATCAAAGGTTATATGCTACGTCACAAGGCCAAGCCCGGAATTACCGGATGGGCGCAAGTCAATGGATGGCGCGGTGAGACCGAAACACTGGAAAAAATGAAAGCACGTATTGAGCACGATTTGTATTATCTGAAAAACTGGACGATTTGGCTTGATATATGGATTATCTTAAAAACCGTTTGGATCGTTTTACGTAAAGATAATGCTTATTGAACAACTATAACTTGAGAGTGGAATACTCCCAAGTTATTGTTCACCGATTGAACATATCACGCAAAAATCGCAGTCAATTTTGAAATCACCCCGGTTACTACGGGTTGGAACACGCCGAAAAAGTTTTCAAGCTGCAATGCACCTACAAGCATTATCAATAATCCGCCGGACACAATGCCATATTTCAGTCCACGGGTGAAATTTGCCGATGCTGGGGCACGGGTATAAGTTTCATTTGAGAATCCCAGAAAAATCCGCAAAATTCCAAGTAAAAAACCTGCAGCTAAGCAACCCATAAATAAATTGGCTGCACAAAGAATTCTTTTAGTTAAAGTCTCATCCGCAAGCTCGAGACTTGAAAAACGCAAACAGACAATAATCACAAAAAGCAAAATAAGCGAATTCCAAAAACCGCCAAATTTCGATCTGATTTCACTTTCCATACTCATTATTTTTTCCCCTTTAGATAAATTTATTTTGATTTAAGAACGCGTGACATAAAATTGATTTTACGTGTGCATTCCCTGTAAAACTTCTAATTTTCATCATTGTTTTCTTTTCCTAATTATAGCGAAATTAGCTTCGAATTGTAGCCAGCGCTTTAGATAAATTTAATGATAGATGATTCTTTATTTGATCATATAGATCACATTCTCCAAAATTTTTAATTTTATAGTTGACCAAATTTATCAGGTATTGTATAGTTGACAAAATCTATCAGGTATTTTACAGCTTATTATTTTTTACAATCTCGCGTCGATTTTTTGAAGGAGCTCATCATGAGATTAACCACCAAGGGCAGATTTGCAGTAACCGCATTACTGGATCTCGCATTGCAACAAAGCAACCACCCAGTAACACTCGCCGATATCAGTCAGCGTCAAAAAATTTCGCTGTCATATCTGGAACAGTTATTTGCCAAGTTGCGTCAATCCGAGCTTGTTGACAGTGTTCGGGGTCCCGGTGGCGGTTATTGTTTAGCCAAGGATTTGGACAAAGTGTCGGTTGCCGACATTATTATGGCCGTCGATGAACCAATCGATGCTACCCAATGCGGCGGCAAGGAAAATTGCCACAATGACGGAAAATGCATGACGCACGATCTCTGGGCAAAGTTAAATGATTTAATATTTGAATACCTTGGTGCTGTTACGCTTAAAGAATTGGTCGACAATCAAATCAATCAGCAAAAAGATGCCATCGTACCGCTGATCGATATGCGTGAAACAACTGTGGCCTAACACAAAGCACCCGTGTGCCGTCAGTTTCCGTGATGCCCCAATGATTCAACGCAATCTTGTGATTTCGCAGAGAACAAGTCGAGAATGCAAGTGTCGAATATTTGCCGTTCGATTCACCAGCAAATCTGGACAATTGTTTGTTATTAATATAATGAGCAAAAATTGCAATACATTATGATATGCCAATCACATTAACCGAAAATGCTGCAAAATATATCCAGCAACAGTTTCTGAAACGCGGCAAAGGCTTAGCGTTTCGGATTGGAATTAAGAAATCGGGCTGCTCAGGATTTTCTTATATATTTGATTATGCAGATGAGATAAATTCCGACGATCGATTATTCGAATCCCATGATACTAAAATCGTTGTCGACAAAAGCAGTTTGCCTTACTTGGACGGATCTCAGATCGATTTTATCAAGGAAGGACTTAACAGTTCTTTCAAGTTTATCAATCCCAATATTGATAACACCTGTGGTTGCGGTGATAGTTTCAGCGTAAAAGAAACGGCAAAATCATAGCCACACCGCACGACAGCAGCAACGGCATCAACTGACCGGGTTATGGTTGGTTCTTAATCAAAACTAAATAATAACAATAACAAACTATACGAGCATAAAGGAAGACACCCAATGAGCGCGGTTTTGCACAACTTGGTTAATCAACCCTATAAGCACGGCTTCGTTACCGATATAGAAGCCGATGTTGCGCCGAAAGGTCTGAATGAAGACATTATCCGACTCATCTCGGCGAAAAAGAATGAACCTGAATGGCTATTGTCCTTTCGCCTGAAAGCCTATCATCATTGGCTGACAATGACGGAACCGCACTGGCAGAACGTTCATTATCCTAAAATCGATTTTCAGGATATCAGCTATTACTCTGCGCCGAAAACGAAGAAAAAACTGGCGAGTATGGACGAAGTTGATCCGGAATTGCTGCGTACTTTTGAGAAACTGGGCGTACCGATGCACGAACGTGCAGCACTTGCCGGTGTCGCTGTGGATGTGATTTTCGACAGCGTTTCGGTTACCACTACTTATAAACAGAAACTCGCCGAAGTCGGTATCATTTTCTGCTCCATCTCAGAAGCCGTGCACAACCACCCTGAATTGGTGCAAAAATACCTAGGTACCGTTGTTCCGGTAGGCGACAACTATTTTGCTGCATTGAATTCGGCGGTATTCACCGACGGATCGTTTTGTTACATCCCCAAAGGCGTCAAATGCCCGATGGATTTATCAACTTATTTCCGTATCAATACCGAGGGATCCGGACAATTTGAACGCACGCTCATCATAGCGGAAGAAGGCGCATCGGTCTCCTATTTGGAAGGTTGCACCGCGCCTCGGTTTGACACCAATCAATTACACGCCGCTGTGGTTGAATTGATCGCTCTGGACGATGCGGATATTAAATACTCTACGGTGCAAAATTGGTACGCCGGAGATGAAAACGGTGTCGGCGGTATCTACAATTTCGTTACCAAACGCGGTTTAGCCAAAGGTAAGAATTCCCGTATTTCCTGGACACAAGTCGAAACCGGCTCAGCCATTACATGGAAATATCCATCATGTATATTGCGTGGCGACAACTCGGTCGGCGAATTTTACTCGGTCGCGGTAACCAATCACTACCAGCAGGCCGATACCGGAACCAAAATGATTCATTTGGGTAAAAATACCCGCAGCACCATTGTCAGCAAAGGCATTTCCGCCGGCCATTCCAATAGCAGTTATCGTGGTTTGGTTCGTATCGCACCGACAGCCGATGGAGCGCGAAATTATTCGCAGTGCGACTCGATGTTAATTGGCGATCAATGCGGCGCGCACACCTTTCCGTATATTCAGGTAAGCAATAACGGCGCCACCGTCGAACACGAAGCCTCAACTTCGAAGATCGGAGAAGATCAATTGTTTTACTTCGCACAACGCGGCATCGGTGCGGAAGAAGCGGTTTCCATGATCATCAACGGTTTTTGCAAAGATGTATTCCAGCAATTACCGATGGAATTCGCCGTCGAGGCGACCAAACTACTCAGCTTCAAACTGGAAGGAAGCGTCGGATGATCGTCGAGAACAGCAAAACCATCCTTTCTGTTGAAGGGTTACGCGCCAGCATCAACGGCACCGAAATTTTGAAAGGAATCGATCTCACGGTAAAAAGCGGCGAGATCCACGCCATCATGGGTGTTAACGGTTCCGGCAAAAGCACTTTCGCCAAAGTATTGGCCGGTCATTCCGATTATCAAGTGACTGGCGGTTCGATTACATTTCAAGGCAAGAATTTACTGGAATTAGCGCCGGAAGAACGCGCTCGTATCGGATTATTCCTGGCTTTTCAATACCCGATCGAAATTCCTGGTGTCGCCAATACGCAGTTTCTCCGCTTGGCATACAACACTGTGCAAACGCAACGCGGCAAAGAAGAATTGGATCCACTCGAATTCGACGATTTCGTGCGCGAGAAAATGAAATTANNGGGTATTTGGAATCTTTGCGTCAATGCTGGACAAGCACGCAATCTGATATAAGAAATTGGTTACAACCATTGCGGGTGCAAGCATTCGATCACGTTAGCGCACAGCATTTACCCACGCGACGTGATGAGGAATGGCGCTTTACCGATATTTCACCGTTAACGCAATTAGTTTACCGTCCAGCTCATTCTCAATGCGAATTGCGACTAAGCGATCTCACTCCTTGGTTGTTACAAGAAGCCAAAAACCGTCTGGTATTTGTCGACGGTCACTATGCAGAACATCTATCGGTTATCGAAGATTCAAGTCACTTGATTATCGGTAATTTACAAGTTCTCGCCACATCACACGCAACTGCCTTGGAATCTCAGCTTGGCCGTCATGCGTCATGCGAGCACAATGTATTCACTGCACTTAATACCGCTTTCCTGAATGATGGCGCGATCATCATAGTACCGAAGCATACCGTTGTCGCAGAACCGATTCATCTGTTATTCGTTGCCACGCAAAGTGAAGTAACCAACTACCCGCGATGCTTACTGTTGGGTGAAACCGGTAGTCAAGTGACGTTGATCGAAGACTATGTTTCGCTGTCACAAGCACCGTACATTACCAACTCGGTCACCGAAATCAGTTTAAATGCTAATGCGCATGCGAAACATATCCGTATCCAACGCGACAGCATGCAAGCTTTTCATTTGGCAAGTTGCGCAGCATTGTTGGCGCACGCCAGTCGTTACCAAGCGGTCAGCGTTTCTTTGGGAGCACAAATATCCCGTTACAATCTGGATGTTCGCTTGGCGGATGAGGCAGCAGAATGTGCAATCGACGGATTGGCTTTGATTGGAGATCGACAGTTAGCCGACACGCATACCTGTATCGATCACAGCAAAGCAAACGGCGTCAGCCGCCAACAGCATAAATGCATCGTTGACGACTCGGCACATGCGGTATTCAACGGCAAAATCATCGTTCATCCGCATGCGCAGCGCACCAACTCTTCACAATCCAGTCGCAATTTGTTGCTTAGCAAAACGGCGCAGGTCGACACCAAACCACAACTGGAAATTTTCGCCGACGATGTCAAATGTGCGCATGGCGCCACCGTCGGTCAACTGGATGAGGAAGAAATTTTTTATTTGCAAAGCCGTGGTTTGTCGGCTGCAACCGCACGCGATTTATTGACATATGCTTTTGGAGCGGAAATCATCGATCGCATTCCCGTCACATCGCTTAAGCAGCAACTGGAGCAAGCCGTGCTCTCTCGAACACGGCGTCACTTATGAAGAACTCTACCAATCATTCAATAAAACTCGATGCGATGAACGAGCCCGATTGGAAAATCATACGCGACGATTTTCCGATTCTGCGTTTGACAGTGGACGGAAAACCGCTGGTTTATCTCGACAACGCCGCGTCGAGTCAAATGCCGCAGCAAGTCATCGACCGCTTGGTACGCTATCAAACATCCGAGCATGCGAACGTCAATCGTGCCGTACATTATTTGTCCGAAGTAGCGACGCTGGAATTTCACCGCGCACGCTGTAAATTGCAACAATTCGTCAATGCGGCCGAAGATCGGGAAATCATTTTCACCAGCGGTACCACCGACGCCATCAATCTGGTAATGCACGGTTACGGCCGCAAATTCATCAAAGAAGGCGACGAAATCATCTTGACCACATTGGAACATCATTCCAATATTGTGCCGTGGCAAATGCTCGCCAACGAAAAAGGCGCGAAAATCCGTGTCGTACCGATCAACGACAAAGGTGAGCTGGAAATCGACGAATATGAAAAACTATTTAACGAGCGTACAAAATTCGTCGGCTTGATTCATGTCTCAAACGCACTCGGTACCATCAATCCGATCAAACGCATGATCGATTATGCGCATCAATACAGCGTACCGGTGCTGATCGACGGCGCACAAGCTGCACCACACCTCATCATTGACGTACAAGCACTGGATTGCGATTTTTATGTGTTCTCCGCGCATAAACTGTGCGGACCAACCGGTGTCGGCATGCTTTACGGTAAGGCGACTTTGCTCGAAGCCATGCAACCTTTCAAAGGCGGTGGCGATATGATCATGTCCGTTACATTCGAAAAGACGATCTACAATACCATCCCACACAAATTCGAAGCCGGTACGCCGCCGATTGCCGCAGCAATCGGCTTCGGGGCGGCAATTGACTACTTGACCGCAATCGGCATTGAACGCATTGCCGCTTATGAAGCGGAATTACTCGATTATGCAACCGAGCTTTTAAACGACATGCCGGGCGTCAGAATTATCGGTACTGCAGCAAACAAAACTGCCGTGATCTCCTTTGCCATCGACGGCATACATCCGCATGACATCGGTACCATTCTGAATCAGGACGGCATCGCAGTGCGCACCGGTCATCACTGCGCGCAACCAGTCATGCAACGCTTTAACGTTCCCGCAACATCGCGCGCTTCTTTCGCTTTCTATAACAAAAAATCCGAAATCGATGCGCTGGTTGCAGGTATCAAAACTGTGCAAAAGGTTTTTTTATAATGCATACCAACTCACTGTACCAGGAAGTCATACTCGACCATAACCGCAAACCGCGCAATTACGGCAAACTGGAGCATGCCAGTCATCACGCGACCGGCCACAATCCTTTGTGCGGCGATCGCCTTGACATATCGTTGCAAGTGGATGAACGCGATCAAATCAACGCGATTGCTTTTCAAGGCGAATCTTGTGCTATTTGCAAAGCCTCGGCATCGATGATGACGTCTGCCGTCAAAGGCAAATCCCGCTTGGATGCCGAAACGCTGATCAATGAATTTCGCGACTTGGCAACCGGCAAACTGGACATCAACAGCCCGAATCACCTGGGACGCTTGACTGTATTTTCGGGCATTCGCGATCTGCCGACGCGTGTTAAGTGTGCCGTACTGCCTTGGCACACGCTGCACGCCGCGCTCAATTCACTGGAAAATGCATCCACCGAAGCCGATCACGACCCTGTACCTGTCGTTTCAAACAATACTTAGTAGTCACCTTCTACTGAAAAATCAATGTTTCGCGTACATCAACGATGATTGTCGAACACACAACCAATTCATAATCAAAATGCCAAAAATCGCTGATATTGAAGGAACACCGAACAAAAATGCGCTGAAATTCATTCTCAAGGAACCGCTGACCTGGGGAGTCGCACGCTCTTACGACAACGCTGAAGCCGCTAAAGATGATCCACTGGCGGCTGCATTGTTCGAAATCGACCATGTCACCAACGTATTTTATATTGATCATTGGATTACCGTCACACAAGACGGTGAAGCCAATTGGCAGGATTTGGCACGCGAAATTGCCGATCCGATCCGGGCTGCACCCGCAGCTTCTGCGCAATCGGCGGAAACCGTTGCCGCCGCCAACGAAATACTTGCAAATTTGAGTCCGGAAGATCAGTTGCGACTTGAAAGAATCAATATTTTATTAGATGAAGAAGTTCGCCCCTATTTACAGCACGATGGCGGGGACTTGCATATTTTGGGATTGGAAGGCAACGTATTGCGCATTCACTACCAAGGGGCCTGTGGTACCTGCCCAAGCTCCATATCCGGCACATTAAGAGGCATAGAGAACATGCTCAAAACGATCGAACCGGATATTCTAGTCGTTGCCGTTTAGCCATTATCCTTGCAGCAATAAAAAAGGCGGCAATGCCGCCTTTTTTATTGCGCGTTCCTGATTCGCTCAAACGCGTTTCTTGAATTCATGATTATGCGGATCAATTTCAATCTTATCACCGATTTCCACAAACGCTGCAACTTGAATTTCAAATCCAGTTCCCGCAAGTTTGGCCGGCTTCATGATTTTTCCTGTGGTATCTCCACGTACCGCCGGTTCAGTATATTCAATCTCTCGCACGATAGTATTAGGTAACTCGACCGAAATGGCCTTGCCGTCATAAAAAGTCACTTGGCATACATCTTCCATACCGTCCATCAAATAGTTCAGGACATCAGCCATATTATCCGCTTCTACTTCAATCGGATTGTAGTCGGCATCCATGAATACATACAGCGGATCGGCAAAATAACTGTAAGTGCATTCTTTCTTATCCAACGTTACAACATCGAATTTTTCATCCGCTTTATAAACGGTTTCCGATGTGGTGCTAGAAAATAAATTTTTCAGCTTCATTTTTACCACGGATGCATTGCGTCCGGATTTGGTAAATTCCGCCCGTTGCACTACCATGGGATCTTTACCGACCATGATGACATTGCCTGAACGTAATTCCATTGCGGTTTTCATAATTCAAATTCCAAAAAGAAGTTATCTGCAAAACTGACGGCATTTTCCCGAATGCGCATCAAATTGAAAAGCAGCGGATTATAGCTTATTTTCCACAAAACGTACCAGATTGGTCGCCAAATCGTCTTGTTTTAATAACTGATTTATCCAATCCCTACTATGCTGCATCAAAGACTCGCGCATCGTCAGGAAGTTCAACCAAGCCGACGGATGCCACGCCATTCCACCGTTCCAGGTCAACCACAGATCACGAATCGCTTGTGCCGTCGACAACGACATATTTACCGTATACAAATCCAGAAATGCATTGAGCTTATGCCAATGGGCGTTTTCAGTTTGCGGATAAATATTCCAAACAAACGGCTTACCGGCCCACTGCGCACGTACAAACGAATCTTCGCCGCGTACGAAATTGATATCACAGCTCCACAGCAATCGATCGTAGTCGGCTTGCTCCATGAAAGGAATAATCCGTATCGTCAATTGATTCTGCACGATCACGGTATCCGATTGCAACGAGATCAAGTCAAAAGAAACCCGCTGAATGTATTCAGCGATACGGCCTGCTGGCACAATCAACAAAATTGACTGATTGCATGCGGATAAGGTTGCGATGAGTTCATCAATGGGGACAGCATCATAACTGAACAAAGAAATGCGCAATTCACCCGGTTTGCGCATAGGTAAATGCTTGGTTGACCAAAAACCAGCTTCTTCATGACGTGTGAATTCATCGCGTTGCGCTAGCAAATCCTTTTCACGTAATAATCCGCCAG
The DNA here is from genome assembly GCA_002435335.1 of Nitrosomonas sp. UBA6494. Classification (GTDB taxonomy): domain Bacteria; phylum Pseudomonadota; class Gammaproteobacteria; order Burkholderiales; family Nitrosomonadaceae; genus Nitrosomonas. The sequence continues at coordinate 11,458 of DJMI01000042.1, forward strand.
TATTCGCAACAAAACCTGGAAAAAAGAAAGTCTTCGACAACGACAAACGCGGATGAGGAGACGGCAAGCCGTGGTATTGAGCCACCCATGATTCGGCACTGAGATACTCCAAATTTATCCAGACCGGCTGCTTAGTCATTTGCAACATGGCCGATACATAAATCTCCGGCAATTCGCAAGCAAATGCCTCTATCACGACATCAGCCGGTTCTACTGCTTTAGGTAGCATTGACCACGAATAAATTTCAACTTGCTGAATCACTTGCCTCTCAGCCGCAGGATCAACTTGCGGTGCAATACAGGAGAAACTAACTAAATCATCGACCCACAACCGCACTATTTTGCCATGTTCATGTACCAATTGCTTGGCCAAACGCCAGCAAATACCGATATCACCAAAATTGTCGATGACAGTACAAAAAATATCCCATCGTTGCCGCATAACACTTACTTAGTGCGTATGCTTATTGAGAATTTTATTTTTCTGCTGCTCGAATTCCTGTTCGTTTAATGCACCTTGATCTTTCAATCGTTGCAATCTTTCCAAGATCGAAACAGAGTCATGTGTCGCAGTCCGCGCATCTATCGCACCCGAAGTCGATTCACTCTCAGGTGCGGATTGAGCTGCACTTAAACCGAAAAACTTTCCGATTTTAACAAGCAAGGTTTTAATCAAATACCATAGCTTTGGTAAAATCCAAATTGCAGTCACCATAAAAACGGCAAACAACACCAAGAACAGTTCAGGATGCTTCAATGCCGCCCACATACCGGACAGTACCAATACATCCCCTGTAATTGAAGCAGACCAATTGGTAACAGGCTCAGGAGATGTATTGATCAACAATCGCGTACCGGCTTTGGTCGCGTGACTTGTCGCTGCGATGCCTCCGCCCAAGATTCCGGCGGCAATTTCGAGTGCCGGCGTCACATCACCGACCGCACCGACAGCCAACATAGCCCCCGCCGGAATACGAACAAACGTATGAATCGCATCCCATACAGAATCCAGTCCGGGAATTTTGTCCATAAAAAATTCGACAAAATACATCACTCCGGCAGCACCGATAATCAAAGGATCTTGCAATACTTCTAATTCGGCAGGTAATGCAATATGCCCGGTTGATCCGCCCAAACCAAGGACCAGCAAAACTGCGTATAAATTGATGCCGCTCGCCCAAGAAGCGCCCATCATTAAAGCAAGCGTCGTCAATAATGTTTCATAAGTTTCCATCACATTGCTCTTGTAAAATTATGTAACAGAACTGCGATTAGCCGCCGCGAATAAGGAGAATAGGTATATGCGCCATACGTAACACCGCTTCGGCAACACTGCCTAATACCATACGACTGAAACCGGATCGGCCGTGCGTGCCGATGATAATTAAATCCGCTTGAAAGCTCTTCGCTTCAGTAACAATTGTGTTAGCAATACGCTCGCCCTTGGCTTCTAGCAATTTTGACACAACCGCAATACCGGCTTGTTGAAATTTTTGTTCCGCAGCCGCCAGAATTTTCTCATAATTACATTTCACTATATCCAATAATGCTGCATAATTCACACCGTCATTATCTTCAAAATATAATAAATCTTCGATAATCATTATGACTTCGACCTGCGCACCTTGTTGATGCGCAAATTGAACCGCTTCTTCAATTGCTCGTTCCGAAGTAGGGCTACCGTCAACCGGAATTAAGATTCGCTGATACATTTCATCCTCGTAAAATGAAATAAAATTGATTACATCGACGTTATCGGTTTAGTTTAACATCCTTGTGCCGTTCTTAGCATAGCAAGCAATAAAATGCCGCAAAGGCAAATGTTTTGCCACTGATTGAAAAAAAGTTTAATAAAATATGCGATTACCGATACTAATTAACTCAAAGCATTCCATTAATACCTTGTTTTTCAACAGACCATTCTTAGTTTCTTTTGTGCTTATCATTGCCGGATGCGCATCCCCAGAAATCATACCGCCTCCAATAGATCCTCCAAAGCCTGAAGCCAACACCGAAATCGAAAATTTAAGAAACCAGATCGCTCAACTGGAATCGATCATTACGGAAAAAGATGAATTAATCAGGAACCAGCAGATTAGGCAGCAAAATCAGGCACAAGCGCTACGTGAAGTCAATAAGGAAGCAACGCGAACGCAAGTAAAATTGCATCGACTCGCCACTAAACCGGGCACCGCATCAGCTATTGCCGAAACCGAAGTAGTATTGGCACAGCTGAAACAGTCAAAAATTCCAGCCAATGAACAAATCTTGCAAATTCAAGCGCAACAATTGCTTGAAACAGCTTCGAAATTGTACGAAAAAAACCAATACGCCACTGCCATGAATTATGTCGCTCAAGCAAAGCAGCTGATAAGCTCACTAACCGATCCGGCACGAGAGAGAATCAACATAGAAAACAATATGCCTCTCGAATTTCATGCACCCATCAAATTAACCACTCGATCGAGCGCTCATTTGCGCAACGCCCCCAACAATCAGGCTAAAATATTGACCACATTAAAAAAAGATACTTCAGTGACAGCCATTGCAAGCCAAGGATCCTGGTTTCGTGTACAAATCAACGACAGCGAAGGTTGGATTCATAATACCTTGCTTGAGCGCTCCGCACACTGAATTTCTTGAGTTGTCGGATCCGTTACGATTGCTCTTGCACCACCACTTCCCGGGGTCTTATGCTAAAAACCCGATTGCGTCCTGCATGCTTTGCTTCATATAGCGCACCATCTACCCGTGCCAATAAAACCGTCAATGAAGTGTCTTCTGGTTCGCTCTCGATCGCACCGATGCTCAATGTAACCTGAATCGCTTTCTCCTCGGTACCGCAGCTAATTGCTCTCACTTGCTCTCGGATGCGTTCCGCTGTTTTAGCAGTATCATCAATCTTTGAATCCGGCAGAATAACGACAAATTCATCACCGCCATAACGAGCTGCATAATCAATA
>DJMI01000041.1 GCA_002435335.1 Nitrosomonas sp. UBA6494
TCTCGTATGGGTATTTAATATATCCTTTATTTCTCAATAGTGTATTTCTGATGCTTTAGATTTGACGTGCGCTGCCGTTAAATTATCTATCGAAATCTCATGAGATGCTATTGTGCACAAACAAAAATTGCTGCAACTATCCGGAAATATAAGCAACACGCCAGTTTCTTCTGCATTGGTCGAAAATATCGATCATTTTCTCGCGTCTTCCGTACATGATATGAAAAACTCAGTAACGTCGTTGCTCGCCGGTTTGGAGAAAACGCTTACCGTTGCTGAGATGGAAAAATTGTCGACCTATTCCGAATTGGTGCAAGTCAATCAGGAAGCAAAACGTATCCGCAATCAACTTGTGCAACTACTTATTGCCTATAAGCTTGGTCAGAAAATTTACCCTTTCGATCCACAAGAAATTTGCTTAAGTGATTTTCTATATGAATTGGAGGTGCAGTACCGAAGTCTGGTGCAAATTCACCGTATCACTATGGATATCCGCGTTGATGCGGATTTGTATTGGTATTTCGATGAAGATTTGATTGGTGGGGTAATTGGAAATGCGATCAATAACGCCGCACGTTTTGCACGCAATCGAATATTGATCAGTGCCGAAACATTAGGCAATAAACTGGTTTTTCGCATCGAAGACGATGGCTGTGGTTATCCCGATCAGATTCTTCAAAAGCATGGCGATTTTATGCGCAGTGTTAGTTTTTATGAAGGAAACACAGGGCTAGGCTTATATTTCGCGACACTGGCGGCTCGCATGCATCGCAACTACAGACATGCCGGAGAACTTCACTTGGAAAACGGTGGTTCCTTGGGAGGCGCTTGTTTTATTTTTCGTCTACCTTAATCAACTTTCATCTAAATCATGATGACTCGCTCCGTCCGTATAGTTCAATCCGCTCCGGATTTTTCCGAAAGAAATATACTTATCGTAGACGATTTTCGTGAAATGCGAATTATTTTGCGCGATATTTTGTGCAATTGCGGTGCCGACACCAAGAGAATTTTCATGGCAGATAACGGTAATGACGCCGTTGCTTTGTTGAAGGAAGTGAAATTCAATATTGTTTTATGCGATCTCGTTTTGGAGTCCGGAAAAAATGGTCAGCAAATTCTTGAGCAAGCCAAATACGAATCTCTGATCGATCCATCCTGTTTATGGATCATGATTTCCGCTGAAAAGACAATGGAAGCGGTTTCCGGTGCGGCTGAATATAAGCCGGATGCATATATTCTTAAACCGATAACGGAAGATAGTTTGCGTACGCGCTTGCTTAAAATATGGTCAAAAAAAGCTGTGTTTGCAGAAATACTTTACGCAATGCAGCAGCAAGATTATTTAAAAGCGATGCAGTTGTGCGATAAACAATTAATTTCCAGTAAAGCGTATACGTTTGATTTGCTGCGGATCAAATGCGATTTGTTTTTGGCTATGGGAGACTATGAATCATCGAGAAAATTGCTGGAAAAAATACTGGAGACTCGCGATATTCCATGGGCTAAAGTGGCGTTGGCTAAAATATGGCTTAAACGAAACGATTCGGTTATCGCACAAAATTTATTAAGAGAAACCATCGAAGCGGTTCCGGCATATATAGAAGCACAAGATCTTTTAGCGCAAAGCCTGCAAAAACTGGGTAATTTTGAAGAGGCAAGTACCATACTTGAACGTGCGATTAAGTTATCGCCCAATTCGGTGGCGCGTCAAAAAATGTTTGGCGAAACCGCAATGAAGATCGGTAAACTGGCTGATGCGGAGCGCGCATTCCGCAAAAGTATTTCATTGGGAGAAAATTCCGTATTCAAATCGCCGGACGCTTATTTAGACCTTGCCAAGGTATGCAGTGCCAATAAAAATCCTACGGAAGCATTGAAGACATTGGATTTACTGCACAAGAATTTTGCCACCGATGAAATACGTTTGAGAACGTTATCGGTTAAAGGAATGGTTTATCATCAAAACGGTGATACGGAGAAGGCACGCCAAATCGCCGATGAATTAAGTCAATCCATTGATGCGAATAATTGCCGTTTCAACAGTGGTGATGTGTTGGAAGTTGCACGCTTGCTGCTTGTTGCTGGTGATGCAGACAAAGCGATTCAGATGCTGCAGAGCGAAATAAAATCCAATCCTGAAAGTGCTTTACTCGTACGCGAGGTCACTGAAATTTTTGATCAAGCAGGTATGGGGGAAAGAGGTAACGAACTGATCGAGGCTTCGCGACGAGAAGCCATGCTCATCATGGATCGCGGTGTATTATTGATCAGTAAGGGGCAATATGAAGAAGCTGTGCATGCCATGCGTGAAGCAAATATCGCAATGCCATCGAATACGCGTGTACTGCTTAATTTGGCGCATGTAATCATCACTTATATTCAGAAACATGGCGCAACACCAGATCTAATAGAGGAAGCGCGCAGCAGTTTGGTTGCTGCTAATCAATTATCGCCCGGTGAGCCCCGTTTTATCCGGTTGATGGCATCGTTAAGCGAATTGACTTCAACAGCAGCTTAGCGCGATTGAGAAAAAACCATCAGGTTTGTTGTTATAGCTATACTTTGCACGCAAGTTTCAACTCCGCTTCTTCCATGCTGTCGGGTTTTACTGGTTCCCATTTCTGCGGTTGATTGTATGAGCGAATTAGATCGCCGTGCTCTTTATTTAAGCTGTAGAGCGAAAATGCCAGTCGGCGCATTTGTTTTTCGTTGCAATCGTATTCGCGCCGAATCTTTTCGGACAAGAATTCCGCGCCCGATGCTTTTTGCAGTGTTTGATAGTCGAATAAAAGCCACATTTTGGCTCGGTTGCTGGTATTTAGGATGGTCGTTGTATCAGCGTATACCGTGTAACCACCTTTAAGCGCGCTTTCTCCAATTTTGCTCCATTCCGCCGCGGCGCTTGTGCTGATCAAGGTCAGAGTCAGTACTAAAAAAATCCTCATAATTCGATTTTTGTTTCTTTCGTAAGAAGTCGGTTCAATAGGTAGCGAGTATAGGCGTTAATTACCTTTAGGTGCAAATCACAATGGAATGCTTTATGCTTTAGGTCATCGGGAAATTCTTTTGATCACAAAGTAAGTACTAATATTAGGGGGGGGGGCAGTGGAACAAAAAAATAATGCAGCACCAATCAGTATTCGCATGCAACAAGGAGAGCAAGCCGGACAACCGATGTATGCCAATTTTGCTTCGGCGCAGTTGGGTCAAGGGGTGATTATCGTTGATTTCGGCTTTCTCGATCCGCAAATGGTTGCTGCCATCAATAGGCTAGCGCGTTCTGGTGAGAAAACACCCGATACCGTTGCTGCAAAGATGGTTTGTAGGATGGCGCTCAGCATTGAGTCTGCCAATAATTTGATGCAACAATTGAATCAAATGTTTCAGAAGAAGTAATCGTAACAATTTGTTGTGCTGCTTGTTTGTCAGGAGAGAATGAATGGTAGACGAAAATAACGCCTTAATCGGTACCGCAACTGAAGCTTCATCTTCCATGAGGCAGATTAATGTCCGTGTACAGCCGGGAGAAAATTCCGGTATACCGATATATTCCAATTTTTCAACGATTCAGGGTGGGAAAGGTACGATTATTGTCGATTTCGGCTTTGTTGAGCCGAATGCGATTAATGCAATGAATCGCGCCATCAAGTCAGGTGAAAAACCACAAGAAGCTTTAAGTGGTAAATTGTCTTGCCGCATGGCGTTAAATGCCGAAGCTGCGCAACAACTATCGCAGCAGCTAGGTCAATTATTGCGGTTGAATACACCACCCGCGGCATCGACTGCGGCGGAAAATATCCGTGACAGTAATTTGGATGCGAACAAAGAAACTGAATCTGTCGATGAAAAACAAGAGGATCAAACAGATCAGAAAACGGATGGTGGTGGTTTTCGGTTTCCTTGGTCGAAAAAGAAATAATCTGGAATATCAGTGCCCTCAATGTAAAGAATTCGATCATTACTTCGCATTGCTATCCAATGCCGGTTCTTTCCGTTCTTGTTTTGGGATATCGAAATTCTTTTTAACGACGGCTTGTGCATGCGTTACTTTGACCATGCTCGTTGCCAGAATCTCATTTTGATTGAGGTATTTGACGCTCAGGCTATGATCGCCAACCGGTACGTTGTTCAGGGTGTAAAACCCGTCGGTATCCGTAACCGCATGTGCTTGGTGCGGTAATTCGGTCAAAAATACTTCGGTGGTTTGAGGGATTTCTTTGTCATTTCCTTCGAACCTGACGATGCCGGCAATCGCACCATATTGGAGCGCTTCTGCGGTTTGCGGTGTGATTTTGTTTGCCACTGAACGTACCATCAGCAAAATGGTTTCAGATGCAAATCCGGCGATGAAAGCCAAGGCCACAGCGTTTGTGGCATTGCTGGGTTCGATTAGATAGTACGCTAGAATTGCCAGGAAAGGTGCTGAAATAAACTGTACCATCTGGAAAATCAGATGCTCACGGAATTCGTATTGCGACAGCTTGGGTTGCTGCTCGGTAGCGATATGTTCCGATCCAGCTTGTTTTTGTAATTCAGGAAGTCGCCGAGTCAAGCTGATGCTGCCACCCATCAATGCCATGATGATGAAGTACAGTGGAATCAAAAGGCCGTCTTTTACTTCGCAGGTTACCGATTTTCCATATGCTGAATCGTCATCTTGATTGCATTTCTCGATATGACCGCCGATATTGATGACCCAAGCATAACCCAATCCGGTCTTTGCTGCTTCAGATGGATTTGTTTTTTTGTCGTCATTGCCGAGCGAAGATGGCGTTTGAGTGCCTTCGTTTGGTTGGGCTAGACTGACTGCGTCGTTGGGCTTAATGGAGGTTTGAGGGGGAACATTTTCGTCGCAGCGCAAATTGGCTGCCTTGCTGTCCTTGGTGCATCCGATAAAGACCGCAATCGGACGTTCTCTCAGTGTTCCAAGGTATGATTCTTCTGGTTTGACTTTTAAATCTTTGAATAGAGGATCGATGAAAGGTGAGATCGTCAACAAAAGAGACAGTAACATGAAGCTGTAAGCAAATATCATCCATTTGTTGCGTTGCTGCGACCGGATTTCTTCAATTCCGATTTTGGTTGCCTGATCTGCTTCGCCTGGAATCGGTGCAATTCGTTCAGTATAAATTTGCACGAAAATGATGCACATGAAAATAACAACCGGAAAAATCGGAATACCGCTTCCTTTACCGTAAATAAAAATTGCGGCTAAAAGATTAAAGAAATGCGCAATTGCCCATAGGGGATGCTTCTCAATCCAATTTCTCGTCCAGGTAACGACCGCCCATCGTTGCACTTCTTCGCACCAATTGTGCCAAATCGTTTTGGCGGTATTGCCCGGGCTATTTTCGCTCATGCTGTTTATCTCCTTTGTAATCGGTAGAAGCAAATACGTAACATATTAATAGCTTGGTGTTTGCGCGCGATAGCGTAAAGCATTGCGATAAAGCGACGTTCAATCAGGAATATGCTCGCCTAATAGCAATGAGATGAATTTCTCACGTGTTTGTTTGGATGAATCGCGATATAAAGTATATTTTGCGTGCAGATCCGGTTGTTCCGGGTTTATTTCGATACCCCAAAGCGGCGCAATGGTCATCGGCAAATTGGAGTAACGCACATCAATCAGTACATTCGGTTGCTCCGGACGAATTGCGACCAGGCCGGCGGAAAATTGCGTAAAGCGTGCGATGTCTCCAGCTAAAACTGACGTTAACGGCAATCCGTTCATGTCGCGTGTCAATTCGAATTTCGTTATCGATTCTCCCGGAAAAATGCGCGGTTGCGAAAATAAGCCGACGCGGACTGCGTCAACGTACAATCTACCGTTATATTGGTAGATAGATCGCCATAACACCAAATTGCCCAGTGTCGGTTTTACCAGTAATTCTTCCGCTTGATGTCCGCGTTCAGCAATCAGAGATGCCGCTACAGTTTCTGCACGTTGCAATTGCAGCCAACCGAACGACATGTAGGCCGCGGCGAGCAATAATCCGATACGCGCCGCACGATGAGAATATTTTTTAAAAGCGATGATGCCGGCAGTTAGCAGAATCAGCGTGAAAATAGGATCGATGACCGAAATGGTATTCCAGGCGATCCGTTCATCGCTCAGCGGCCAAAGCAAATGCGTACCATAACTGGTGAAAGCATCCAGTACACCACTCAAACAATAACCAAGCAAGGCGAAAAGATAAAGACGGGAAAAAGACAAGCGTTTGCGCAAAAACGGCCATAACAGCAGCGCGACAATCAATGCCCCGAGAGGTACAAAAAACAGCGAGTGAGTGAAGTGACGGTGGAATTCGATATTGAGCAGCGGATCGTTCTCCGATTGAATCAAAATATCCACATCCGCAGCAATTCCGGCAAAAAAGCCGATACCCGTCGCTATACGCGCTTCTGGTTGTTTTGCACCTGATTGCGCCATCGTAGCGCCAAGTAATCCTTGAGTCAGTAGGTCCATATCAATGCGGTTTGGTTATATCTAAAAACTGCGGCTGATCGCTTGGTTAAATGATCAATAACAGGATGCTAATCAATTCTTCGATGCGTTAATTGGTTGCAATTAAGGTATCTTCTTTCATTTTCTTTTCGAAAATCATATCCCATACCCCATGACCCAGTTTAAGTCCACGCTGTTCGAATTTGGTCAGGGGACGATAGTCAGGTCTCGGTGCATAATCCGAAGCGGTATTACGAAGCAGAGGTTGTTGCGATAGTGCTTGCAAAATGTGAGCTGCGTAATCCTCCCAATCGGTCGCGACATGGATATAACCGCCAGTTTTCAGAAGCGTGCAAAGACGCGCGATTAGAGGAGACTGGAGCAATCTGCGTTTGTGATGTCTGGCTTTAGGCCAAGGATCGGGGAAGAAAACATGAATGCCGTCGAGACTATCGGCTGGCAGCATGTGATGTATCACTTTGACCGCATCGTATTGGATAATAAACAGATTGGTAAGCTCGAGCTTTTCGATTTGATTGAGTAAACTACCAACCCCGGGTGTATGCACTTCGATACCGAGATAGTCGTTTTCCGGGTGTTGTTGTGCAATTGCTGCGGTGGTATCTCCCATTCCGAATCCGATTTCCAGGATTTTGGGGGCGTTACGACCGAAAATCCGATTAAGTTCAAGCGTATTCTCGCTGTAAGGTATGCCGTAACGAGGGAGTAACGTATCGCATGCGCGCCGTTGCGCATTTGAAATGCGTCCCTGGCGAAGCACAAAACTACGAATCGATTGTTGCATGGGAAACACAATGCGTGCGTTAAATCGTTTTTTGCGATGTAGGGATGCCCGCGCGTGCAATCACACCTTCGATCGGTGAGCTTGGGCTGGCACTATAGAACTTCTTTGCCATACGACCGGCAAGGTAGGCTTCCCGTCCCGCTTCCACAGCTTTTCGCATTGCCGATGCCATCAATACCGGTTGTTTTGCCGCTGCTATCGCGGTATTCATCAGTACGCCATCACAGCCCAATTCCATTGCGATGACCGCATCCGACGCAGTGCCAACGCCTGCATCGACCAGCACTGGAACTTTTGCGTTCTCGATAATGATTTGCAGGTTCCAGGGATTTAAAATGCCCATGCCGGACCCGATCAATGAAGCAAGCGGCATGATTGCAACGCAACCCATTTCTTCCAGTTGTTTGGCAATGATCGGGTCATCGGATGTGTAGACCATCACCTGAAAGCCTTCCTTGATCAGGATCTCCGCCGCTTTGATGGTTTCTACCACATTGGGATAAAGCGTTTTGGGGTCGCCGAGTACCTCCAATTTAACCAGGCTGTGACCATCCAGCAATTCCCGTGCTAAGCGCAAGGTACGCACGGCATCTTCGACAGTGTAACAACCGGCAGTATTCGGCAGTATCGTGTACTTCGTCGGTGGTAGCGCTTCCAGCAGGCTCGGTTCGTTGGCATTCTGGCCGATATTGGTTCGCCGAATTGCAACCGTGATGATTTCGGCGCCGCTGGCATCAACGGCTGCGCGGGTTTCAGCAAAATCTTTGTATTTTCCTGTGCCGACCAGTAAGCGCGAGGCATAGGTTTTTCCGGCTATGGTGAGATTGTTCATAAGGACTTATCAGAAGATGCGAAATACGATGATCGATTAACCGCCGCCGACAGCAATCACAACTTCCAGTCGATCACCGTGCACCAATAATTGTTCGGTAAATTGACTGCGCGGAACAATCGTACCATTTCGCTCGATGGCGATTCGTTTACCTTGTAAGGAAAGATGATCAATAAGTTGTGCAACGTTGAGCGGTGCCGCAAATTGTTGTGATTGTCCGTTAATGATGAGTTGTATCATGAAAAATAAGCTGAGATTTTTCGATTACTAATAAAGCTATTTTAACATGTCATTGCCGACTCATCGAGAGAAGCAACAATAAGCGATGGAAAGCCGTGCAATGTATTCGCAGTATAATCGCTGTTTTATCCAGTATTTATCGACATGAAGCATGTTGCTTCAATCAAGTTCTCCTTGACAAAACCTACAGCATCTCTATAATCCCGCGTTTGTTTCTGAAGTAATTCGAGCCGTCAGTCGGCTTCATATTGCGGGAATAGCTCAGTGGTAGAGCACAACCTTGCCAAGGTTGGGGTCGCGAGTTCGAGCCTCGTTTCCCGCTCCAATTAATCTTTATGCAATTCATGGCGGGGTGGCAGAGTGGTCATGCAGCGNNGCGGCCTGCAAAGCCGTCTACGCCGGTTCAATTCCGACCCCCGCCTCCATCTTTCTTGATAAGCGCTTCTGCAACGGGTTTTGTTTCGATAACGAAAATGCTTTTTAGTAATCGCTAATATAATTTTTCGACGAAAAGTAACACCTGCACGAAGCAAAAATTATTATCGCATTGCATCTATTGTTTTCTGATGTCTGCTACGATGACGGGGTGCGTATCAGCGACCGTAACTGCAGTGAATGAATCTTGGTTTTTCAGATATGTTTGTCGGCGAATGGCTTTATTCTTGGGGCGTTGACTTTCCCGTCGGTTTTGTGTTGTTGCTATTGTTATCGCCCCAATACAGACGAATTGTCGATAAATTCATGCAATAAATGGGAATTACCAATGGCGGAAATGACCGGTATCCAGATGCACAAAATTAGAAGAAGGATAATAGCCGACACCACCGGCTTGTAACGCTATTGCAGCGGCGCGAAGATCAGCTAGTTTTCGACCTGGAATACGGATATCAATGGCTTTGCCGAGCGTGTGCATACTGTTTTTGGCAACACCATTACTTTGTGCGGCCAGTTTCGCATTAGTTGCAGGTGATCGGTATGCGGAGACGACATGAATTTCTTGTTGCGTATTTAATTTGAGTTGTAATAAATAGATTAAATCGAACAAATCGTGATCGATGGCGCACCGCTCATCGGTGCGGTGATCGCGCAGCACATGATTGATGGCGCGCATGCCTTCCGGTATATAGCGTCCGCTGGCCCAATAGACAGCTCGAGTACGTTCTCCGGTATGCAAGTTCAAAAAGCTCAATTTCTTTTCATAAGGCTTTCGTATTGCCGCTTCTGCAATGGATGCTGTCAATGGCAGTGCCAGTATGCCACAAGCACCTAATCCTGTTTGCAGGAAACGGCGCCTGCTTTGTTCCGGTTGTTGTTCTGATAAATGAATTTGCTTCATCCAGTTTCGTATCATCGACTATTTTCTCCCTGAAAATGTTGCGAATGTGTGCGAACGATTGGTTTTTACCAGCGAGCATGGCGCAAGGCATTCAAATCTCGATTATAAATATCGGGGTAAAAATGTACCCATTGCTGCGGCTCATCAGCCCAGGCCGTAATATACACTAAGTAAATCGGTAATGGTTCAGGTAAATGGGTGGTTAATGTTTCGTCATTGGCTATATTTTCATTGAATTTTTCCAATAAACTTGCTTTATTCAATGCGAAAGCAGCCAATTCCAGCGGTTTTTCCAAACGAATGCAACCGGAACTGAAAGTACGCATGTCGCGTTTGAATAGTGATTTGGACGGCGTGTCATGTAGATAAATACTGAAGGGATTGGTGAACATAAATTTTACTTTGCCCAATGCATTATGCTTACCCGGTTGCTGGCGTAGAAAGAACGGGAAACTATGCTCGTATTTGTTCCAATCAATGCTATCTGGATCAATGGGTTGCGCATCCCGATCATGTCCCGGGTACAGCTTGAAATCCGACGATGCGAAGAATTCGGGATTTTGCTGTTGTTTGGGCAATAAATCCTTACGTGCGATGCTGGCAGGAACGTTCCAGTAGGGATTGATCACCATATGCGTTACAGCGCTATTAAAGCTTGGAGTGGAACGGTAATCTCGCCCTACAATGATGCGCATATTCAAAACCTGTTGTTCGTTCTCGATCGCGCTGAGGAAAAAACCCGCAGTATTAACCAGCAGGTAACGATTACCCAGTTCTCTCGGCAACCAACGCAAGCGCTCCATATTGATGCGCAATTGGCGTATTTTCCAATCCAATGGGGTGTTTAAGGCTTTAAAGGTGTTTTTGCCGATGACGCCATCGGGATTCAAGCCATGTTGCTCTTGAAATGCGCGTATCGCTGTCACCAATGTATTGTCATAATGCTGGTTTTCGCTGGATGCGAGTCGGTATTCAGGAATGCCGTCTGCATCAAATGCTTGTGCAATGCGCCGGCGAATCAGCGGTATGATCGTGTGAGTGTCGCCAGGATGAAGTGACGGTGTTACGGGAATTTGTATCCATTGGGTGTTATCTTGAACAAGCTTCAAATAGTGTGCCAAGGTCTGCTTGAGCAGCCGATAGTTGACTGTTAGCGGCGGCAAACTTTCAAATGCAGACTGCATCCGATCAGCTTCGATCGCATCGTACAAAAATTTAACGGCATCAAAATCTGGGCGAACAATATGCCAGTCTGGATCGACTGCTTTTGCGGACAATCGTCCGCGTGCCAAATCTCTCGCTAGTTGCAAAAGAGCATGGGTGGTGCGTAGTTCCAATTCGATCGCTGTATCAGAGGATTGATTCGTCTGCTGCTGCAGTTGTTGCAGTCGCGGTAATTGATAATCGCGACTGTCGAGTCCTTCGGCATCAGCCATCGTGATGACCTTTAATACGCTATTGCTTTTCGAGAAATCGGATGGCGCCGTTATCCAGACTGGCTGATGTTGGCGGTGTGCATAAAACCGCCGTAAATTG
>DJMI01000063.1 GCA_002435335.1 Nitrosomonas sp. UBA6494
TCACGAGTACGCTCACCCACACCGGCAAATACTGAATAACCACTATGCTCAATTGCAATGTTGCGGATCAATTCCATCATATTAACTGTCTTACCTACACCCGCACCACCGAACAAACCGACCTTACCGCCTTTGGCGAATGGACATATCAAATCAATTACCTTGATACCGGTTTCCAATAATTCTGTCGACGCTGACAATTCATCAAAGGCGGGTGCTTCGCGATGAATCGACATCTCTTGATCCGCACCAATATCTCCCATTTCATCAATTGGACGACCCAATACATCCATGATACGCCCCAATGTTTTGGTTCCTACTGGAACACTGATTTGCTTTCCGGTATTTTTAACGATCATACCTCTGCGCAAGCCGTCTGATGAACCCAATGCGATAGTGCGTACTACGCCGTCGCCAAGCTGCTGTTGCACCTCAAGCGTTAATTCCGAACCATCCATAATTAACGCGTCATATACTTTTGGCATCGATTCCCGTGGAAATTCCACATCGATTACCGCTCCAATACACTGAACAATTTTTCCTTGACTCATCGTTGTTCCCTAGTCTTATTTCAAAAATTTTAAACGGCAGCCGCACCACCGACGATTTCAGACAGCTCTTTGGTAATCGCAGCTTGACGAGATTTGTTATAAATCAAAGTCAATTCATTGATAACGTTTCCTGCGTTATCAGAAGCAGCTTTCATTGCGACCATCCTAGCCGATTGTTCGGATGCCATATTCTCAGCGACCGCTTGATAAACAATAGCTTCGATATAGCGAACCATAATAGCGTCGATCACAGGCTTAGCCTCAGGTTCGTATATATAATCCCAAGGCGTTTTTACTTTATCGTTATCAGATTCATCACCCTTAATGCGCTCATCGGTAAGTGGCAGCAATTGCTCCATCACCGGTTCTTGTTTCATGGTATTGATGAATCGATTATAGAAGATATATACACGGTCAAATCGATCTTGCGAATATCCATCCAGTACGATTTTGACAGCCCCTATCAGCCGTGCAATATCTGGTGTATCGCCAAGCCCAGTTACCTGAGATGTAATATTTGCACCGATCCGACTCATGAAACCTAAGCCTTTGTTACCGATACAACATACTTCAATTTGTTCGCCTTCGGATTGCCAACCTTTCATTTGTGTAACCGCTTTACGCAGCACATTGGTATTCAGCCCTCCGCATAGCCCTTTGTCGGATGTCACAATGATGACACCGATACGTTTGACGGTATCTCGTTCGATTAAGAACGGATGCCGGTACTCCGTATTGGCTTTGCTCATATGTGCCGCTACATTGCGTATTTTCTCGCCATAAGGTCGTGCTTTCTTCATACGATCTTGCGCCTTACGCATTTTTGACGCAGCCACCATTTCCATGGCGCGCGTAATTTTTTGCGTGTTCTTTACGCTCTTGATCTTATTGCGTACTTCTCTGCTGCCAGCCATTTGTTAGTAAGTTCCATTTTGCTTGAATTCTTGAACCGCAGCGGCCAACTCTTTTTCCGTTTCCGCATTCAATTCCTTACTGGCTTCGATCTTCTCAAGAATAGCACCATGCTGACTACGAATATAACTTTTCAATGCCGACTCAAACGCCAGCGCCCGCTTAACTTCGACATCGTCATAATAGCCATTATTGATCGCAAATAGCGTCAATGCCATCTCCGATACGCTAAGCGTGGCATATTGCGATTGTTTCATCAACTCGGTTGCCATTTTTCCACGTTCGAGCTGCTTACGAGTTGCCTCGTCCAAATCCGATGCAAATTGCGCAAAAGCCGCTAATTCACGATATTGTGCCAATGCCAGACGTATACCGCCACCTAATTTCTTGATGACCTTGGTTTGTGCTGCACCACCGACTCGAGATACCGATACACCGGCATTGATCGCGGGGCGAATACCTGCATTAAATAAGTCTGTTTCCAAGAATATCTGACCGTCAGTAATAGAAATTACGTTGGTAGGTACAAACGCTGTGACGTCACCAGCTTGTGTTTCAATAATCGGAAGCGCAGTTAAAGATCCGGTCTTTCCTTTTACCTCGCCATTAGTAGCCTTTTCCACATACGCAGCGCTGACTCGTGCGGCTCTTTCCAATAAACGTGAGTGCAAATAGAACACGTCACCTGGATATGCTTCTCGTCCCGGCGGACGTCTCAACAACAGCGATATTTGACGATACGCCCATGCTTGCTTGGTCAAATCGTCATATATAATCAATGCATCTTGACCTTTGTCACGGAAATACTCACCCATGGTGCAACCAGAATAAGGAGCGATAAATTGCATTGCCGCTGATTCGGAAGCCGTTGCTGCAACCACGATGGTATACGCCATCGCACCATGTTCTTCCAATTTACGCACTACGTTTGCGATGGATGATGCTTTTTGCCCAACCGCAACATAGATGCAAAGCATGTTTTGCCCTTTTTGATTCAAAATGGCATCAATAGCAACAGCGGTTTTACCTGTTTGACGATCACCGATGATCAATTCGCGCTGACCTCTACCAATCGGCACCATTGAGTCTACGGACTTCAATCCTGTTTGCACCGGTTGATCGACAGATTGACGCCATATTACACCAGGAGCAATCTTTTCAATTGGCTCCGATCTTGCTGCAGTAATCGGTCCTTTTCCGTCAATGGGTTGTCCAAGTGCATTAACCACACGACCAAGTAATCCCTCGCCCACCGGTACTTCGAGAATACGTCCGGTGCACTTAACCGTATCACCTTCAGTAATATGTTCATATGCACCCAGAATTACCGCACCAACAGAATCTCGCTCCAAATTAAGCGCCAATCCAAAGGTATTGCCGGGAAATTCCAACATTTCACCTTGCATAACATCCGACAATCCGTGAATGCGGACAATACCGTCTGTTACTGAAACAATCGTACCTTGTGTACGGACTTCAGCCGTATCAGCAAGTCCTTCAATCCTTTTTTTAATCAGCTCACTGATTTCGGATGGATTTAACTGCATTTCTTTTAACTCCTAGCTTTTAAGGGCAATGGCCATAGCTTCCAGTTTTCCACGTACAGAAGCATCCAAAACTTCATCACCAATTTCAACTTTGATTCCACCAATAAGATCAGAATTGACTGTCACCTTCGCATCTATTTTGCGCTTAAATTTCTGTTCCAATTCAGAAATTAGCTTACTCAATTGATCGCTTTCCAATTCAAAGGCACTCGTAACCTGAGCTTCGAGCGCACCTTCATGCTGTGCTTTCAATTGCTCAAATAGCTGGCTTACTTGCGGTAACACTAGCACTCGCTTATTTTCAATCATAAGCGTGATTAAATTACGCGCCTCTTGTGTGAATTTTCGCCCACCGATTTCGAGTATTAGATCACTTAACTGTCTCACCGAAACCAATGGATTTCCAATCAACAGCTTGATGCGTTCATTTTCAGAAATTTCCGCCGCTAGCTTTAAAATCTTTGACCATTGCGTCAAACTTTTTTCCGCTATCGCTAGTTTAAAAACCGCTTCGGCATAAGGTCTAGCAACTGTAATCGCTTCAGCCATTATTTCAAATCTTCCCGTATCGCCACCAGCAAATCGGCATGAGCTTTTGCATCTACCTCTCTACGCAAAATTTTTGCCGCACCAGCTACTGCAAGTTCAGCAACATGCTGCCTTAAGACTTCTTTAGCACTGAACATTTCATGTTCGATATCCGCTTTAGCAGCTGTAACAATCCGATCGCCTTCCTCTTTAGCCGCCTTCTTTGCCTCTTCCACAATTTCCGAAGCTCTTTTTTCAGCTTGCAATACAATTTCGGCTGCGCGTTGCTTGGCCTCTTTTAGTACCTCAGAGGAACGCTGACTTGCCAATTCCAATTCATGGCGACCGCGCTCACCTGCTGCCAAACCATCCGCAATTGTCTTCTGACGTTCTTCTATGGCACGCAATAAAGGCGGCCAAACAAATTTAACTGTAAACCAGATAAATACTGAAAAGGCTATCGCTTGTGAAATTAAAGTAAAATTAATATTCATGACAAGCCTATAAGTTTATGTTTTATTGCTTATTGCGCTGCCGATTGCACAACTGCCAACAACGGATTTGCGAAAGCAAACATCATCGCCAAACCAACGCCGATAATAAATGACGCATCAATCAAGCCTAATAACAGAAACACTTTACCTTGCAGTGTCGGTATCATTTCTGGTTGACGTGCAGCGCCTTCCAGAAAACGGCTACACATGATACCCACACCAATACAAGCACCTGCCGCACCAAGACCGATCATCAAACCAATTCCTATTCCGGTATACGCTTGAATTGTTGCCAAAAACTGCAAATTCTCCATGTTAATTTCCTTTACTCAGATTAAAAAATAATATGCAACGATTAAATTAATAATTAGTGTGATTCATGAGCCATTGATATGTAAACAACTGTGAGCATCATAAATATGAAAGCTTGCAATGTTACAACCAAAATATGAAATATTGCCCAACCAGCTCCTAGGATGGCACCGAAAATCGTTCCCGATACACCGGTCGCCGCCCACATTCCTAGCAACAGAAAAATCACTTCACCTGCATAAATATTGCCAAATAAGCGCAGTGAATGTGATAGCGGTTTAGAGACATACTCAATGAAATTGAATAGTAGGTTTAATATCCACATTAGCGGACTTTTACCAAACGGTGTACAAAACAACTCATGCAGCCAACCACCCAAACCTTTTACTTTGACATTAAAAAACAACATCAAAAACCAAATCGAAAGCGCTAAAGCAAAGGTCGTATTGATATCTGTCGTTGGAACTATTTTCCAGTTATGCAACCCAAATACATTTTCAAGGATCTTCGCGGTAATATCGATTGGAAGTATATCCATCGTATTCATCATCAGAACCCATACAAACACTGTCAACGCCATTGGCGCCACCAGAGCATGCCGATCCCCATGAAAAATGTTTTTTACCTCTTTATCTATAAACTCGACCGCCAGCTCAATAAAAGCTTGCGTCCTGGTCGGAACACCTGCAGTTGCCTTGCGCACCACCAACCAGATAGATCCCAGACTAAGCACCCCAAGAATAATCGAAGTTATCAGCGTATCGATATGCAAAACCCAAAAAGAGCCTTCGCTGACTTGCGTTGTTAAATAGGTGAGATGATGTCCGATATATGACGATGGGGTTAATTCCGTTTCCGCTGCCATAATTACTCTACTTTGAATATGTTATCTTTTTATTTCTTCAGATACAAAAAGCGCCGCACTATACGTTAGCACGACCATAATAAATGTTGCCACCAGCGCGATCGCATTTACATCCACATAAAACCGAAACGCAATCCACAGGAGCATTATCGTTAAAATTATCTTTACTGCTTCGGCTCTTAATGCCGTTCTGATTGTATCGCCAGCTGCATAACCTTTGTGATGCGAAACTATCATCGCATATGCTGCTGATGGCATTACACTGATTAATCCACCTAACATTGCAGACATTGCAGCATGTTCACTACTATATATAATCCATACGCCAATTGCCGTTAACACGGTAACGACTATTTGAGCCTTTAAAGCAGCATTTAAGGATTTATTCTTTATCCAAGACATTGCGCCACTCGCACTTCACTTGGAAAATAGAAACATCCGTACTTAAAAAAGTCCGCCATATTAACTTAAGTTTGAAATTCAGTCAATTCTCCCTGGCCCCACGGTAAATTAGTTTCTTTAAAAATACCGCGCAACTAGGAGTACATTGATCGCGTAAAATAAAGCTAAAGCGCAAATTAGCCAAGCAAGTCAATCAATATAGACAGCATCGCAAGTTGCAAAATATATAAATTTATCCTGCCTTGCAAGCCGCAAGCAAAACGATAATGAACTCAACCCTGCTCCCAAGGTAATCCAGCCGCTTTCCATCCGGATATTTTGCCGCGATGGCCATGCTCGTCCTTATCCCCTTCAAACCCCTCAAGGATATTATAGCTATCGGAAAATCCTATTTCATTCGCCATTGCGGCTGCTTGATTCGATCGTGCCCCGCTACGGCAAACAAACAGAACCGGTAACGATTTATCGATTTGATTGGTCAATTGATCGAGAAAGCTTGGATTCGGTTGCATACCGGGGTAAGTTCGTAATTCAATCTCCGTAGCACCAGGGATTCTTCCAACCCAGTCGAGCTCAGCACGTGAGCGCACATCGACCAATTGCGCTTGCATATTTTCTTGTAAAATCCGATAGGCTTCCATAGGCAGCAACGCACCTTTGTATGGCAGGCCCAATTCTTGAGCACGCCGTTGTGCCGTTTCAAACAATTCTTCTGTAATGGTTTTCATAGCTCCGTGGCATGTTATTGATGATTTGATTTCAAATTTTACCGTATAAATGAACGGTGAAAGTAATCGCAGCATTCGGATTTGTTTGCGATTCTCCTGTTAGGTTATCGCACGTCAGTAGATAAATTCCAGCAGAATGGATATAATCCGCTGAATAATTAGCCTTTAACATAATTACTTTCGTTGAACCATCCGCCATACCTAAATTACCTGCATTGCTTGTTCACGATACACGATTAATTCCATGCCTGTTCCCGAGTCCTGATTTGAAGAAACAATTCAATACAACTGAGAGCTCACAGTAGAATTTTTTATTAATTTCTCAAAATTTATTCATTCCGGAGGAAAAATGAGTCACACGCTATATGAAACCAAAATTCAGCGAGTCCAGCGCTGCGAACTGGCAGTTCCGGGTTCAAGCCCAGGAATGTTCGAAAAAGCGCTGAACAGCGGCGTTGATTTCGTTTTTCTCGATTTGGAAGACGCGGTAGCACCGGACGACAAAATTCAGGCGCGCAAAAATGTCATACAAGCGCTCAACGATTTAGATTGGAAAGGGCACGGCATCACCGTATCGGTGCGCATCAACGGCCTGGATACACAATATATGGTGCGTGACGTGGTCGACTTGGTCGAACAAGCGGGCAGCAAGATTGATACGCTGCTGATTCCGAAGGCCGGTGTATACGCGGATATCTACATGGTACAAGCGATGGTCACTCAGCTTGAAATGCAGCAAGGATTGAAAAATCGCATCGGCTTAGAAGCGCTGATTGAAACCGCGCTTGGCATGGCTAATGTAGAAGACATTGCGCGCAACGGCGCCCTGGGTCGTTTGGAAGCGCTGCATTTCGGCGTAGCCGACTATGCCGCAAGCAATCGCGCCAGAACCACCAATATCGGCGGTTTGAACCCGGATTATCCCGGCGATCAATGGCACTTTGCCATCAGCCGCATGATCGTGGCTTGCCGTGCTTACGGTCTGCGCCCGATCGACGGTCCGTTCGGTGACATCAAAGATCCTGACGGCTATGTGCTGGCTGCGAAGCGTGCTGCCGCTTTGGGTTGCGAGGGCAAGTGGGCGATCCATCCGACGCAAATTCCATTGGCAAACGATGTGTTCACACCACCCGAGCGCGAAATCGAAAAGGCGAAACGAATTCTGGCTGCACTCAAGGAAGCGGCCGCACAAGGCAAGGGCGCTGCCGCACTGGATGGCCGCCTGATAGATGCAGCTTCCGAAAGAATGGCCAATAACGTGGTGAAGATTGCTGACGCGATTGCCGCCAAGAACGGTTAATGCATAAAGGCCGCTTTGAGCGGCCTTTGTCTTTATGATGCAATAAAAATGAAGTAATCGATTTAACGCAGTTATTGCAATTATTGGGGAAATGAATTGAATATTCACGAATATCAAGCAAAAGAAATCCTGGCGGAGTACGGCGTCAAGATTGCTGCAGGCGGATTGGCTTACAGCGTCGTCGAAGCCGTGCAGCGCGCCAGGGAAATTGAAGGCGACGTATGGGTCGTCAAGGCACAAATCCATTCCGGCGCACGCGGCAAAGCGGGCGGCATCAAGGTGTGCAGAACACACGCGGAAGTCGAACAAGCTGCAGAAAGCCTGCTCGGCAAAAAACTGGTGACACACCAAACCGGCCCTGCCGGTAAAGTCTGCTCGCGGCTCTACATCGAAGCCGGCACCAATATCGCCAGAGAAATTTATCTGTCGTTCATGATCGATCGCGTTAGCGAACGCGTGATCATGATCGGTTCCGCCGAAGGTGGCATGGAAATCGAAAAACTGGCGGTGACCAAACCGGAAGCGATCATCAAGATTTACGTCGAACCCGCAGTCGGCTTGCAGGATTTTCAGGCGCGCAAGATGGCGTTCGCGCTCGGCATCGACGCGGCGCAACTGAACCAGGCGGTGAAAACGATCAAAGGCTGCTACCGCGCGCTGCGCGACTTGGACGCCAACATCCTGGAAATCAACCCGCTGGTCATTACCGCCAATCACGACATCATGGCGCTCGATGCCAAAATGGTGTTCGACGAAAACGCCTTGTTCCGCCGTCACCGCATCGCCGAACTGCGCGATAACACGCAAGTCGATCACCGCGAAGTTGCCGCTGCCGAAGCGGGCTTAAGCTATGTCGGCCTGGACGGAGACATCGGTTGTATGATCAACGGTGCAGGTCTGGCAATGGCAACGATGGACATGATCAAACTCGCAGGCGGCGAACCCGCCAACTTCCTTGATGTCGGCGGCGGCGCATCCGCCGAGCGCACCGAAAAAGCGTTCCGCCTGGTGCTGGCCGATTCCGGCGTCAAAGCGATGCTGGTCAACATTTTCGCCGGTATCAACCGCTGCGACTGGATCGCCGAAGGCGTAGTACAAGCGGTCAAGAACATCGATATGAAAGTGCCGCTGGTGGTTCGCCTGTCAGGAACCAACGTCGAAGAAGGCCGCCGCATCATCGCGAGCAGCGGCTTACCCATCATTACCGCCGACACGTTAGCGGAAGCCGCGGAGAAAGTCGTCCGCGCCCGCAACGAAGCCGTCGCGCAAAAAGCCTAGGAGTACAAAGTGGCCATATTAATTGACGAAAAAACACGCATTATCGTGCAAGGTTTCACCGGCAGAATCGGCACCTTCCACGCGCANNGTTAAGGAAGCGGTCGACCAGGTCGGCGCCGAAGCGAGCATCGTGTTCGTACCGCCCGCATTCGCCGCGGACTCGATCATGGAAGCCGCCGACGCCGGAATCAAATACTGCGTATCGATCACCGACGGCATCCCGACGCAAGACATGATGACGGTCAAAAACTTCCTGCGCCGTTTCCCGAAAAAAGAACGCATGCTGCTGACCGGCCCGAACTGCGCCGGAACCATTAGCCCGGGCCGCGCCATGCTCGGCATCATGCCCGGCCACATTTACATCCGCGGTAATGTCGGCGTGGTTGGCCGCTCCGGTACGCTGGGCTATGAAGCCGCCGACCAAATGCGCGCACTCGGTATCGGTATTACCACTTCCGTCGGCATCGGCGGCGACCCGATCCCCGGCAGCTCGCACCGCGACATCCTGGAACGGCTCGAACAAGACCCGGAAACCAAAGTCGCGCTGATGATCGGCGAAATCGGCGGTCCGCAAGAAGTCGAAGCCGGAAGATTCGCGAAAGAAAACATGAGTAAACCGCTGGTGGCTTATATCGCTGGCTTAACGGCACCCGAAGGCCGTCGCATGGGGCACGCCGGCGCAATCATCTCCTCCGCCGGAGAAAGCGCCGCCGAAAAAGTCGCGATGCTGAAGGAACTCGGCGTCACGATTTGCCCGACCCCGTCGCTGATGGGACAAACGGTCGCAGAAGTGTTGGCAAAACTGTAATTCTGTCATTGCAGTTGGCGTTAAAATAAAAACCCGGGGCTGGCGCTTCCGGGTTTTTTGTTTTGGTGAAAATAACAAAGTCAAATCACAACATTATACGTAAATATAGAACCCGATATGGCTAATAAATGGAACATTCCAGATTGGCTTGAAAAAGAGGTACGGGAAAGGGATAAAGCTTGCGTGTATTGCGGTATTAAATTTACACCACCACAAGTGACTCGAAAGTCAGCAGCCAGCTGGGAGCACATTATTAACGACGCCACAATCATTACCCGAGAAAATATTGCCCTTTGTTGCTGCGGTTGTAATGCCAGCAAGGGACAAAAGAAGTTGTCGGTTTGGTTACAGTCAAAATACTGTTTAGCACGAGTCATCAGTATGACTACAGTTGCACCAATAGTTAAGCAGGCCCTTGACAATGAGTTGTAAACACATCGAAGGGAATTAGCAATGCAAGAAAAGTTAGGCTGCCGAAGAAACCTCAACATCAAGCAGCTTTAAAACAAAGCATTAACGCATGACAATCCGTTACTTATCACACTGTCAATTGCAAGCCTTGCCATTGACGACACATGACATCGTTGCTGGGATTGAGCATTTGTTGCTGGAAAAAAGCCGGCAACGGGCTTGGAATGCGCCGAAGGCTGTCATTACGCCGCCGGATGGGCGCTACATGATGGCAACATTGGCGGCTGCCGACGATCCGCCGTTTCTCGCGGTCAAAGCGCTGGTATTGAATCCGGATAACCCGAAGGTTGGGTTGGCTAGTATCAACGCATTGGTTACGTTACTCGACAGTCGTTCCGGCGTGCCGCTTGCAGTCGTCGACGGCAACTGGGTAACTGCGGTGCGCACCGCGGGATTGAGCGCTGTCGCCGCCAAACGGCTTGCGCGTCCCGATTCGTCCGTGGCTGCTTTCATCGGTTGCGGCTTACAAGCGCATAGCCATTTAAAAGCGCTGAAAGAGTTGTTTCCGTTGCAACAGATTCGCGCGTTTGGGCGCGGCCAAGCAAGCCGGAATTCGTTTTGCCGCGATGCCGAAAAAATGGGACTGACCGTGATTGCAACGCAAACCGCGCAAGAAGCGATACAGGATGCGGATGTTATCGTCACATCGGTCACTTTGTCGCCGCAATTGATTCCATTTCTGGATGCACGCTGGCTAAAACCGGGAGCATTTGTCACCATGACCGATCTGGCTGCACCGTGGTTACATGAAACACTTTCAGCACTGGACCGCATCTTCGTCGACGACCTGGAGCAAGAAGCCAAGATGCAGAAACCGCTGGTCACCCCTGAATGGGTATGCGGCGATTTGACCGGTTTGGTGGCCGGTAATGTTGCTGGCCGTAGCCGAGACGACGAACGAACGGCGTTCGTATTCCGCGGTTTGGCATTGGGTGATCTTGCTGTGGCCGGATTGGCATATCAGATCAGCGAGAAACAATCTGCGCTGTAACAGCGTTCGCAGCGTCCAAACTTCACTTTCCCGCTATTTTTCCTTATCAGCGCCCGACATCAGAAATTTAACCAGCAGTGCAAATACAAACGGAATCGCACTCAGTCCGGTCACCATATAGTGCTCGGCAGTAAACTGATCACCTTCGTCCATAATGATATAGCCGAAAAAGATCATGATCGGAAACATGATGGACAATACTTGGATTAAAACTAAAACGTTTTTCATCGGTAAAAAATTTTCTAGGTTATATAATACGCGCTTCAAATTACATGATCTTTATAGGTCAAGTCAAACAATTGCCTAATCGCCTCCTCCATCATGAAAAACAATTATCTTGAAAGAATACTCACCGCACAGGTGTACGATGTCGCGATCCAAAGCCCGCTGGATCCGGTCGTCAATCTATCGGAGCGCATTCACAATCAAGTGTTGTTAAAACGGGAAGATTTGCAGCAGGTTTTTTCCTTTAAGCTCCGCGGCGCCTACAACAAAATGATCAAACTGGCGCCCGCGGTGCGCAATCGCGGCGTAATCGCCGCTTCTGCCGGGAATCATGCACAAGGAGTCGCATTGGCCGCCAAACGGTTGAATTGCTCGGCCACTATCGTCATGCCGGTAACTACGCCGCAAATCAAGGTGAACGCGGTGATGAGTCATGGCGCAACGGTGGCTTTGCACGGCGATTCTTATAACGAGGCTTACGAACATGCCGTCACATTGGCAAAACAAGAGCAAGCTACATTTGTGCATCCTTACGATGACCCCGATGTCATTGCCGGACAAGGTACCATCGGCATGGAAATTTTGCGTCAGCATACCGGCGCCATTCACGCCATTTTCGTACCCATCGGCGGCGGCGGATTGATCGCCGGGGTGGCCGCGTATGTGAAGCGCTTGTATCCGAAGATTAAGATTATCGGCGTCGAACCGGTCGATGCGGATGCCATGTACCGTTCGCTACAAAGTGGTCGTCGCGTCAAGCTGGCGCAAGTCGGCCTGTTTGCCGACGGTGTCGCAGTACGGCATGTCGGCAAGGAAACCTTTCGCTTGTGCCGTGAGCTGGTCGACGAGGTGATTCTGGTCGATACCGATGCCATTTGCGCCGCAATCAAAGATGTATTCGAAGATACGCGCACCATCCTGGAACCTTCCGGAGCGCTTTCGATCGCTGGCGTCAAAGCATATGTCGCACGTGAAAAAATACAACATAAAACGCTGATTGCCATTGCATCGGGTGCCAATATGAATTTCGACCGCCTGCGGCATATCTCGGAGCGCGCAGAAATCGGTGAGCAGCGTGAAGCGGTCATGTCGGTGACGATTCCGGAGCAACCCGGCAGTTTCAAGAAATTCTGTAATTTGTTGGGCACAAAAAGCATTACAGAATTCAATTATCGCTATTCCGATCCGAAAGTGGCGCATGTTTTCGTCGGCGTATCGGTACGCAATCAGGAAGAAACACGAAAATTGATCGCCGAATTAAAACAGAGCGGCCTAGCCACCGAGGATATGAGCAATAACGAAATGGCCAAACTGCACATCCGCCATTTGGTCGGTGGCCGGGCGCAGGCAGTGCAAAATGAAATTCTGTACCGCTTCGAATTCCCGGATCGCCCAGGTGCATTGATGAATTTTCTCAACAACATGAGCCACAACTGGAATATCAGCTTGTTTCATTATCGCAATCACGGCGCGGATTACGGTCGTGTACTGATCGGCATTCAGGTGCCTCCGGACGAAAAATCCGATTTCAAAGCTTTCCTGAACCAACTGGGTTATCGCTATTGGGACGAAACCAAAAATCCGGCATATAAACTGTTCTTGGCGTAAACTGCCGTCATATCCTTGCTAAGGCAACGCTGATTTAATTCGGCGAACGAGAGGAAGCATGAGGCGCACAGAACGCAACAGCCGAGACATATCAACAAGATAGGCGAGGATGCGAGTACCGCGCAACGAAGTGATTCGCTCGTGTAGTCAATTAATCAGCGTTTCCCTAATTAGGCTGATTTTCCTGGTCTTATTCTGTTTTAGCACAAACTCCTAAACAGTTAAGCTATACAATCAAAGTAAAGTTCGGTATTAACAGACGGCTATCATCGGCTGTTAGTCGTTTTAGCGCATGCTGGAGGAAGCAATGGAAAAAGATTTTTCTAAATTCGAATTGACATCCGGTTTGATTTCCGCCGGAAAGAAATTGCCGGTTGCCACGCCATCGGTCAAGAAAAATCTTCTCCCAAAAACCTCCGTATTCAATAACAGCGTATTGCTGGGTATCGCCGTACTGTTTTTTGTCGTGCTGCTTTTGGCAGCGCTTGTCTGGAGTGTTCACCATGCGCGTCACCGTGCGACGCAACCGGAACTGCTGGCACAATTGCAAATGCATCATGCGCGCTTAACCAATGCGGCGCAGCAAATTATGCGAGGCGATGGCGAAGCTTTCACGTCATTACAAGATCATGATCACCTGATCAACCAGGAAGTCACACTTTTGCTGCAAGGAGGGACTTATCGCAACGGACTGACCGTCCCTGCCGCCAATCGCGCACTTTTGTCCAGTCTGGAGGAATATCACGGTAAGTTGCGGCAACAGGAGAAAAAAATCCACCTGATTCTGAGTCAGCAACAATCCTTAGTATTGCTCAACAACAGCATCAAAGGCATTGCTGTTACCCAGAATCAATTGAACAGACGCACTGAAGAATTGATCGGTTATATGGCGCAATCGGGCAATTTGGCGCAAGAAATGCGTGCGGTGGAAGTGATCAAACTCCATGCGCGCGCGATCGCCAAAAACATTCGGTCGATGTTGCCGCTCGATACGCCGTTGGCCGAAATTACGCAACAATTGATCCAAGACCAGGCACAAATTTCCGCCATGACGCAAACACTGCGGCAAGGCTATAGCGGCCTAGGTGCGGCATCCGGTAAAGATGAAACAATCCAGGATTTGCTCTCGCACATTTATGCGCTAGTGGAAAAATTCGACCATCACCTGCATACCGTGCAAAAGGAAATTCCGGTGTTATTTGCACTGCAACCGATCATTGAGGACATTATCGACAGCAATGAAACCGCATTAGCGCATCTCGATA
The DNA here is from genome assembly GCA_002435335.1 of Nitrosomonas sp. UBA6494. Classification (GTDB taxonomy): domain Bacteria; phylum Pseudomonadota; class Gammaproteobacteria; order Burkholderiales; family Nitrosomonadaceae; genus Nitrosomonas. The sequence continues at coordinate 14,286 of DJMI01000063.1, forward strand.
CGGTTGATGCTGAGATTCAGCAATCCATCGATCACGATGCCTTTTTATTCGATCTATTGGTTTATTTGCTGGGTACTGCAACAATCGCCGCTCTCATTCTGCTGATTCGTTCGATACGGCGCAATGCGCAATACCAGGATTGGATCAATCGCAATGAGATGCAAAAAACACAGAAAGCAATCGTAATGCTGCTTGATGATATGAAAAGAATCGCCGACGGCGATCTGACAGTGCGCACGGATATAACCAACAGCACTACCGGCGCGATTGCAGATGCGATCAATTGTACCATTGAGGAATTGCACACCCTGGTCGAACAGGTCAATCAAGCCACAGCACTGGTGGTCAAAGCGTCCAATCAGGCACAGCAAGTGTCATCGGGACTGATGACCGCATCGCAACATCAAACCGAGAAAATCGAACAAACCACCATCGCGGTGCTGGGCATGACCGAATCGATCAGCGAGATTTCCGACATGGCGACGGAATCAGCCAGAGTCGCCAAGCAATCGCTGGCTGCTGCGGAAAAAGGTGCCACTGCGGTGCGAGAAACCATCGCAGGAATGAACGATATTCGAACCTATATCCAAGACACATCGAAACGCATTAAACGCCTGGGGGAAAGCTCACAAGAAATCGGCGAAATCGTTGCGCTGATTTCCGATATTACCGAACAAACCAACGTGCTGGCCTTGAATGCCGCATTGCAAGCGACGGCAGCTGGAGAAACAGGGCATGGTTTTACCGTCATCGCACAAGAAATTCAGCGCTTAGCCGAGCGCTCCACCGAGGCCAGCAAACAAATCAGTGAACTGATTAAAACCATCCAAGGCGATACTCAAGACGCCATTGCAGCAATGGAAAGAAGTACGCTGGGCGTGGCCAAAGGCGCCAAACGCTCCGACGCTGCTGGTCGTACTTTGGAAGAAATCGAACAAGTATCGAAACAACTCGCCCAATTGGTTTCCACGATTTTTGACGTTACTACCAATCAAACACGCGCTGCCCACAAGGTAGTTGCCAATATGGAAGAAATTCTTCATATTACAAGGCAAAATGCGGAAGGAACCTTGAAAACCGCTGGATCGATCAAACAAATCGCCGGGTTCGCTTCCGAACTCAAGGCATCGGTATCCAATTTCAAAGTATAACCCGTCACCTCTTTGTTACTGTACTAAACCGTCATGAACGCTCAAACCAAATTAAACATATCTTCGATCATCGGTATTAAGGATGGTGTGGACCAGGTATTTGCTTTGATCGATCAAAATCTGGAGGTTTATTGCCAACATCCCGATAACGACAAGTTCATCAAAGATTGCCGCAACTACATCCATCAACTGGACGGTTTGCTGCAAATGCTGAATTTGACCAGCATCACCATCGTCACGGAAAAAATGGAACAAGTGATCGATGCGTTGATCATGAAGCAAATTCAACCCGATGCCACCATCATCAACGCGCTGAAGCAATCCACCAAATCACTGCTGTTCTATTTGAATGAACTCATCGACGGCGCCGAGGAAAATCCGCTGCGTTTGTATCCCACATATCGCACTTTGATGCAGGCATATGGCTTTGAGAACGCGCCTGAAAGCGATTTGTTTTTCCCGCGCTTAACGGCTGAACCGTCGTTTAAAGCACAGGCCAAGCATATCGATGCATTATCCGCCGTAACCTTAGCCAAACAATTGGGAGCCGAATTTCAGGCAGGCTTGCTGCAATGGTTACGCGATGCATCCAAACCCGAAGGCTTACAGCAAATGACTGCTGTGGTGAATCAAATCGAAACATTTCCCGGAACGACGGAACAACGTGAATTTTGGTGGGTAGCTGCCGGTTTTCTGGAAGATTTGCTGCAACAGGACGGCAATGAAATCGATGTCTCAGTCCGGCGCTTATGCGGAAAAATAGAGCAAACCATCCGCCATCTTAGCACCGGAACGCTGAAAAACACGTCCGTACTGATGCGCGAATTGCTGTATCACATCGCCAATAGCGAAGTGACGGGGCAGCGTATTGACGACATCAAGCGCAGCTATGCATGGCCGGGACAGGCTAACAATGCGCTGACTTTCGAACAATCGGAAGCGCTGAATCCCATTCTGGAACGCTTGCGTAGCACCTTGATGCAGACCAACGATATTTGGCGCGAATATTGTGCCGGGCAAGAAGACAGCTTGACTTCATTGTCCGAATACGTCGATTGGCTTTGTCTGCAGGCCAATCAAACCGAATGTGCACCGCTGATCAAATTGATCGAGGCGATCGGCAATACCGTCACTTACTTGCATGCACAGCCGCATGACATGAGTGAAGAATTGGCAATGGAAATGGCGTCAGCACTGCTATTGATCGAAAGCATCATCGACGATTTCAATAAACTGTCACCCGATCTGCCAGAGCAAGTCGACAATGTTGTATCGCGTTTGCTTGGCATAGCTGCCAAAGATGTCGCGATAAGCGAGCTGCCGGCTGCACCGTCATTTGACACGATAGCGAGCAAAACACAAGAAAAAGAATTACTGAATCAGGTGTGCCAGGAAATTTTGCTCGATTTGGGACAAATCGAGCACATATTGGATCAATCCTTTTTTGAACCTGGACTACGTTCCGAGCTTTCACGACTACCGGGATTGATCAAACAAGTATCCGGTGCGTTGGTCATGTTGATGCTTGATCAGGCAAATACTTTGCTGGGATATTGTAAGAATCTGATCGATAAGCTTTCTATTCCGGGTTACGACATCGTCGAGTCGGAACAAATCCTGCTTGTCGACGGATTGAGCAGCTTGGGATATTTTGTTGAAGCCTACCGAAGCGGCAGACCGGACAGCCATCAGATTGTCGACGAAGCATTGGCATTATTTCAGATTACCACTTCGCCGCAACAAACCGAGACAACAGCACCGATCGCCGCAAGTACGCCAGTCGTTGACACGATACAAGAGTCAATTCCGGCATTATCGACTACCGATGCACCTGCCGTTGACGTCGAATTACTCGATGTCTACCTAGAAGAAGCCGTTCTGGTACTTGACGAGATCGCAACGCATTTGCAGCATTGTCGTATCAATGCGGCGAATCGCACCTCACTGATCGAGCTGCGTCGCGGTTTTCACACACTCAAAGGCAGCGGTCGCATGGTCAAGCTCGATGACATAAGCGAAGTTGCATGGCACATGGAACAAGCGTTGACGCTCTGTGTGAGCAACAAAACCGAAGCATCCGAAGCATTGCTGGAACTGATCGGCCATGTCCACCTGGCTTATGCCGAATGGTGCGAAGCGCTGCGAACACATGGCGGCGTCGAAGTCGAAGCCGAAGCCGCAGAATTGATACAAAGAGCAAAAGCGCTGCTTGTTAAAAAACCGGTTGCTGCAGTAAAACCGCAACGCGACTCCCAAACCCGGGTTGCAGCAGTCGCCGAAACCAAAAAAGATACCGCAACAGCCGAGTCCCAGCTTGCACCTCAACTCATACCGCATATACCGCCAAGTACGGCAAGTATCGAAACCAATGTCATCAACCCGGAATTGCTGCAAGCATTTCTGGAGGAAACACACGACATTGTTCCGCAAATCGGTGGAAGATTGCGCGGTTGGCGCATTTTGCCACAGGATGACGATATTCATCGTGCGATAATGCGGTTACTGCACACGTTAAAGGGCAGCGCCCGGATGGCCGGTGCAGCTCACTTAGGGGAGTTGATTCACGCCATGGAAAGCCATGTTGAAACGGCCTTCCGTGACCGCAACATTTCCGTTGCGGCACTGGATCAATTGGAAAGTGAATTTGACGCCATCAGTGCTGTGATTGAACAGTTGCAACAGAGTCAACCTAGCGTATTCGAGTCGGTACAGGATGATTTCGAACCGATTCAAGTACTGACCGAAAAAGTCGAATCGCCGCAAACAAAAACATTACTGCGCATCAACTCCGAATTGATCGACCGTCTGGTCAATGATTCCGGCGAGGCCAACATGCTGCGCTCGAAAATAGAAGCCCAGCTCAACAATTTCAAACAATCGTTGCAAGATCTGACTGAGAGTACACACCGGTTGCACGATCAATTGCGCGAAGTGGAAATTCAAGCGGAAACGCAAATGCAATCGCACCTGGCACAACAAAACGAAAGCGAGCATGCTTTCGATCCGCTGGAATTCGATCGCTTTACCCGCTTCCAGGAATTGACCCGTTTGATGGCTGAGAGCATCGACGACATCATCACGGCACAAAAAAGCCTGCGTAGTTCGCATATCGTCGCCGAAGAGGCCGTAGTGCAGCAATCGATTATCAATCGTCAACTACAGCAATCGTTACTGCAAATTCGCACCTTGCCGTTTAGCAATTTCGGCGAACGTTATTATCGCATTGCACGCCAAGCGTCCGAAGATATGGGCAAAAAAGCCAACCTGCGGATAGAGGGCGGCGAAGTCGAAATAGACCGTAACGTGCTGGAAAAAATCAACCCACCGCTCGAACATCTGTTGCGCAATGCAATCGCGCACGGCATTGAAACACCCGAGCAAAGAAAGCGAGCCGGGAAAGCGGCAGCAGGCCAAGTATCGATCCAATTACGCCGAGAAGGTAACGAAATCGTCATTGTTGTAGGCGACGACGGACGCGGACTGGATTTGCCACGAATTCGTGAACAAGCACAGAAAATGGGATTACTGCAACCTGATGAAATGTCGAACGATGAAAAAGTAATGTCGATGATTTTCATGCAAGGCCTATCGACCACGGATGCAGTTACCGGAATTGCCGGGCGCGGCATCGGTCTGGACGTAGTCAAGAACGAAATTTCATTATTGGGTGGATGCATCTCCGTTCAATCCACGCAAAATCGGGGAACCACATTCACGATTCATCTTCCGCTGACGCTATCGATGGCACAAACCTTCATGGTGCGCACCGGAAAACAGATTTACGCAATTCCTGCTTTTGTTGTCGAACACCAACAACAATTTGATTCGGCAGCAATACAAAAAATGTATCGACTGCATCAGGTCGAATTGAACGGCAAGCAATATCCTTTTGCGCACTTGTCGCATTTGTTGAACCAACCGCATTCCGCTCACGGTACCGCTAATCACAATTGCGTGCTGTTTTTGCGAAGCGGTGATCATCGTGTGGCGATTCATGTTGATGAATTATGCGGCGAAGCGGAGGTGGCGATCAAAACCGCCGGTCCGCAATTGGCTAAAGCGCCAGGCGTTGAAGGCGCGACCATCACCGGCGACGGCGATGTGATCTTGATTCTGAATCCGATCAAATTACTGCAGCGCAGCGACGTAAAAAAAGTTTTCAAAACACCGGTGGCAAAATTAACTGCGGCAGCGCAAAAGAAATCGACTAAAGCGCCAAGCGTGATGGTTGTCGACGATTCATTGACGGTACGGAAAGTAACTTGCCGTCTGTTAGAACGCGAGGGTTGCGACATCCTGATTGCCAAGAACGGCAAGGAAGCGATCGAAATCCTTCAAGAAAGCGTACCCGACATCATGCTAATCGATCTGGAAATGCCGAAAATGAACGGTTTCGAATTGATCGAGCGCGTTCGCAAAACACCGGCAACCAAACATATTCCGATCATTATCATATCTTCGCGCACTGCGGAAAAGCATCGCAAAATCGCCAATGATCTAGGTGTTAGCGTTTTTCTCGGCAAACCTTACAAAGAAGAAGAATTGCTAGATCACTTGTATCGATTGGGACTCAATCGGTCAACTTGATTTTGTTTCGTGATAAGAGTCGCAGACCTCTGTTCGCACCATTACAACGTCTTCAAATACTCGATGATCGCAAATGCACCTTCCTTGTCTGCCGACCAGTTAAGCCGGTAGGTTTTGTTACCTTCTACGACATCTTGATCGTGGCCTTTATTGCTTAATGCCGGAATGACATTCGTCTGAAACAGGTAACCTTCATTTGGTTTTCCCGATAATGGCGCATCCCAGGCAAAACCGAGCAGTTTGGTATCATAATCAAGGCGGCTTTTGATGAAGCTTGCTGGGCGCTCGTCCGGTACCAGCAGGTGGTAGACCGTTGGTACAGTGCCGTTATGCAAGTAAGGTGCCTGTGCCCACACTCCACTCAACGCTCGTGCGTTGTAGCCGTGATGCTCATTGTTCGGTGACATCAACAGGTCTTTTTTACCTACCATGGAAACACCGTCGAACTCGGCGCATGGCTTGACATCCTTGCCATATAACTGAATCGTGGTTTCCGGCGAGCAGTTGTCGTATAACTCATCGCGTGCTGCGAAATTCAGCAGCGCACCAACTACATAAGCGCGTTTCATACTGGTGCCGAGATTATCGTATACCTTACCGTTTTTCGGCTGATGACAATCAGCACAATGTTCGGCAAATAATGCCTGTCCTTTTTTGGCCAATGCGGTATCGACGGTAAAAGGATAAGGCTTGGCGGGCAAGCCATCGAGCAGTTCCGAAGCAAACGCGGCCACACGCACGTCGGTTTGTTCCAAACCAAGCGTCAGCATCGCGATCAGGTTCCGATAAACCGGTATGGGTACGTTGCCGTTCCATTGACCACCACCGTTGATCAACCGCTGATGCCTTTCATCCCAACTGGCACGACGTTTGTCTTGCTCCCACACCGACATAAAATCGGTGATGCCGGGTTCCGGCGGCAATGAAAGTCCGGCAAACCATTTCAGGATCGGTTTCTTGCGTGCATCAATATATCCATTGACCGCACTCAATCCGGTAGCATCAGCCATGCCTGGAAAACCGGCCAACATCGGGGACTCAAAACCGCTGTAATTTTTCTCGATTAACGCGCCGAATCCGTCGTATTCAGCCTCGACCCGCTGCGCAAACTGTTTGACCATCTGCTCGGCATTTTTCTTGAATAAAGCGATCTGCGCGGCTTCATAAGCGGTGTCAAAATGCCGCATCGAAGACTGGAAGTTATTATAAAAATACACCGGGTTTTGTTGATGGGTGTCGTCCAGCGCTGCCAGCAGCTTTTGTGTCAGCAGTTGATATTTATTGTCACCGGTTTCTCCGGCATATGCCTTTTGTAAGGTTTGGTACATCCTGACACGGAACAACACGATGTTGAATGTCGTATTGACACCCCCATCAAGATAATCGATTTGACCGTTTTCCAGGCGTACTCGACCTATGTGGCAGGCGCCGCAAGTAAACGATGCGTAGTCGATATTGCTGTTGGCATCAGCACGCGATAAACCGCTAAAACCGACACCGCGTGCAATCGGAAACGATGGCTGCCGTTCATCGATAAACAAACCGACGTCATCGAGAAAATTTTCAGGTCCACTCCATAGCTCCGGTGCCAACTTGGGCATCAGCTTGAGCACAATATAAGGAATACCGTCGGCTTCGCTGAAAGCAAAATTGCCAAACCAGTCGTATGCAATGTGATGCGACTGCAAATAACTCACGATCTCTTGCAGTTTTTTATTTTTTGCCTGCGGCCAGTCATCCGGCACTTGCTTGACTACTGCGGGAGGTAGCGGAGCCTCCAGCGGATGAGAAATGCAAGCGGTGAGGAAAAGTGCGAGTAAAGCAACGCAAACGATTTTCATAAAGTTTCCTTATCTTATTGTTTATTTGGATAACACAAGGATCCTGACAATCGAAGCAGATTGTAGCGTCGCACGCGGAACGGCTCTTTGATTGCGATGGCCCAAACATCAGTGTTTCCCTGAAGAAAAGAGAATTTCTCAGGAAGAGACTAACGCACAGCTTTTTAGCTCGGCATCAGAAGTATGCTGAATAACTATCCGGCAAGCAATCAACTTGCTCATCAAATCATTCAGCATCCTCTAAGAAAGAAATTTCAAACACCTATAAGAGGTGAAATAGTTCATTTAAGAACTGGAATTAAGAAATAAATGCTCGTTTTAGATCGATGATTTACGATAAATACATCGATAAATAAATCAGCGCTACCGCTACGCCGCCTATAACGGCTAAATTCAGGCCCAAACTTTTAAACGCCTTAACATCTTCTGTTTCTAACATACTCATCATTTCCTCCAATATTAAGTAATAGTGGAATGGAAATTCTGTGCCGAATTAAAACGAGATTTATTGATCCAACTCAATACAATGTTAAATTAATGCCGGCACTTAGCTCAAAACATCATCTCGGATATAAAAACGATCACACTGAGAAGTAATCAAAAAACTGCTAAATCATTAATTCACAAAGGTTTATAATGTAACAACTAAAGAAACAAAATGAAGCTGACAAAAATAAGTTTTTCATCAACTTTAAAAACCTTGCATGGGGTCATGGTACTCTTGATCACTGCTCTCGTAGCACATTCAAACGTTGCTTAGTAAGCAACTTCGATTGATTCGCTTCCCAAAAGAAGGGCAAGGGCACGAATACGTGCAACAAGCGTATAGTGATCCATTGCCTGATTTGCCATGCACAGACCAATGCAATCTATCCACTGCTAGGTGCTGTTATTCCACCAATCGCTAACGATATTGTTTTTGATGCCGAAGGCAATGCTTATGTTACCGATTCACTGCAACAAACCATCTTTCGGTATGCACCCTGGCGGTAGGGCGCCGCAATTTGAAGGGAGCGTTTTCTTTCCTTTCGGTTTGAACGGCATTAGGCTGGATCCGGTGAGGCAGTACTTGCACTTTGCCGTTTCGACGACCGCAAACCCAGTCGTTGGGAAGATCTACCGCATCCCATTGTTAGAGTCGCCGGATAGCAGTAATTTGGAACAATTCCATGTGTATGCAGCAAGCGAGCTGCCTGATCAACTTGCATTCGGTGCTAATGGCAAATTGTATGTTATTAGCTTGGCACTTTCTAATTTAACACCCCCATCCTCGCCTCAGAGCAAGTTTGTGCTGACAACTAATTTTTGTAGACAAATAGTACAAATTTAGTACAAAGCAACTATTGCGCCGGGCAAGAAAAAATCGGGATAATTACCGAAGTATGAAATTTCTTGCAAATATGACTAGTAAAAGCTCATTCACCGAAAGAAAGATGAAACTCAGGAACCTGTAAACATTTATATTTAATAAACAATGTATTGCAAAGGAGAGCCAAACGATGGTTGACTGCGTTAGAAGCATTTCATTTCTTATCCCCGGATCGCTGACAACACCGGGAGTGAAAATAACTGCGATAGAAGATGAAACAAACCATACCATAAAATTTACTGCTGAAGTGCTTGCAACTGCCACTAAAGCTGCAGATTTAAGAGGGTTGTTTTTTGATCTGAACGACAATGCGAAGCTTACCGGATTAACCTTTTCCAATGTGGTTGGCGGAAATTTGACACAATCTCAAGTCAGCGCAGACAGTGTGCTGAATTTGGGTGGAGGGGTCAATATGGCAGGTAAGGCTTCTCCATTCGACGTGGGACTGAAATTCGGCGCTCCAGGTGCTCAATCGACAATTCAAAAAGTTGAATTCACTATGTCAAACCTTGACGGTAATTTGACACTCGATGACATTGCGCATGCCGATTTTGGAGCGGTTGTCCCCGGCAGCAACGGCAAGCTGTTTGTCGTCGCGCCTGCGGCGCCGAAAGCCGATGACGATGCTTATGCTATTTATGAAGACGGTGCGATAGGATTGAGCAATCCCCGCGAAACCGCTCAAGGTGTTAAATTCAATGCGCTTGATGGCGATACCGACGCCGACGGCGATACCTTGACCATTACTGAAGTTAGCGGTGCTCTGCATGGCACAGTGGCAATCGTCGACGGCGATGATGCCGATTTGCTGCCGGGAGATGCTGTTTTGTATACCCCCAATGACGATTACAGCGGCGATGACACATTTGAATACTGCATTTCCGATGGTAACGGCGGCACCGACCATGCAGTGGTTATCGTTACCGTTCAGGCAGTTGCGGACGATCCTGACGTTACTATCGAAGTCGTTGACGCCGACGATGCGGTTAATCAAGTGCGCCTGCTGGTAACCGCGACACAGACGGATGATGATGGTTCTGAATTTATCGACAGCATAGTACCGGGTTCTTTACCGGACGGAGTCACTATTAATCCGGCATCATACAATCCGGTATCGGTGGACGGCGTATTGCAACAAGAATTTCTGGTGACATTACCGGAAAATCAGGATATTGATTTTGACCTTTCGTTCACCGCGACTTCCGTCGAATCTTCCAATAACGACACGGAAGACAATTCCGCCAGCATCCCGATCGTAGTCGACTTTAATAGCAACGCGGCCAACAAAACTTTTGTCGCCGAAGATCAAAATATGTGGGGCGACGCTCCTTCGGTAGCATCAACTGGAGAGTTCTTCGGTATTCAAGATGAAGGCATCCATTTTGACGAATATCCATGGCCGTTGCATATTGCTGTCGAGGCAACCGTAACGGCTGGCCTGCAACCCATATTCACCCTGGATGGCGGCAGTATCGACGCAGAGTTAAACTATGATTTGACGATCGACACCACCATGAATCGTACTACCGATACATTAAAGATCGATACTTCAGCCACACTCAAAGACGGGCAATTCACGACCACTGGTGCCGGCGGGGAATATGGCATTTATCTTGTCGCCGGGTACGATGTCGGCGTACTGATAGCCCTTGACCTCGATGCGGATTTCGCTGATGTGCTTCAATGGGATATCGTCAATGTCGATCCCCCGCTTCAAAGCGTTACCGTGCCGTATCTCACCGTCGAAGACGGCAATGATCCGGATTTTGTAAACATCAACGGTACGACATTTTCAGCCGCATGGCCGGAATTGAGTGTTGCGAACAGTAACCAGAATTTACTTACTGGCGAATTTACTGGATCGGGTACATATGAGGATTTCGTCGCTATCGACAGCGATCTCGATTCCATTTTATCTCCGCTGGGGTATGCCGGCGTTGGGCCATTCGACATACCTTTCGCCTTAGATGTCCCTTTGGTAGTTGCTGCTGCAGGGTTTGTAGAGTTATTGGATTTCGATATCGGTATGAACATGGATCTCGCGCAATCGATGAAGATGACAGCACAAGATTTGCCGGGCATCATTACTTTCGAAAACGGCGATACCATGAATATCACCTTTGGCGATGAAGTCACGTTGCAAAATGCAGTTGCAACGTACGATGCAATTGCAAACGGTGGCAATGGAGACGGCCATGTCGATTTTACCGTTGAAATCGATGCAAATGCCCTATTTGCCAACCAAACAAATTTGGTGAAAACCACAGACATTGATTACGATTTGCTCACCGTGAAAGGCGCATATGACTATTACTTGGACAGCGATCCGGCAGAAGACTTTGAGTTAACCGCAATCGATCTCGTGGATGAAACCGATACCACCTTAGTCGGATTGTACGATGACAGCTTTAATTTGGACTTTGGTACTCAAAGCATGAGCGTTATTGTTTAATAACAAACATACTCTGTATCGTAGGTGTTTTATCAATTACTGTGCTCTCTGTCGCTGGAGAGCACAGTAACAAATGACCAACTGATAACATCGTTCTCATGCCGTAGTGTTAGTCAACACTACATAACTTTGCATCAACTCACTTCACTATTGACTCCTAGTCAATGGCTTTATTTAACAACCAAACCGATTAAATGGTAACCGTATTGAAACCCGGCAACTTAATCGCTTTATAATCGAAAGCCTTGATTTGGTAATAAGTTGGCTCAAAGATTTTATATTTGATGATATCTGCAGGTGAAACTTCGCTAACGTTGATACTCTCAGGAAGAATACCCGCAGCCTTCAGACCCGCAGCGACCAGTTCTGAGCAAAACATTTGCGATGAATTCTCCTCGCTTCGCGTGATACTACTGATTGGATCCAGGAAATCAAAACCGGCTTTAGGCATATTTTTATAATCATAGCCTTTACCCACTTGCTCTTTTAAAAACGATTTCATTTTCTCTATATCGGCTCTCTCCCTAATGTCAGCGTTCAATCGAGCGATCCAGATGTCCCCTTTATAGAACGGAATGGAATTAGAAAATTGACTGATAATGACGCCTTCCCGCTCTGGGTACATATCGCCTTCAGAAGCCTCAATAAATGAATTACGGTTGTCCTCGCGAATAATCAAAGCGACGTGAGAGGCAGGAAACCGGGTGACTAAACGAATCATTTTCGACATCCGGTATTGACCTCCGAAGATGACGACATCCCCAGTATCAAGCTTAGCGCGAATATTTTGATAGCTTACCGACACCGGATACTCTTTAAACTGATCTCTAATCATTCTGCCTCCTCCTTTTTCCAGTTATAAAACAACAGCATAGCTGAAAATTATCAAAAATGGGCAATAAAATAGAAATCAAACTCGCTCAACGAGCAACCTATCTGACTTAGGCGATCTTTAACGCCGCAACGGTAACATCAATCATCGGGAAACAGTAAATTTTGGAATGGGTAATAATAATTCTTCCAGCGATAAGTTTCAAAGTTACGCGTATCGGTGGAAAGGATACGTCCATGTCCTAGCGTTTCAGCCAGAACCTACCTTTCATTCCTCGCCCGACTTTGAGGCAGGGCGTCCAGCAGCATCAGAAACTGGTGCATAGTGCTTTTCGATTGTTTACTTGATAGGTGCTCAGTCAATCAGCTGATCTATTTGATTCAGAAAATTACCTTTGCGCGTTGTTCGTGTAACACAGTAATCTGCAGAACTCAAACCCATAACTTTCAATCTATTGAATAATAAAGTTACTATATCATCCCTTGCGGAAAATAAACGAGTTGCCGTGCAAAGGTCTCAAAAGGTATCAGGTTATTTTAGAATCAACGAATACGCACATGTTTATTGCCGAATTGGGTGAGTAGTTACTTATTACCTTCTTTTCCACCCCACCCGCCGCAACGGAATCTCCTTCACCACCGCATACACCGCCGGGAAAATGATCAGCGTCAGGATCGTCGCCGAGACCATGCCGCCGACCATTGGGGCGGCAATGCGGCGCATGATTTCGGAGCCGGTGCCGGTGCTGAGCATTACCGGCAGCAGGCCGATGACGCTGCCGGCGATGGTCATCATTACCGGACGGATGCGGTATACGGCTCCTTGAATCACGGCGTCGTACAAGTCCGATAACGCGAGTTGCTCGGCCATCGCTTTGCGTTGCCGCGCGATGGTGGTCAGCGCTTGGTCAATGAACGCCAGCATCACCATGCCGGATTCGGCGGCAATGCCGATCAGGCCGATGAAACCTACCACTGCAGCGATACTCAGGTTGTAGTCGAGCCAATACATCAGCCAGATGCCGCCGACCAGAGAAAACGGCACCGACAGCATCACGATCAGCGTTTCGGTCAGACGGCCAAAATTCAAATACACCAGCAAAAACACCAGCGACACGGTCAGCGGCACGACGATTTTGAGTTTTTCGGTGGCGCGTTCCATGTACTCGAACTGCCCGCTCCAGGTGGCGTAATAACCTTGCGGAAATTGCACCTGCTCGCGCACCATCCGTTGCGCTTCGGCGATGTAACCGCCGATGTCGCGGTCGCGGATGTCGATGAAGATATATGCCGACAACAGCGCGTTTTCAGTACGGATGCTGGGCGGGCCTTGCATCAGCTTCACAGCGGCGAGCTGTCCGAGCGGAATCATGGTGCCGCCCATCGCGGGCACCAGTACTTGCGTCGCAATGGCTTGCGGGTCGCTGCGCAGTTCGCGCGGATAGCGGATGGCGACGTCGAAACGCTCGCGACCTTCGACTGTGGTGGTGATCACTTCACCGCCCAAAGCGACCGATACCACGTCGAGCAGATCGCCGACGGTCAGGCCGTAGCGCGCCAACGCCATGCGATCGGGTTCGATATCGAGGTAATACCCGCCGGTAATGCGTTCCGCGTACGCGCTGGTGGTGCCGGGCACAGTTCTGACCACCGCTTCGATTTGTTTGGCAATGGTTTCGATCTGGTTCAAATCGTTGCCGAACACTTTGATGCCGACCGGCGTGCGGATGCCGGTCGCCAGCATGTCGATGCGGTTTTTGATCGGCATGGTCCAGGCGTTCGCGACGCCGGGGATTTGCAACGCCTGGTCGAGTTCGGCGATCAGTTTGTCGATGGTCATACCGGGGCGCCAGGCGCTTTCCGGTTTCAGATTGATGATGGTTTCGGTCATTTCCAGCGGTGCCGGGTCGGTGGCGGTATCGGCGCGGCCTGCTTTGCCGAACACCGACGCGACTTCGGGAAAGCTCATGATGATTTTATTTTGCGTCTGCATGGTTTCCGCCGCCTTGGTCACGGAAATACCGGGCAGGGTCACGGGCATATACAGCAGTGTGCCTTCGTTCAGCGTCGGCATGAATTCGCTGCCCAGCCGCATCGCCGGATAAACCGTAGCGGCCAGCACGCCGAGCGCGATCACCACAATCGATTTTTTCCAGCGCAATACCCAACCGACCAGCGGTTGATAACTGCGGATCATGATGCGCCCAAGCCAGTTGTCTTGCTCGCGCGGAATACGCCCGCGGATCAGCAGCAAGATCAATACCGGTACCAGCGTGATCGACAGTAGCGCCGCGCCCGCCATGGCAAAGGTTTTGGTATACGCGAGCGGCTGGAACATGCGGCCTTCCTGCGCTTCCAGCGCGAATACCGGCAGAAACGACACGGTGATGATCAGCAGGCTGAAAAACAGCGATGGCCCGACTTCCTGGCATGAGGCGATCACTGCGCGAACGCGTGATTCCCCCGGTCCGGCGCGCGCCAGATGCTTGTGTGCGTTTTCCACCATCACGATCGCGGCATCGGTCATTTCTGCGATTGCCAGCGCGATACCAGCCAAGCTCATGATGTTGGAATTGATGCCCAGATAAGTCATCGCGATGAAAGCGATCAACACGCCGATCGGCAGCATGATGATCGCGACCAGGGCGCTGCGTGCGTGCATCAGGAATATTGCACACACCAGCGCAATGATGACGATTTGCTCGATAAACACTTCGCGCAGCGTATCGATGGCGCGATGAATCAGTTCCGAGCGGTTGTATACCGATTCCACCGACACGTTGTCCGGCAAGCCGGTGCGGATTTCGTCGAGCTTTTGCTCGAGGTTGTGAATCACGTCCAGTGCGTTTTCACCGTAGCGTGCCACTGCAATGCCGGAGACCGCTTCACCTTCGCCGTTCAGTTCGGTAATGCCGCGCCGCTCGCTCGGCGCCAATTCAACCCTGGCAACGTCGCGCAGCAAGACCGGCATCCCTTCATGCGCCTTAACCACCAGATTTTCCAGATCGCCGATGCCGCGCAGATAGCCGCGCCCGCGCACCATATATTCGGTTTCGGTCAATTCGATCACGCGCCCGCCGACGTCGCGGTTGCTCTCAGCAATAACCTCGGTGATGCGTTTCAGCGGAATGTTGTAGGCTTGCAGACGGCGCGGATCGACGGTGATTTGGTAGGTTTTGACGAAACCGCCGACGCTGGCGACTTCGGACACGCCTTCGGTGGTGGTGAGCTGGTAGCGCAGGAACCAATCCTGCAACGCGCGCAATTCGTCGAGCGTGCGCTCCTTACCTTGCACCACGTACTGATAAATCCAACCGACGCCGGTGGCGTCTGGCCCGAGCGCCGGACGCACGTCGCGCGGCAATTGGTTGGCGGCGAAACTCAGGTATTCCAGCACGCGCGAACGCGCCCAGTAAATATCGGTGCCGTCCTCGAAAATGACATAAATGAACGACACGCCGAACGCCGACAAGCCGCGCACCACCTTGGCGCGCGGTACCGCAAGCATCGCCGTGGTCAGAGGATAGGTGACCTGATCCTCGACCACTTGCGGCGCCTGGCCGGGGTATTCGGTATAAATGATGACTTGCACGTCGGACAAATCGGGAATCGCATCGACCGGCATTTTCCATAGCGAATAAATCCCCCAGCCGACGATAAAAGCCGTGCCGAGCAACACCAGAAACACATGACGGATCGACCATTCGATAATTGTTTTCAGCATGATTCCTCCCGCATCAATGGGCTGAATGGTCGTGATGCGCTGCGGCGGCTTCGATATGCACCAGCACGAACTCGCCGGCGGATTCTTCCGCCATCTCAAAAACGATGCGCTGTCCCGGCTTGAGCGCTGGCAACAGCGACGGCTCGAGCACGCGGAAATCCATCGTCATCGCCGGCCAGTTCAAACTGGCAATCGGCTCGTGCGCCAATGTGACCACGCCGTGCGCGAAATCCAGCGCTCGGATTACGCCTTCGCCGCGATGTGTGGCGCGGGCGGATTCACCGGGGTGCGATTCGGCGGTATCTTGTTCGTGCGCCACCGCTTCGAAGCTACCGTGGCCGAAGCCGCTAAGCGCGCTTTTGAAATTGCTTTCCGCGTCGATCAAAAAATTCGCCTTGACCACGACCGCTTCGCCGAGACGCAATCCGCCCAGCACTTCGGCGTAGCCGTCGGCATGAAAACCGAGTTTGACCGTGCGCGGCTCAAACAGCCCGGCACCGCGTTCCACCAGCACCACGCGTCTGGTGCCGGTATCGAGCACGGCGGAATCCGGCACCGTCAGCACCTTGTTCTTGCTATGCGAGGAAGCGAATTCGACGCGCGCGTACATCGCCGGTTTCAACAAACCGCCCGGGTTCGGCAAAACGATGCGCACCACAGCGGTGCGCGTCTCCGGCGTAATCGACGGATAAATGAACGCCACTTCGCCGTTGAACACATTGCCGGGATAGGCATCGACGCGCACCGTGGCCGATTGTCCGGCATGGATCATGCCCAGATCCTGCTCGAACACGTCGGCCAGCAGCCATACCTGCGACAAATCGGCGATCTGGTACAAGGTATCGCCGGGCATGAAGCGCTGACCTTCCACGGCCATCTTTTCCAGCACCACGCCGTCGGCTTTGGAGCGCAGCGTCATGTATTGCTGCACCTGACCTTCGCGTTGCAAGCGACGTATCTCGGTTTCCGCGATATCCAGGTTGCGCAGCCGCTGCAACGCGCTCTCCACCAAGCGCTGCATCGCCTGGCGTACGTCGGGCGTGCCGTCAGCGGTCGATTGCAGGCCTTTCAGCGCGATCAGATATTCCTGCTGCGCGGTAATCAAATCGGGGCTGTAAACATCCATCAACGCATCGCCCTTTTTCACCGCCTGGCCGGTGGTATTGACGTACAGCCGCTGTATCCAGCCTTCGAACTTGGTCACCAGCGTGAATTGCCTGCGTTCGTCGGTTTGCACCGTCGCCACTGCGCGCACCGTGCGCATCAGTTCGCGCATCGCCGTAGCCTCGGTGCGCACCCCGAGTTTTTGTACTTTATCGGGGCTGATGCTTACCCAGCCGAGATCGCTGGGGGTTTCTTCCTCGCCATCGTAAACCGGCAGATAATCCATGCCCATCGGGTCTTTTTTCGGCACCGGCGATGTGTCCGGCAATCCCATCGGATTGCGGTAATACAAAATTTTTCTGCTTTTTCCCGTTTGTGCGGCATTTTGCGATTGCACGCTGCCCAGCCAATAACCGGTAAACAGCAGGGCTGCCATGATTACAACGGTCAGCAGTAATTTCATAGTTAATTTCATGGTGAACTCCCTTACCGGTGCTTATCGTGACGCTTGCCGACCAGCAACTCGATTTCGGCGAGCGATTTGTGGTAGCTGGCCACTGCCGTCACCAGGCTGGTTTCATAATCGAACACGGTCATTTGATTGTCGAGCAAGGTCAGAAAATCGACGCGATTGACTTTATAAGCCGCCAGCGACGATTCGACAGTCAGGCGCGCTTGCGGCAGGATGGTCGATTGATACAGTTGCGCCGATTTATAGCTTTGCTCGGCGATTGCCAATTGCTGCCGCAAGTTGGCGGCAATTTCGTTGATTTGTGCCTGGTGGAGACTCATCATCTGGTCGCGCAGCGCCAGCGCTTCGGAAACGCGCGGTTCCAGTTTGCTCTTGCGCCACACCGGCAGATTCATGGTTACGGTAAAACTGACTTCATCGGCACGCCCGGTGCCGTCCAAGCGGCTTTCACGCTGCCCGTACATCACCCTCGGCGTGAAGTCGGGGTAATAATCTTTTTTCGCCAATTCCAATACCTTGTCGCTGCGCGCGATCAGGCTTGTCAACGCCAACAAACGTGGGCGTTGAATCAAAGCGACTTGATACAGCGCATCGAATTTCAGCCCCGATTCGTGATAAAGCTGTACCGGCGAAGGCACCGGTGCTTGGCTGCCGAAACCTCGTCCCAATGCGCGCAGCAAATTCGATTCGAATATGCGCTGCTCACGCCCGAGGTCGATCAGCCGGTCCGTCATGCGTGACACTTGCGTTTGCGCTTTCAGCACATCGGCCTGGCTACCTTGCCCGACTTGATAACGCTGTTCCGCGATGCGCAAAAAATGTTCGAGCGTTTGCTTGTTTTTCTCGACCAGTTGAATCAGTTCCAACGTTAATCCGGAATCGAAATACGCGGTTTTGAGGTCATGCACGATACGGTTGACGGTTTCCTGGTAACCGAATTCGATCGCTTCCGCGTCCTTGCCAGCCACCGCTTCGCGCAAATCGCGCTTGCCGGGGAAAGGTAACGTTTGCGCCAGACCGATCATTTTCATCGTCATGTCTTCGGTACGGAACGGCGATGCGGCAATCGGCATATAAAGTACGCCGATCTCGATCTGCGGATCGTCCAGCGCGCCTGCCGGTGCGATGCGTTGCTGCGCGGCTTCTCGCTCCTGCGCCGCCGCGCGGATTTCGGGATTGTTGTCCAGTGCTTCCGTGATCAGATCGGATAACAAAGGCGTATCGTGCAACAAAAGCGCGGCTTCGGTCGCTTGTTCGATCGCTTTTGAAAATACCAGTGAACGGGTTTCTTGGGCATGTGCGGTTAGCATGGTAATAGCCCATACCGACGCAACCGCAACCGCGCGCATCACGGCACCCCCCTGAGCGAGGATGCACAAATTTGAACAGAGCATAATAAAAACATGAATACCTCCTGACCGTTGTCAACGATATCGCCGCCAAAAAATAGCGGCAGTCCACAGCGCTAATATGGCAACAGAAATTGTTGCGAGGCGCTTTGTTCCGTTTTGTTTGCGTTGTTACGCAAACAATATCGATGTGTTAGACGGTTAGAGGGGGATGTTGCGGTTGTTCCGGTACGAAAGAAATAAAACCGGAAAGATAGGAAGAAATGACGGAATCGTTGCTGATTGCAATTGATGCCGTGTAAGCCGGCAGGATCAGCGTATGACTGTAGGCTTCGCACGAAAAATCATCGCACGGCAAGCTGGTCAGTAAATGTTCGCTGTCGCTGCCGTCGTTTTGCTTATGGCAGTCGCCGTGATGATGCTCTCCGCTTTCCTGCACCATCTGCTCCGTATGATGATTGATACCATCCTGCGAACATACGGACAAAATAGCCGCTGCTGCACCTTGTAGCGGGAACCATAGCATGAAAAACAATAACAGCCACTTGTTGAACGGTAAATTCATTGTGTCCAGCAAATTTTAGTAACAACTCCTTATACGGGAACTAAGATAGTTCGTCAAATTTGTTATGCTGATAACTAGGTACCTGAAATTTGATGTGGCGTATTATGTTAAAACTTTTTTCGCAAATTTGTGCCAAGAACTGCTAGAATTAATTCACAAAAACAATATATTGTGCAGTAAATCAAGGGGCCTATCGTGTTAACGGAAAAGCATTTAGCCATACTTGGCATAACAATGAAGCAAGCCAATGATTTTATCATTGCAAACATCAATCGCCCGCAAATAATTTTTGATGCAGCATCACAGTTTGGTATAACTTCTCGAATGCTGAGCGACATAACCGGTTATTCAACTGATATTGTTCATGGATATTTTTTAGCCGCAGGCTACAGCAGCGCATTAATCAGCACTAAATTGGATGTCAGTATCTTAGTCAACTCCGATTTGGGAACATTGGAGCAGCTTGTTTCATTCAATTCCAGAGAAGGAGTTCTGTCGAATGCGGCTTTGCGTGAAGTAGTCGAACCGGTAATCAATTTTGATCCCAGGTATCGGTATGATTATGATTTATCTTTTGGTTCCGTTTATTCGTATCAAAAAGCTGATCATATTTATTCTTCCGGAGAACTGGGCGTTTCGAATCTGGATAACGTTCCAGCAACTAATGAAAACATAGAATCTCTATTTTACGGTTCTTTAATCAATATATTTTCTGCCTTGGACGAAGCTGAACTGAGTCAAATTAATGCTTTTCCAGAGAATGGGAATCAAGCTGATTTTCAATCATTGCTTTTTGCCGCATTGAGTGACACCCCTGAATCAATAGTTTGGAGTGACGGCGAATTGGCTGATATGGTAACTACTGAAGCCATCCGCATTCTGGATAAATACTGGACTAATGATTGGGTTGGAATACTCGATCATAGTTATTTGAATTTGGCGGTAGTTTAGCAGGCCGTTGAAAAACGTTTT